>CALIUG010000081.1 GCA_938048755.1 uncultured Alphaproteobacteria bacterium
CAAAGGCATGGTTCTTGGCCGCCGAGCGGATCATGGCCGGCCCGCCGATATCGACATTCTCGACGATCTCGTCCCAGCGCGCGCCTCGCCCGACCGTCGCCTCGAAGGGATAGAGGTTCACCACCACCAGATCGATGCCCCCGATGCCGTGTTCCTCCATTGCCGCGACATGGCTGTCGAGATCACGCCTTGCCAGAATGCCGCCATGGACCGTGGGATGGAGCGTCTTGACCCGCCCGTCCATCATCTCGGGGAAACCCGTGAGGTCGGCAACCTCGCGCACCGGCAGGCCCGCCTCATTGATCGCCTTGGCGGTGCCACCCGTCGAAATCAGCTCGACCCCATGGTCATGGAGCGCCCGGGCAAACTCGACCAGCCCCGTCTTGTCGGAAACCGAAAGCAGCGCACGTTTGATCTGGACATCGGACATGGAATCACCGGAGCAGAAAGAGGAGCCGGAGTGATAGCCGACCAGGGCAAGGGATCAAAGGGTGCGGTGCTGTGGGATGTGGGGAGGGAGTTGCATCAATCGGTACGGCCGTGGAACCCGATCAGGCAAACTTCAAAGAAGGGGCCAGAGTCATCGTCGTACATTGTATTTCGTACCTTCACCAAGGTGCCGTCGGCACCTTTGCTGAACAGATAATCCATGGAATTGGGGGCATCTCCCTGCGTAATACCCTCCGTTTGGGGAACACCATATTCAGCGATCAGATCATCAAGTGCGCCATCGCAAGCTGATGTTGCCCCATCGCCCCAAAGCAAATTGTACTGAAAAACGACCACCAAGCCTCCGTCATCAAAGAAGTAGTGTGTGGAGGTACCGGGTTCATCATGTTTCCTGACTTCACTCAGGACTACAGCCCACGCTTCACCACGGATTTCACCCGACGCCAGCAATGGGTTGGTCTCCAGCACCACTGGCGTTACCGCTCTGACTTCCTCAGGCGTCATGCCCCATTCGGTGTTCTCCCAACCCGCTTCTGCACCAGAAGCGAGCAGAGTGGCAAAGAGGGCTAGGACACAGCACAAGCGGTGCATTTCTATTCCTTGTCTTCCCAAGCGACGAGATGCACGACACATCGGTCTTCGACGCCAAATTGCTCAACATCACAATCCATGGGACCCCCGTCGGAGTACATCAGATCGACCAGCCGTTCTGAATGCTCGCCACAATCCTGGCTATCCATCCGCTCCGTAGCGCAGGCTCCAAGTGCCTGGATCGCCGTCTCGAGCTCGGCAGACCTTTGCCAGTCCCGAAGGCAGTCGGTCTGACCTACGATAGCCAGGCTGCAATTCTCATAAGTCACCCGGCTCTGCGTCTGGGGATGTTGCCAGGTTTCAGCCAGCCTGCAGTGTTCCCGAGGATACTGCCCGAAGATGGTGTGGCGTGCCTCTGGCTCTCCCAGGCGATCCTGCCATTGGACAAACAGGATGTCGCAGGCCTGCTGACCATCCCGAGAGGGCATCAGCGCAACTTCCGTCAGGCGGTCCTGCTCCAGCCTGAAGAGCACAAGCACGTCATGGCCTGATAGGGCGTCGTTCATCACGAGAGAGGGTTCAAAGAAAAGCTCGATGAAGCCGCTGAATTCTGCCCAATCAGCTTCCCGGGGTTCTCTGGCATCACCACCCGTTGCCGCCATCACCTCTTCACGCGTCATGCCCCAGTCGGTGTTCTCCCAGCCGGCATACGCGGGGTTTTGGACGACCAGCAGGAGAAGAGCGGCGGTGAAGAACAGGGAGCGCATGACACAACCGTGCCGTGCCGACGGACAGGGGTCAAACACCGCATCCCACAAACAAAAAGGGCCGCTCTGAAGCGGCCCTTTCCGTTACGTGTTCATCGAGTCGAAGAAGTCGTCGTTGTTCTTGGTGTGTTTGAGCTTCTCCATCAGGAATTCCATGGCATCGACCGGGCCCATGGGCATCAGGATGCGGCGCAGGACCCACATCTTGGCGAGCTGGCCTTTGCCGACCAGGAGCTCTTCCTTGCGGGTGCCTGATTTGCCGACATCGATCGCGGGGAAGATGCGCTTGTCGGCGATCTTGCGGTCCATGACGATTTCGGAGTTACCCGTACCCTTGAACTCTTCGAAGATGACCTCGTCCATGCGGCTGCCGGTATCGATCAGCGCGGTGGCGATGATGGTGAGGCTTCCTCCGCCTTCGATGTTGCGGGCGGCACCAAAGAAACGCTTGGGACGCTGCAGGGCGTTGGCGTCGACACCACCGGTCAGCACCTTGCCGGAACTCGGCACCACGGTGTTGTAGGCGCGCGCCAGACGGGTGATGGAGTCCAGCAGGATTACGACATCGCGCTTCTGCTCGACCAGACGCTTGGCCTTTTCGATCACCATTTCCGAAACCGCGACATGGCGCGTGGGCGGCTCGTCGAAGGTCGAGGCAATGACCTCGCCCTTGACCTGGCGCTGCATGTCGGTGACTTCCTCGGGCCGCTCATCGATGAGCAGGACCAGCAGGTAGACTTCGGGATGGTTGGCTTCGATGGCGTGCGCGATGTTCTGCATCAGCACAGTCTTGCCCGCGCGTGGGGGTGAGGTGAGCAGCGCGCGCTGGCCCTTGCCCAGGGGAGAGACCAGTTCGATCACGCGGGTCGAGAGATCCTGACGCGTGGGGTCCTGGATTTCCAGATCGAGCTTTTCTTCCGGGTAGAGCGGGGTGAGGTTGTCGAACGGCACGCGGTGGCGTGTGGATTCGGGATCCTCGAAGTTGATGTGGTTGACCTTCAGCAGGGCGAAGTAACGCTCGTTTTCCTTCGGGCTGCGGATCTGGCCCTCGACCGTGTCGCCGGTCTTGAGCGCAAAGCGGCGCATCTGGCTGGGGCTGACATAGATGTCATCGGGCCCGGGCAGGTAATTTGATTCAGGGCTGCGCAGAAAGCCGAAGCCGTCGGGCAGGATTTCCAGAACCCCGCGCCCGAAGATCGGCACGTCCTGTTCGGCCATTTCCTTGAGGATGGCGAACATCAGGTCCTGCTTGCGCAGCACGCTGGCGCTTTCGATGCCCAGTTCCTCGCCAAAGGCCAGAAGGTCCTCGGGCTTGCGTTCCTTCAGTTCCTGAAGGCTGAGCGAGTTGTATTCGGAGGCTTTCGCGACGATGGAATCGTCGGTTGTTTCGGATTCGGTAACGGTCATGTGGGACCTTGTATGGGACGACGGGGAGACTTCCCGTGGGTCGTCTGAAGTGAAGAAAGAGTGGGGTTACGCTTGTCGAACCGGCCCGGTGCAGAACGCTTGGGCCCTGGGTCGCGAACCGGTCTGATGCCGGTTGTTGCGCTTCGTTGGAGCCCTAGAAATAAGCGCGGATCGCGCGGGAGTCAACGACTTCGAGGTGACGGTGGACGCTGGGGCAGACGCCTACTTGCCGGGTGCCAGCGCGGGGTCATTCTTCAGAATGCACCACAGGCCCACCGCTGCGGGCCAGGCGGCCCAGAGACCCCAGGGCACGAAAAGCGTCACCGTGCCCGAGAGGCTGGCCGCCGTGAAACTCATGTCGTTGCCCGCGATATCGCCGATCAGGTGCACGAAGACGACCATCAACAGCGCCATGACAAGCGCGACCAGGAACGATGCCGCCAGGAAGGCCCGCAGCATGGAAAGCCCGCTCTTTTCCAGAAACGCCAGGCCCAGCTTCAGCGTGAATATTGCCCCCATGAACGGCAGCAGCAGCGGAAAGGCAAACATCAGGGACTGGATCGAATAGGGCCAGACCATCATGTAGGCGATGAGCGAGAAGAGGCCGCCCAGCATAACAGCCTTGGACCAGAGTTGCGGGGTTGGTTTCATCAGAACGGCTTTACCACGACCATGATGACGATGACGACCATCAGCACCGCGGGCACCTCGTTCACGAACTTGTAGAAACGCGCCGATCGGGTGTTGCGGTCCTCGGCAAAGGCGCGGCGCCAGCGTGACAGCTCACCATGAAGGCCCACCATCACGATGACCGCGACCAGCTTCACATACCACCAGCCCTCGCTCCAGATGCCCATGCCGCGGTCGAAAAACAGCAGGCCACCCAGCACGAAGACCAGGATCATGGCGGGGTTGATAATGCCGCGCAGCAGGCGCCGTTCCATCACCTTGAAGGTTTCCGACTGCACCGATCCGATTTCGGCATCGACGTGATAGGCAAAGAGCCGCGGCAGATAGAGCATGCCCGCCATCCAGGCGATCACAGCAATGATGTGGAATGCCTTGATCCAGATATAGGCGCCGCCCAGAAACCCTTCCATGGTCAGGCCTCCATGCAGGGACACTTGCCCCAGGCACCGGGGCACAGCCGTCGGCCGGTATCGGGTCCAAGATCAGGGGCACCCGGCTCCAGGGTGGTGCGCACAATGCCGGCAAGGCCTTCGATGAAAGCCTCTTCGACACCCAGTGCCGGAACCCGCAGATAGGGCGCACAGCCGTTCTTGCCGGCCATTTCGGCATATTCGATATCAAGCTCGACCAGGGTTTCGGAATGTTCCGAGACAAAGGCGATCGGCACCACGACAGCACCCTTGCCCTCCTTGCCCGCGCGTTTGATTTCATCATCGGTTGAGGGACCGATCCAGGTCAGCGGCCCCACGCGTGACTGGTAACAGACCTGCCAGTCCAGATCGGGTCTGGCCAGTTTTGCGACCACCGCCGCGGCGGTCTGTTCGATCTGCCACTGATAGGGATCGCCTGCCTTGACGATCTTTTCGGGCAGGCCGTGGGCCGAGAAGAGGACCCGAACCGGCTGATCGCCCGCCTTGTCGAGGGTACGATCGAGCAGGGCGGCATGGGCAGCAATCAGGCCCTCATGCATGGGATAACAGCACACCGCTTTGGTCGGGGCCTTGATCCCGGCCTTTTCTGCGGCACGGTGCCATGCCTGCATCGACGAGCCCGTCGTGGTGGTCGAGAATTGCGGATAGAGCGGCAGCAGGATCACGCGATTGGGTGCAAAGGCAGCGACCTCCATCGCCGTGTCCTGGGCCATGGGATGCCAGTAACGCATGGAGATGAAGACCCGGGTTTCCTCATCATCCAGGGCCGCTTCCAGCTTGGCTGCCTGGGCACGGGTTTCTTCCAGCAGCGGGGACTTGCCGCCGATCAGCGCATAGATCTTGCGGGCTTCCTTCTGGCGTTTGTTGGAAATGACCGACGCCAGGAGCGGGCGCAGCGGCCAGGGCAGGCCGATGATTGCGGGATCGTTGAAGAGGTTGTTGAGAAAGGGCTGGATCGCATCAGGCGAATCGGGACCACCCAGATTGAAGAGCACCACGGCCGTGCGCGTCATGACGGCATCTCCCGATGATGACCGCGCACCGTCGCCACCAGTTCAGCGACGTGGTCGGGCGGGGTTTCCTTGATCACGCCGTGACCCAGGTTGAAGACATGGGGACCCTCGCCTGCGGCATCGAGAATGGCCCTTGCTCCCGCACGCAAGGCATCGCCACCAGCCAGCAACAGCTCGGGATCCAGATTGCCCTGGATGGGCCCGCCACGTTGCAAATCCGCCATGGCTGGCAGCGAAACACCCTGATCAATCTGGAGAACATCAATGCCCGTCTCGGCGCGATAACGCGCGTAGGCATCACCGGCACCGCGGGGAAACCCGATGAAGGGAATGCCCGGCCGTGCAGCATGGACCTCGGCCACGATCTGGCGCGCGGGCCCAATGGACCAGCGATCGAAGGCAAAACCGTTCAGCAGACCTGCCCAGCTGTCGAAAAGCTGCACAGCCTGGGCACCGGCATCGATCTCGCCGATCAGCAGCGCAGCGACAGAACGCGAGAGCACATCGAGCAGACGATCCAGCAGATCGGGATCGTCACGCATCAGGTCCCGTGTCCGGGGAAAGTCTCCGCCACCGCGCCCGTCGATCATGTAGGCGGCAAGGGTGAAGGGCGCACCGGCAAATCCGATCAGCGCGGTGTCGGGATCAAGCGCAGCACGCACCCTGCCAAGCGTATCCATCAACGGCTGGTTGCCTGGAACCACGCATTCGGGATCAAGCGATGCAACGTCCCCGGCGCCCTCAAGCGGATCGAGGAGCGGACCTTCGCCCTCGGCAAAGCGCAGATTGCGGCCCATGGCATCGGGGATGATCAGGATATCGGAGAACACGATGGCAGCATCAAACGCAAAGCGCCGGATCGGCTGCAGGGTGATCTCGGTTGCGATCTCTGGCGTGTTGGCACAGGTCAGGAAGTCGCCGGCCTCCTCACGCAGGGCACGGTATTCCGGCAGGTACCGGCCGGCCTGGCGCATCAGCCAGATCGGTACGGGGTCCATGCGTTGACCGCCCAGAGCCTTGATCAGGCGTGGGGTCACGGGGGTTGGGAGAGGCGATGATGTGTTCACGAAGTGGGGACTTACACCCTTCCCCCCTTCAATAAAAGAAGGTCTAAAAGGTTGTGGTAGTAGTGAATCCCTGTCCATGTCTTGGATAGCTGTTTGTGGCGTGAGTCACCGACAGGGTTGTGGACCCTGAGGAAGGCGCTGACATAGTGGTGTGCGGGAATCAGGGACAACACGGATTCTCCGCCGAGTCGCCTTGTGGGAAATCTTGTGGATCGCTTGTGAAAGGCCTCCATCGATTCACATCCCGTGCGTTACCTTCCACAGGGCGCGTTTGGCGATGTTCCCCATGGGGACAAAAGCGGTCTGAAACTCGCATGATGTGGATGGGGGTTGCGCGTCTGTGCAATACCGGCGACTTATCCCCGATGATCCACGATACGCCCACAAGCCCATGACGGACTTTCACTTCCATCTGGTGTCGGATGCCACCGGCGAGACGATTCTTTCGGTCGCCCATGCCGCCGTGGCGCAGTTCGAGGATGTCGAGGCTGTGGAACATGTCTGGGCCCTTATACGCTCGACGCGCCAGATGGATCGCGTGCTTGCCGCCATCGAGGCCAATCCCGGTGTGGTGATCTATACGTTGGTCGACCAGGCAAGGCGTGATCAGCTCACCCTTGGCTGCCAGAAGCTCAGCGTTCCCTGCGTGCCTGTGCTCGATCCCGTCCTGGGCGTGCTCTCGACCTATCTTGGGCAGCCGGTGAAGGGCCTGCCCGGCGAACAGCACACCCTTGATGCCGACTACTTTGCCCGGGTCGATGCCATCCAGTTCGTCCTGCGTCATGATGACGGCCAGTCGCCCTATGATATCGATGAAGCCGATGTCATCGTTGTGGGTGTCTCGCGTACCTCCAAGACCCCGACCTGTTTCTATCTTGCCAACCGGGGTCTGAAAGCCGCCAACGTGCCGATCGTGCCCAGCGTGCCCGTGCCTGACGAATTGCTGAGGGCCAAACGTCCGCTTGTCGTCGCCCTGATCCAGAGTGCGGATCGGCTGGTCCAGGTGCGCAAGAACCGCATGACCATGCTGAAGCAGGAAGGCGAGAGCGATTATGTCGAACCCGCTGCCGTGCGCCGGGAACTGGCCTATGCCCGCAAACTCTATGAAGAGAACGACTGGCCCGTCATCGATGTGACACGCCGATCCATCGAAGAAACGGCGGCCGCCATCCTGCAACTCTATCAGGAACGCTTCGGGGCCCTGCCGTGATGCCTGCTGACCGCACCCCTCTCATCCTGGCATCGGCCAGTGCCGGTCGCCGGGCCATGCTGGAGAATGCCGGTGTGGTGTTTGACGTGGAAGCCGCCAGCATCGATGAGGATGCCGTCAAGCAGTCCCTGGGAGCAGAGGGTGCGAGCGTCGAACGGGCCGCCGAGACCCTTGCCGAAATTAAAGCCCGGCGTATCAGTGCGCGCCATCCAGGCATCCTCGTGCTGGGTTCGGATTCGATGCTGGAATGCGAGGGCCGCTGGTTCGACAAGGCGACCTCCATGGAGGAAGCCCGTGAACATCTCCAGGCCATGCGCGGAAGGACCCACCGGCTGGTGACCTCGGCCGTGCTGGTGCGCGACGAGGGGCGGATCTGGCATCACACGGCTGTGGCCTCGATGACCATGCGAAACTTTTCGGATGCCTGGCTTGATGCCTATCTGGCCGAGATCGGCGAAGCGGCCTGTGCCAGTGTAGGCTGTTACCAGGTCGAGGGACGGGGCCTGCAGCTCTTTGCCCGGATAGACGGTGACTTCTTTGCCATTGTCGGTCTGCCCATGGTGCAGGTGCTCGATCAGTTGCGGACACAGGGAGTGCTGGCGACATGATCCATTCGGGAAAGACCATGCTGGCCGGTGTCATGGGCTGGCCGGTTGCCCATTCGCGCTCCCCGCGCCTGCACGGGTTCTGGCTTGAGTCCTATCGCATCGATGGTGCCTATGTGCCGCTTGCCGTCCCGCCGGGAGGTTTCGAGCGCGCCCTGCGCGCGCTGCCCGATCTGGGCTTTCGCGGGGCCAACGTCACCCTGCCGCACAAGGAAGCAGCCCTGGCCCTGGCCGATGAGGCCGACGACATCGCCCGGCGTATCGGTGCGGCCAACACCATCATCGTGCGTGATGACGGCAGCCTTTCTGCCACCAACACCGATGCCTTCGGCTTCATGGAAAACCTGGAACAACGCGCTCCGGGCTGGCCGTCGGGCCGCGATGCCGTGTTGCTGGGTGCTGGCGGTGCCAGTCGTGCCGTGATCGTTGCGTTGCTGGAAGCAGGCGTGCCCGGCATCCGGCTGGCCAACCGCACCGCCGAACGTGCCCGGGCGCTGGCTGACGAATTCGGTCCTGCCGTGGAACTGGTCGCCTGGGAGGAACGCAGCGACGCCCTTGAAGGTGCGGGCCTGCTGGTCAACAGCACCCAGCTTGGCATGACAGGCCAGCCCGTGCTGGAGATCGCGCTCGACTCCCTGGCCGAAGACGCCGTGGTCTACGACCTCGTCTATGCTCCGCTCGAAACCGGTCTCCTGGCCGAGGCCGGCCGGCACCATCTGCGCACGGTCGATGGCCTGGGCATGCTGCTCCATCAGGCGCGCCCCGGCTTTGCCGCTTGGTACGGCCGCGAGCCCGAAGTCAACGGCGCGCTCTACGCCTATGTCGCCGAAGACCTCTGAAGGCCAGTGATGGTTGTTCTTGGTCTCACAGGCTCCATCGGTATGGGCAAATCGACCGTGGCGTCGATGTTCGCGAGGCACGGTGCCCTGGTCCATGACGCCGATGCTGTGGTGCACCGGCTTTATGGTCCCGGCGGCGCGGCGGTTGCGGTGAGTGCCGACCTGGTGCCCGATGCCGTTGTGGGATCAGGCCGTGATGCCCATGTCGATCGTGGTCGTCTGGGCAAGGCCGTGCTGGGCGATGCCGATGCGATGCGGGCGCTGGAAGCCGGTGTGCATCCCCTGGTTGGTGCTGAGCGTGATCGCTTCCTGCGACAGGCCTGCCGCCGTGGTGTTGATTTGGTCGTGATGGATGTGCCGCTCCTCTATGAGACCGGCGGCGAAAAACGTGTCGATGCGGTCTGTGTGGTTTCCGCGCCGGACTTCATCCAGGCCCGCCGTGTTCTGGCCCGGCCCGGGATGACGGCTGAGAAGCTCGGACAGATCCGCGCCCGGCAGATGCCCGACAGCGAGAAACGCCGGCGCGCCGACTTCGTGATCTCCACCGGACTCTCGAAAGGGCTGACCTGGCGCTGTGTGGGGTCGGTGGTACGGGAGCTCAGAGACTGCCACGGCCACATCTGGCCGCCGCGTTAGTCATGCACAACCCGGTGCTCCGGTCCTGTCGCGATCAGCCGGACAAGGGTGTAGGATGACACCAGCCAACCAGACAGTGATCCATGCGCGAAATCGTTCTTGATACCGAAACCACGGGCCTTGACGTCCTCAACGGCCATCGCCTGGTCGAGATCGGCTGTGTGGAGCTCGTCAACCTGGTGCCAACGGGTGTGACCTGGCAGTGCTATCTCAATCCGCAACGCGCGAACGAGCTGGAAGCCTTTAACGTCCACGGGCTGTCGGATGTGTTTCTGGCCAAGCAGCCGCTGTTCCGCGACAAGGCCGAGGAGTTTGTCGACTTCATCGCCGACAGCATGCTGATCATCCACAATGCCGAGTTCGACCTGAAGTTCCTCAACAACGAACTCAAGCAGATTGGCATGGACACCATCCGTGGTGAGCGGGTGACCGATTCGCTGGCCCTTGCCCGCACGATCTATCCGGGCCAGGCCAACAGCCTGGATGCCCTGATGAAACGTCTTGGTGTCGATGCTTCGGCGCGGACACGCCATGGCGCGCTGCTCGATGCCGAATTGCTGGCCCAGGTCTATCTGGAACTGCGTGGCGGCCGCCAGGCCGACCTTGCCCTTGCCCCTGAAAAGAACGAGGCGACGTTCCAGGCAGGCGGGGCCGAAACCAGCCGCGAACATCGCGAGGCCCGGCCCCACGATGCCACCGAAGAGGAAATCGCCCGCCACGAGGCCTTCCTCGACAGCCTGGATGACACCATCTGGCGCCGCTTCACCGCCGGCTGATTGTTCCTGTTCTGAAGGACGATCAGGGAATGATCACGGTTGACCCCACGGTGCGCCTTCTTTCCAGGGCTTCATGGGCTTCGACGATGTCGGCCAGCCGGAAGGTCTGGCCGATCGTGATGCGGATCTTGCCCGAGGTGATCATCGAAAGCGCACGATCGGCACTGGAAACCAGTTCCTGGCGCGTCGCTGTGTAGTCGTGCATGTCGGGGCGGGTGATGAAAGCCGATCCGTGCTGGGCCAGAAGACGCGGCTGGAACGGCGGCGGCTCACCCGATGACTGGCCGAACGAGACCAGCATGCCCAGGCGCGCGAGGCAATCAAGACTGTCTTCGAATGTGTCCTTGCCGATGGAATCATAGACCACGGGAACGCCTGCACCCTTGGTCTCTTCCATGACCCGTTCGACCAGATTGTCCTGACCCAGGATCAGTGGAACATCGCAACCGTTCTGGCGCGCCAGTTCGGCCTTCGCAGTCGTGGAGACCGTACCGATGATACGTGCGCCCAATGCCTGGGCCCACTGACACGCGATCAGGCCGACACCACCTGCCGCGGCGTGAAACAGGATTGTCTGGCCGCGCCGCACCTTGAAGCATCGCTCCAGCAGGTATTCGACGGTCATCGCCTTGGTCATGGCGGCCGCGGCGACCTTGTCGTCCATGCCCTCGGGCAGCACCACAAGCTGCCCGGCATCGGCGATCATGGCCTGAGCATAGTTGCCCGGACCGGCAAGAACCGCGACGCGGTCGCCGACCTTGATGTCGTGCACATCCTCGCCGATGGCTTCGACAACACCGGCGGATTCGCAGCCCAGCGGAGCAGGCAGATCGACGGGATAGAGCCCTGTGCGCTCATAGACATCATAGAAATTGAGCGCGATGGCGGTGTTGCGCACTAAGGCCTGACCGGGCCCGGGATCGCCCAGGGCAACCTGCTCGAGTTGCATGACCTCGGGCCCGCCATAGTGATGCACGCGTACGGCGGTGACCGTGTTGCTCATGGTATCAGCACCGTGGAACCGGTCGTCCGGCGTCCTTCAAGATCGCGATGGGCCTGTTCCGTCTCGGTGAGCGGATAGGTCTGGTTGACGTTGATCGCGACCTTGCCGGAACCCACCATGTTGAACAGGCGCTGGGTCGAAAGCTCCAGATCCTCGCGTGTGGCGGTGTAGTTGGCGAGGCTTGGCCGGGTGTAGAAAAGCGATCCGCCCGCCGCCAGTCTGGCGGGATTGAAACTGGTGACCGGGCCTGACGACTGGCCGAACGAAACCATCATGCCGCGGGTTGCGAGCGAGGCCAGGGAGGCCTCGAAAGTATCGGCGCCAACGGAGTCATAGACCACGGGCACGCCCTTGCCGTCGGTCAGGTCCTTCACCCGCGCGGCAATGTCGTCACGACCCGTGATCAGCGCATGATCGCAGCCATGGGCCATCGCCAGTTCAGCCTTTTCGTCCGTGGACACGGTGCCGATCACCGTGGCCCCGATCGACTTGGCCCACTGGCAGGCGATCAGACCGACACCGCCTGCTGCTGCGTGAAACAGGATGGTCTGTCCGGCCACGACCGGGAAGGTGCGGCACAGCAGGTACTCCACCGTCATGCCTTTCAGCATCATGGCGGCAGCGGTCTCGTCGTCGACGGATTCGGGAATCTTCACCACCTTGTCGGCAGGGATCGTGCGCGCCGTGCAATAGGCCCTCCCGGCCATGGCGTAAGCGATCCGGTCGCCAGGCTCGAGCCCGGCCACGCCGTCACCCAGGGCCTCGACCACCCCGGCGGCCTCCATGCCCAGCGTCGCGGGCAGGTCCATGGGGTAGAGACCCGAACGCTGGTAGATGTCGATGAAGTTGAGGCCCACCGCGGTGTGGCGGATCAGCACCTCACCGGGTGCGGGATCGTTGACGTCGATGTCTTCGACCTTGAGCTGTTCAGGCCCGCCCGCTTCATGAATGCGGATCGCTGTTGCCATGATGTGTCCTCCAGTTCGCGTGCCTGGAGTCTGCACTGCCGGATGTCATTTGAACCAGTCTTGAATGTGGCAGGCCGCGTACCGTTGGTTCAGGTTTTTTTCGGATCCAGCAGATTCACCAGCGCATCCGCACTGCTCACCGGCAACGAACAGACGGGGCCTTCGCAGACATAGGCGGTGGCGGAACCGTCGATCTGGCCCTTGCCGGCGGCGGGATGGCCAGCGGGCAGGGATTCCCCGGGAGCGATGACCGACACGACCGTATCCTGGCGTCCGGCCTTCCAGACCTCGGCCAGAAGCGCTTCGGTCGCGGGATCGCCACGTTCGCCAATGATCGCGATCTGCACGGCATGATTGAGTAGATCGAGATTGCTGATCAGGACGGCATGGGCCAGCGGATTAGCCAGGATATCCGATGAAAACGTTGCAGCAATGGCTTCTGCGCGATCCCGAAAGCCGGTTTCTCCAGTCAAATGCCACAACCGGGCGTTGACACCCACCATGGTTCCGTTGCCTGATGGGGTGGCATTGTCGAGCGCGGTTTTGGTGCGCACGATCAGCGCTTCGGCATGATCGGCGGTAAAGAAGTAACCCCCGGCCTGATCGTCCCAGTAGTGGGTGTCAGCCGTGGCGACCCAGGTCCTGGCATGGTCAAGGAGGCCGGCATCGCCGGTGATTTCGAGCAGGGCGAGCGCGGCATCGGCCATGTGGCTGTAGTCGTCGATCATGGCGACGTCGAGCACGCGGCAGTCGCGCGCGCTGTGTTTCAGGCGCGGACCGTCGGTCATGGTGGCGACGATGTGGTCAAAGGCCTGCCGCGCTTGTGTGATCCAGGTGTCCTGGCCAAAGGCAGCGCCGGCGCGGGCCAGGGCGCGGATCATCAGGCCGTTCCAGTCCGCCAGCACCTTGTCGTCCAGGCCCGGGCGGGGGCGGGGCGCACGGATCTCCAGCAGCTTTGCGCGTGACACGGCAAGCCTGGCTTCGATCTCGGGCTCTGGCTCACCCGTGGCAAGACGGTTCAGGATGGTCTTGCCTTCCCAGTTGCCCTCGGGCGTGACGCCGTAATGATTCTTGAAGAGCGCGGCATCCTCGCCCAGCGCATCATCAATCTGCGCTTCGGACCAGACATAAAACGCGCCCTCTTCACTGTGTCCGGTCCCATCATCGGAATCGGCATCCAGGCTGGAGCACAACGCACTCTCAGCTGTCATCATCTCGCGCTGCAGCCAGGTCACGGTTTCGGCCACACGGCGCCGGTAGAGATCATGGCCGGTGCCCAGCCACAGGCGGGTGTAGTGCTCGATTAACTGGCTGTTGTCGTAGAGCATCTTCTCGAAATGCGGCACCAGCCAGATCTCGTCCACCGAGTAGCGCGCCCAGCCGCCGCCCAGATGGTCATAGATTCCGCCCTCGGCCATGGCATCGGCGCTGGTCAGCACGGCACGCCCGAAGCTGTCGCCGCGGCCCTTGCGATGGGCGCGCCAGAGCAGATCGAGATCGGGCACATGGGGGAACTTCGGGGCCTGGCCGATGCCGCCATAACGCATGTCGACAACCTGCATCAGCTTGTCAGCGCAGACGTCGGCCAGATCGGCGGGCAGGGTGCCACCGCCCTGTTTGGCTGAGAGTTTGGTGAGCGCCTCCTGCAGCGCCATCCGGTTCTGGTCGATCTTTTCCTTGCCGTTGCGGAACGTGTCTTCCACGGCAACCAGAACGTCGGTGAATCCGGGACGCCCGTATTTCGGCGTGCCGGGGAAGTAGGTGCCGCCCCAGAAGGGTTCGCCATCGGGCGTCAGGAACATGGTGAGCGGCCAGCCGCCCTGCTGGCCCAGCAGCTGCAATGCGGTCTGATAGATTGTGTCGATGTCGGGGCGTTCCTCGCGGTCGACCTTGATGTTGACGAAGAGGTCGTTCATCACATCGGCGATCGCGGAGTTTTCAAAGCTCTCATGGGCCATCACATGGCACCAGTGACAGGCGGCATAACCGACCGAAAGCAGGATCGGTTTGTCCTGCGCCTTGGCATGGGCCAGGGTTTCTGCGCCCCAGGGCTGCCAGTGCACCGGATTGTCCCGGTGCTGGTGGAGATAGGGACTGGTCTCCTGGTCGAGATTGTTACGCTGAAAATCCATGCAGGAAACCGCCGGGCGTTGCGTTAATGGGGACAGAGCCCGTAACGTGGCTGTCGGACCCGATCTTCGCAACCCAACGCAGAGTAGGGTTTTGGGCCAGGGAGAGCAGATATGAAAATCACCATCGAAGTCGATTGTACGCCCGAGGAGGCCCGTGCCTTCATGGGCATGCCCGATGTCCGCCCCATGCAGGACGAAATCATGGCCGACATGAAGGAACGCATGACCGAAGCCGCAAAGAACTTCGAGCCCGAAGCCGCGCTGAAGGCCTGGATGGGTGCTTCCGGTGACGGCATGGAGCAGATGATGCGCTTCTGGCAGCAACTTGGTCAGGGAAAGGACAAGGCGTGAGCGATCCCGCTCCCTATTACACGCGCCACGTCTTCTGCTGCACCAACGAGCGGGCAGAAGGCCATCCGCGCGGCTGCTGCAAGGCCCGCAATGCCGAGGCTCTGCGCAATCACCTGAAAGCCCGCACCAAGGAACTGGGCATTCCCGGCGTCCGCATCAATGCCGCGGGTTGCCTGGATCGGTGCGAACTGGGCCCGACCATGGTGATCTATCCCGAAGGGGTCTGGTATCGTTACGAGACCGAGCAGGACGTGGAAGAGATCCTGCGCATCCACATCGCCGGCAACGGCCGCGTCGAACGCCTGATGCTCCAACCCGAAGATGGCCCCAAGTGATCCTGCCACCGGCTTTGCGAAGCCGGTGTTTCACGTGAAACACATGCCGTCATGACGATCTTTGCCCTCTCTTCCGCGCCAGGCCGCGCGGCTTTGGCCGTGATCCGGGTTTCGGGACCGGCTGCCGGGGATGCCGTGCGTGCCCTGACGGGAAGGGACACCCCGAGTCCGCGAACTGCAGCGCTGCGGCGCATTACGGAGCCCGAAAGTGGCGACCTGATCGACGAGGCCCTGATCCTGTGGTTCCAGGGACCTGCCAGTGAGACCGGCGAGGACATGGCGGAGTTTCAGGTCCATGGCGGGCGCGCCGTGGTGCAGGGGGTCCTGGACGCGCTTGCCCGGTTGCCGGGGCTGCGTCCTGCTGAACCCGGTGAATTCACCCGTCGCGCTGTGCTCAACAGCAAGCTTGATCTCACGGCGGCAGAAGCCGTCGCGGATCTGGTCGAGGCCGATACCAGCCGTCAGCGCGATCAGGCACTGGCCCAGATGCAGGGCGCGCTGGCGCTGGCCTATGACGGTTGGCGGGATCGTCTGGTTGCGCTGATGGCCAGGCTCGAGGCCGTGATCGACTTTTCCGATGAAGAACTGCCCGATGATGTGACGACCGGCCTGATGGATGCGGTCGGGACGCTCCGCACGGAAATCCTGGCCTATCTGGACGATGACCGGCGCGGCGAACGTCTGCGTGAAGGCCTGCATATCGTGATCCTGGGGGCTCCCAATGTCGGGAAATCGAGCCTGTTGAACCGCCTGGCACGCCGGGAGGCAGCGATTGTCTCGTCGGAGGCCGGTACGACCCGCGATGTCGTCGAGGTGACGCTCGATCTCGCCGGTTTTGCCGTGACCCTGGCCGACACGGCGGGATTGCGCACGGATGCCGGTGCTGTGGAGCGCGAAGGCATGCGCCGTGCGCTGGATCGCGCGCGTGATGCCGATCTGAAGCTGGCGCTGGTGGATGCCGCGCGTTGGGACAAGACCTGGGCCGCCGTGAGGGATCAGGTGGATGACAGCACCATCGTTGTTGCCAACAAGTCCGACCTTGACCCTGTTTCACGTGAAACATCGTCGCTGGCGGTTTCCTGCACCACAGGCGAAGGCCTGGACGACCTGGTAGCCCTGTTGTCACAGCGCATCCGGGAGTCCTGGGACGGCGCGCTTGCCGGACCCACGCGGGAGCGGCACAGGGCCGGACTGGAACAGGCTGCGGCCGCACTGGAACGCGCTCAACATGGGGAAGAGGCGGCCCTGGTTGCCGAGGATCTGCGTCTGGCCGCGACGGCGCTAGGCCGGATCACGGGCAGGGTTGATGTCGAGGACCTGCTGGATGTGATCTTTTCGGAGTTCTGCATCGGAAAATAGACCGGGGTGTTTCACGTGAAACATCCTGATCGTCCGGAAACCCACTTGCTATCCCCCCGATTCCGGGATTTGTTCACTTGTGTTGACCATCGTTACGCCAGGTTGGGGTGCATGGGGTTGTCTTCGCGTTTTTCATCCAGCCCACCATCCCATCGCCTGATGGGCTGATAATCAGGAGAATCAGGGAGCCCGGCGCTGGACCTTGACCCGCCGCGTCCCTACATTCCGCGCCATGAACGTGAACACCACCTTTGATGTGATTGTGGTTGGCGGCGGCCATGCCGGTACAGAGGCCGCTGCTGCGTCTGCGCGTTGCGGTGCGGCGACCTGTCTGGTCACGCACAAGGCCGCGACCATCGGCGCGATGTCCTGTAATCCGGCCATTGGCGGACTGGGCAAGGGTCATCTGGTACGTGAGATCGATGCCCTGGACGGGCTGATGGGCCGCGCCATCGACCGTTCCGGTATCCAGTTCCGCATGCTCAACGCCAGCAAGGGTCCGGCCGTGCGGGGCCCACGAGCCCAGGCAGATCGTGTGCTCTATGCCGGCGCCATTCAGGAACTGCTCGCCGAACAGGATAATCTGGTGATCCTGGAAGGGGAGGCCGACGACGTTGTCCTTGATGATTCCGGTGCCATTGCCGGTCTTGGCCTGAGCGATGGCCGGAAGCTTGCCTGCCGCGCTGTCGTGGTCACAACGGGCACCTTCCTGCGTGGCATGGTCCATCTGGGTGAGGAAACCTGGGCGGCGGGCCGCATTGGCGATGCCCCCGCGGTAGGGCTGGCACACACCCTGGAGCGCCTGGCTTTTGCACTGGGGCGCCTGAAGACGGGCACGCCGCCGCGCCTGGACGGGCGCACTGTCGACTGGCAGGCCTGCAAGATTCAACCAGGTGATGCTCCACCGGTACCGTTTTCATCGCTGACCCAGACGATCACGGTGCCCCAGGTTCCCTGCTACATCACCCACACGACCGAGGCGACGCACGCTATCATTCGCGCGAACCTTGATCGTGCACCGATCTATTCCGGCCAGATCGACGGAACGGGACCGCGCTACTGTCCCTCCATCGAGGACAAGGTCGTTCGGTTTGCCGAAAAGCCCGGTCATCAGATCTTTCTGGAACCCGAGGGCATCACCACCGACACGGTCTATCCCAACGGCATCTCGACCTCGCTGCCACGCGATGTGCAGGACGCCCTTGTGGCGACCATTCCGGGCCTGGAGACCGCCGTGATCGAACAGCACGGCTACGCCATCGAATACGATTTTGTCGATCCGCGCGAGCTGCATCACACGCTGGAAACCCGCAGAATTCCTGGCCTTTATCTCGCTGGCCAGATCAACGGAACCACAGGTTACGAAGAGGCTGGCGGCCAGGGGCTCGTGGCGGGGCTGAATGCTGCCCGGCGTGCCGGCGGCAGTGAAGCGGTCACCTTTGATCGTGCCGAAGCCTATCTGGGTGTGATGATCGACGATCTCGTAACCCGCGGTACGTCTGAGCCCTACCGCATGTTCACCAGCCGCGCCGAGTACCGCCTGATGTTGCGGGCCGACAACGCCGATCTGCGGCTGACGCCCAAGGGGCTTGCTGCGGGTTGTGTCGGGCCCGAGCGGCGTGCGGCCTTCGCCCGGCGTAAGGAAGCTGTTGAAAGCGCGCTGGCCGAGGCTGCTGGTCTCACGGTCTCGCCCGATGAGGCCTGCGCTGTGGGCATGGCGGTGAATCGTGACGGTCGTCGGCGCAGTCTGATCGACCTCTTTGCTTATCCAGATGCCACGCGCGAGCGCCTGTCATCCCTGTGGCCACAGATCGCCGGCTGGCCGGATCATGCGCTCGAGCAGGTCGAGATTGCAGGCCGTTATGCCGGTTACGTCCATCGCATGGAGGCTGATATCGCAACCCTGCGACGGGATGAGGCCCTGCGCCTTCCAGCCGATCTGGACTTTGCCGTGATTGGCGGTCTGTCGACGGAAATGCGCGAGAAGCTGGCCGTCGCCAGGCCCGAGACGCTGGGGCAGGCGGCGCGCATTCCAGGCGTCACGCCGGCCGCTCTGCAGGCCCTGATGGCCCACGTACGTCGCAAGGCGGCCAGATTGTGAGCAACCAGACCGAGGTTCTAAACGCCGAGACGGCCTGTGAACGGCTGGGTGTTTCACGTGAAACACGCGAGAAGCTGGAGGCCTATGTCGCCATTCTGCTGGAATGGCAGGGCCGCATGAACCTGATTGGGCCCAGCACGATCGACGATATCTGGAACCGTCACATCGTGGATTGCGCGCAACTGGCCCGTCTGGTGCCTCCTGGATGCCGGCGGCTGGTCGATCTTGGCAGTGGTGCGGGGCTACCGGGCCTTGTCTTTGCCATTCTGGGCGTGCCGGGCGTTGAACTGGTCGAGAGCGATCAGAAGAAGGCGGCTTTCCTTCATGCCGCCGCCGGCGCGGCGGGCGTCAGGCCGTTGATTCACACCTGCCGGGTCGAGGCGATGCCTCCCGAGCCCGCCGACGTGGTGACCGCCAGGGCGGTTGCACCCCTCGAACGGCTCGCTCCCATGGTCGCGCGTTTCATGACCGAGGGAAGCGTCGCAATTCTGCCCAAAGGCAGTTCGGTGGATGATGAGTTGAAAGCCGTAGCGCGTCAATGGCACCTGTGGTACAGTCGTCACACAAGTATGACAGACCCTCGTGGCTGTCTCCTCGTGATCGACAGGTTGTACCATGACCCCCATCTCTGACCCCACATATGCCAACCCCTTGTGTGATACAGATCGTCTGACACAAGAACTTGGGTATGACAATTCCCGAAAAATCATCGCGGTGGCGAACCAGAAAGGTGGCGTTGGTAAGACAACGACGACCATCAATCTGGCGACGGCGCTGGCTGCTGTTGGTCGGAAAATCCTGATCATCGACAGCGACTCCCAGGGCAATGCCAGCACCGGACTTGGTATTGCACCGTCAGACAGGCGTCAGACAACCTATGATCTTCTGACCCGGGGCGCTTCGGCGGTGGTGCCGATGGCAACCTCCATTCCCGGCCTCTCGATCATCCCTGCAACGGTCGACCTCTCGGGCGCCGAGATCGAACTGGTCGATATCCCCGACCGCCATGCCCTGCTCAAGACCGCGCTTGATGAACTCGCGGGTGACTATGATCTCGTCCTGATCGACTGTCCACCCGCCCTGGGCCTGCTGACCCTCAACGCCCTGGTCGCTGCCGATGAGGTGCTGGTGCCCCTGCAGTGCGAGTTTTTCGCACTCGAGGGCCTCTCCATGTTGCTCAACACGGTCGAGCGGGTTTGCCAGGCCTACAATCCCGATCTCACGGTCTCGGGTATTGTTCTGACCATGTACGACAAGCGGAACCGTCTCTCGCGCGAGGTGGTCGATGACGTGCGTCGGGTCATGGGCGACAAGGTTTACCAGACCGTGATCCCGCGCAATGTCCGTGTCTCGGAGGCGCCCTCCTACGGTAAGCCTGTGATGTTACACGCTTTTCACAGCTCAGGTGCGCAGGCCTATGTCCATTTGGCCGGTGAAATGCTGCGCCGTGAAGCCGCCCAGCGCCATGTTCTGCAGGGAGCGGCCTGATGAGTGAATCAAGAGGTCTGGGCCGTGGTCTTTCCGCCCTGATGGGCGAGCCGGTTGCCGCGAAAGGTGCACAAGTGCCCGAGTCGGGCGAGGGGCTGCGCCAGATAGCCATCGGCAATCTGCGTCCTGGCAAGTATCAGCCGCGAACACACTTCAACGAGGATGAGCTTGAAAGCCTCTCGCAGTCGCTCCAGCACAGCGGCATGATGCAGCCCATCGTCGTGCGCCCGCTCAGGGGCGAAGACGGTGTCTTCGAGATTGTGGCCGGTGAACGTCGTTGGCGTGCCGCGCAGAAGGCGCGCATGCATGACGTCCCGGTCATCGTGCGCGACCTCACCGATCGGGAAGTTCTTGAGCTCGGCCTGATCGAGAATCTGCAACGGGAAGACCTCGGCCCCCTGGAAGAGGCGGCCGGGTTTGAGCGTCTTGCCAACGAGTTTCAGCTTAACCAGCGCCAGATCGGTGTCGTGGTTGGCAAGAGCCGTTCCTACATTGCCAACATGATTCGCCTGCTGCAGTTGCCACCGGCTCTGCGCACGATGCTCGACACTGGCGCGCTGACCGCTGGACATGGGCGCGCGCTGCTGATGGCCGACGATCCCGAAGCCCTGGCCCAGCGCGTCGTCCGCGATGGTCTCTCCGTGCGTGAAACCGAAGCACTGGTGCAGGCCGGCGATACCAGCACGGCCGATAAAAAGCGACGCGACAAAACCGGCGAAACCATCAGCGCCGATTTGCGCGACCTTCAGAACCGACTGAGCGAACAGACCGGTCTGAAGGTCGAGATCAAATCGAAGGGTGAGGCCGGTCAACTGGTCCTGAGCTACGCCAGCTTGGAACAGCTCGACGACATGATCGCCCGACTGGAATCACCGCCCCGGCCACGGTTGGTTCAGAACTGAAGAAGATTGCCGCGCGCTGCTTTCCTGATCGGCCGCCAGTTTGACAGCCAAGTCAGACTTCGTTCTGTCCGGCCTTGAAGCGCCTTACCCACGCACGGCTCGTCGCGTCGGCCAGCTTCGCAACACCGGGTTCCACGCCATCGGCTTTCGCTCCATTGCGACCCAGATAGACCAGCACCTCGCGCAGGGTTTCGATCGGACTTGCCGAGAAGGTTTCGTAACAGAGGCGCAAGGGCTCGATGTCTTCCCGGTCAAACCAGTCTTCCCAGGCACGATCGTGGGCTTCCATCTCCGCGACACAGTTCCCAATCCTGTCGCCGTCGTAGGTCAGCGCCTGGGGCTCCGAGAGGCGTTCCAGCTCGGTTCCGTCGGGTACCTTGTGCCAGAGGCCGCTTTGCTGCGCCTTCACATAGGAGACCGCCTGCTCGACCTTGTCGTGCCGGGAAAGATGGATGAAGCAGGTCCGGCCGAACGCCGCTTCCAGGCGGTCGCGATCCCGCGTGCATTCCGGATGCAGTATGGCGAGCTTCCCGACAAAGAAGTCAAAGCTATGGCGCTGCAGTCGCAGTCCGAACATTCCGGTCTCAAGACTTCCTTCGGCGATCGCAGCCTTGAACGTTTCGTCCAGGACGTCGTGCTCGCAGCCGGCAGCATCAGGCGCAAGACCGAGCTCCCTACGCCAGCTCGCGACGGAAGGCTCATGGAAATAGGATTCGGGATTACCTGCGACGCCGGTCGCAATCAGCAGCTTGCACAACAGCGTGCTGCCACTGCGTGGCGCGGTGCAGATCACATAGGAATCATAGACGCTCACTGCGGGGCCTGCCGTGCCTCATTCCTGATCACTTCAATCCGATTGCCAAAGGGATCATCGACATAGATGCGTTCCTGGCCGAAGGGGTCGATGTCATCAGTCACGGTCAAACCAAGGTCAGACAAGCGTTTCCTCAGTGCGTCGAGATCATCCAGGATCAGGCCCGGATGTGCCTTTCTTGCAGCCCGGAAATCATGATCAATCCCCAAGTGTAATCCGACTCCATCGCTGAGCAAAAACCAGAGTCCGCCGCGTGTTGCGAGTGCAGCAGGTTTCGCAATTTTCTTCAGACCAAGCGCATCTTTATAGAAGGCGCGGGCTTGCGCTTCCGAATCTGGCGGCATCGCGATCTGAAGATGGTCCAGGCGCATGTCTGTCAACGGCGCCCTGCCGCATGGGCCGCGCGGGCAAGATCAAACAGGGCGCGCCGGCAGATCGTGTTGGCAGGCATGCCCGTTGTCTTGCATTGGATCTCCGCCTCGGTCAGATGACCCAGGGCGCGGATTGCGCGATCTGCGTTCCAGCGTCGTGACCCGGCTTTCAGGGCATCGATCGCCCGGAAGTGAAAGACCTTCGCACCCCTGATCGCGGCATCTTCAGGCGTGCCGCGTTCGCGCAATGCCAGGAACAACTGCAGTTGGGTCATGTGTCGGCGCACCGCACCCAGGATGCTGACCGGCTGTTCGCGGTCCGCCAGAGCGCGCTCCAGGCTGCGGTCGAGATCATCAAGCCGACCCGACGAAACCGCCTGGGCAATACGGTCCAGGGAGAGGAACGAACTGTCGGCCACCACGGCCTCGACATCCTCTACCGATACCGTCGCACCTTCACCGGCATAGAGCGCCAGCTTGGCAATCTCGTTGCGGGTCTGTCGCCGGTCACCGCCCAGATAGGCGACCAGAAGCGCCTTGGCATCGCGATCAATTCGGACGCCATGTTCGCCCAGAGTCGCATCAACGATGCCGGAGAGATCTCGACCTTCGTCCCGGTAGCAGGCGATGGCCGCGCCTCCTCCTGACTTTTCCAGAAGGCTCCGAAGCTTCGAGCGGCCCTGTAGTTCGCCGGCCTCGACGACCACCAGGGTGTCGCCGGTCTGGCGACCCAGCAGGTCTTCGACGGCACCGGTCAGTTTGTCGCCCGCACCCTTCACACGCACCACACGGCGCCCGCCGGTCAGCGACATGGCTCTGGCCTCGTCAATCAGAAGCCCGGGATCGGAGGCTGCGGCATCGCCCGAAAGCTCTGCAACACGAAACGGATCGGAAAGGTCTTCCACCGCACTGGCAGCGATAAGATCCGCGCGTTCGCGCACCATGCCGGTGTCGGCGCCATAGACAAGGACCACACGCACGGCGGGGTCAGGCTTACGGCAGAAGGCGTCGACCTGGCGTGCTGCGATCTTCATCGCCGATCATCCCTGCCGGGCGAAATAGAACGAGAGCAGATTGGTGATGGTGCCCGAGAGGTCGTGCGCCGCATCCTCGGCGGTGGCCTGCTCGGCCACCAGCGTAGCGTATTCGGATTCGACGACATCGTAGCTCCCCGTCGCACGAGCGGTTGAACTGTAGAGCAGGGTCATGGATGTGCTGTCGTAAAGCGCAAAGTCGGCGTTCAGCGCCAGATTGAACCGGGTCACGGTATCGTTGGACTGGATCTGCAGGGCCGCCGTCGACTGATCGATTTCAACCAGCAACCGATACCGTGTCGGTTGGCGGCCCTGGCCGGCCGTAAAACGATCGATCAGCTCGTTCTTGAGAATCTGGCCGATGCGCCGTTCCGTGCCTTCGCCGATTTCGTTGATCTCGATCGCGGCCAACTCAGGCGAAACGGCGCCGCCCGATGCCTGCTGGCCGTAAAGAGGCTGAAAACCGCAGCCGGAAAGCAGGGCAAATCCCGACAGGCCGCCCAGGTGAAGCATGGCGCGGCGCGTGATCATGATGGGTCGCAGGCGAAGTTCATGACCAGGAGTCTACACCATCAGCCAACAACGATGTTGACGATCTTGTTGGGCACCACGATGACCTTGCGTACCGTGAGACCCGCCATGGCGCGCTGCACATTGTCGTCTGCCATGGCCGCAGCCTCGATGGCGTCCCTGTCACCGTCGCGCGGCAGTTCAAGCTTGGCGCGCATCTTTCCGTTGACCTGCACCGCGATCGTCACGCTGTCTTCGACGATCAGGGATGCATCTGCAACCGGCCAGGCTGCATCGGCCAGCAGGCCCTCATGCCCCAGAGCCTTCCACATCTCTTCGGCCAGATGGGGCATCATGGGTCCGCTCAGGACGATCAGCGTTTCCAGCGCCTCGCGATGTGCCCAGCCGTCGCCGGCATCGTCTGCCTTGAAGTCTCCGATGGCGTTGGCGAGTTCGTGAATGCGGGCAACCGAGCGGTTGAAGTGAAAGGCTTCGATGTCGCCGGTTACGCCGTCGATGGCCTTGTGCACGATCTGGCGCAGCCCTGTCGCAGTCGCCCCGAACGATCCCGGCTTGTCTGATCCCGGCGCGGGCAGTGACGCAACCGCATCGCCGACCAGACGGGCGATGCGCTGGACAAAGCGATGGGCACCGGCGATGCCGCCATCGGTCCATTCCAGATCGCGGTCGGGCGGCGAATCCGAAAGCATGAACCAGCGCGCGGTATCGGCACCGAAATCGGCAATAATGCGTTCGGGATCGACAACGTTGCGTTTGGACTTCGACATCTTCTCGGAACGGCCGACCGTCACCGGTGCCGAGTCCTCCAGGCGCACGACCGCGCCGCCGTCGGCCCGATCGACCTCACCGGGCTCGAGATAGCTGCCGTCGGGGCCCTGGTAGGTTTCATGGGTCACCATGCCCTGCGTAAAGAGGCCCTCGAACGGCTCGTCAAAGTCGAGATAGCCGCAGCGACGCAGGGCACGCGTGAAGAAGCGTGAATAGAGAAGATGCAGCACGGCGTGCTCGACACCACCGATGTACTGATCCACCGGCATCCAGTAGGTCACGGCTTCCTTGTCCATGGGCGATTCGTCGCGCGGCGAACAGAAGCGCAGGAAGTACCAGCTGGAATCGACAAAGGTGTCGAGCGTGTCGGTATCGCGCAGGGCGTCGGCGCCGCAGGCCGGGCAGACGACGTGTTTCCAGGTCGGGTGATGGTCCAGCGGATTGCCGGCCTCACCGATCACGACATCCTCGGGCAGTGCAACGGGCAGCTGATCATCGGGCACCTGAACAATGCCGCAGGCATCGCAGTGGATGATGGGGATCGGCGTGCCCCAGTAGCGCTGGCGCGATATGCCCCAGTCGCGCAGACGATAGTTGATCGTGCGTTCGGCCCGGCCCATGGCTTCCAGGCGCGATGCGATCTCTTCCTTGGCGGCATCCACCGTCATGCCGTCAAGAAACTCGGAATTGGCCAGAAGACCCTCGCCCTTGAAGGCTTCGTTCCCGACCTGGAACTCGGCAACATTGGCATCGGCGGGGACCACGACCGGGGTGACGGGCAACGCGTACTTGCGTGCAAAGTCCAGGTCGCGCTGGTCATGGGCCGGGCAGCCGAAGATAGCGCCCGAGCCGTATTCCATCAGCACGAAGTTGGCGACATAGACCGGCAGTTCGCGACCGTCGAAGGGATGAATGGCCTTCAGGCCGGTGTCATGGCCGCGTTTCTCGGCCCGTTCGATGGCTTCCTCGCTGGTGCCGATTCGGCCGCATTCGGCAATGAACTCGCCCAGGGCGGGATCCGTTGCGGCCAGTGCCGTGCTAAGTGGGTGTTCGGGCGAAAGTGCCATGAAGCTCGCGCCAAAGATCGTGTCATGGCGTGTCGTGAAGACTTCCAGCTGATCGTCGCGGTCTTTCAGGGCAAACCGCATCTTGAGGCCTTCGGAACGACCGATCCAGTTGGTCTGCATCAGACGGACCTTGTCGGGCCAGCGGTTCAGCTCCGTCAGGGCATCGGCCAGTTCGTCGGCAAACTCCGTGATCTTGAGAACCCATTGATTCAGCTGACGTTTCTCGACTGTTGCGCCGGATCGCCAGCCCTTGCCGTCGATCACCTGCTCGTTGGCCAGCACGGTCTGGTCGACCGGATCCCAGTTGACCCAGGCTTCGCGGCGGTCAACCAGGCCGACCTTCAAGAAATCAAGGAACAGCTTCTGCTGGTGACGGTAGTATTCGGGATGGCAGGTCGCGATCTCGCGTGACCAGTCGAGAGAAAGGCCCATGGACTGCAGCTGTCCGCGCATGGCCCGGATGTTGTCATAGGTCCATTCGCGCGGATGCACGCCCTTGGCCATGGCGGCGTTCTCTGCCGGCAGGCCAAACGCGTCCCAACCCATGGGATGGAGCACGTTGAAGCCACGGGCGCGTTTGTAGCGCGCCACCAGATCGCCCATGGCGTAGTTGCGCACATGGCCCATATGAATGCGCCCGCTGGGATAGGGGAACATCTCCAGGACATAGGCCTTGGGGCGGTCATCGGGCGGCCCGGCCCGGAAGGTTCCGGCCTGTTCCCAGACTTCGCGCCAGCGGGGTTCCGCCTCGCGGAAATTGTAACGTTCGCGTGCCATGATTGGATTGTCTTTGTCTGCCTGAGCGAATTGGCGCGCAAGCTAGAGCATGATCCCGGTGAAATCCACGCGGGATCGCATCTCTTCCTGTTTATGCCGCGTTATTGACCCAGCTGGGCAATGCGCATCTGGCGCGCGCGGGTCAGGACCGCATCGACCAGGGAGGCCGGTGTGGCGGGATCGACCGCGGCCTCGTACCAGGCACCATCAGCACCGCGCAGCTGACGGTTGACCTGCACCTGCACGCCGTCGGCACGCAGCCTGGTATCGAGAATGTAGACCGTCACCTTGAAGCGCTCGTTGGGCGTTTCGGGCGATGCGTACCAGTCATAGATGATCACGCCGCCCAGCGGATCGGCCGAAATCGGAGGCAGAAAGGCAAAGGTATCGAGCGAGGCGCGCCACAGGAACGCGTTGACGCCCAGACCGGCACCGCCGCCTTCGTCCGGTCTTGTCTCGTCCCACAGGTTGCTGATGCCGCCGGCGCCAAAAATGGTCTGCCGGTTGGGATCGTTCACATCCGGCTCGAACCGGCCCTGCGAGGTCTGGGTCGTGTCTTCGACACCGTCATAGGTCACATTGCCGCAGGCGCCAAGCAGCCCGGCCATCAGGATGACGGCCGCGCCGCGGCAGCACCAGGTGGCAAAGGTTGTGTTGTTGACGTCCGTGGAAGCTTGAAAACGTGAGGTCAAGGCGGATGGGTTCCTGTCGGGTCCAGAAGCGCCGCACCTTGGCGCAGGACACGGTTTCGGGCAAGCATGATCTTACCGGTGACCGTCACCTCTTATTGCGGCAATGTTATGACCGCTCTGTCCGAGGGTTCGGGCCTGTGGCACCTGTTCCAATGTGGGCCACATTGATGCATTCGTGCAACAGTGCGCCGGAAACGCAACAAACCCTGTCGAAAGCCGTGGAAATCCACGTGTCTGTCTTGTTAGGTTTGTTTCGCGAAATCGGCGGGAGACCACTCCAACGTTGAGGCCCCACGCAACGACGCAAGTCAGAGCAAGGGTGTTGGAGGGGTCAAACGTCGATAGCCTTTCCGTTCCGGAAAGACGCTTGGCACTTGAGCAGTCCTTAAAGGAGGTTTGCGCTTATGAAAAAGGTTCTTCTTGGAACCACGGCGCTTGTCTCGGCGGGTCTTGTTGCGCAGAACGCGCAGGCAGCCGATCCGATCGAGTTGAGTGTTGGTGGTTATCACGACTGGGCGTTCTTCTTCGCGAAGAACGATGACAACCCGGCTGCGGGCACCCTGCCTGCTGAGCCTGGTTTTAACTTCGGCGACCATGACATCAAGTTTGACGGTGAAGTTCAGCTTCGCGGTTCGACGGTTCTGGACAATGGCCTCGAAGTCGGTGTTCGCATCGAGATCGAAGGCGAGACCCAGGGCGATCAGCTCGACGAGAACTACGCCTGGATTGAAGGTTCCTTCGGTACCTTCCGTTTCGGCAACGACGATCCCGTCTCCGCGCAGATGGCAACTGCCGCTCCGTACCTGAACTACGTCTTCGGCGCCAACTCGCCGACCGTGTTCGCGAACGGTCTGTCGCAGTTCTTCGCACGTTCGGGCTCCACGGGCATTGGTACTGCCGGTGGTACGCTGCGTTCGCGTTTCGCCGCTGGTGCATATGCCACCTTCGCGACGTTCCCGAACCAGTCGTTCGATGATGCGCAGCTCATCTACTTCACACCTGTGTTCAACGGCTTCCAGTTCGGTGTCTCCTATGCCCCGAACAACACCGAAGCCCAACCAGCCGGTGTGTATCTGCTCCCCAACAAGATTGGCACCGCGTCGACCTCGCCTGCGATCACGCATGGTGAAGTCTACTCGGTCGCTGGTCGTTACGACGGTTCCGTTGGCGATCTCGGTGTGACCGTGGCCGCTGGCTGGATGCGCATGGAACAGAAGGCCATCTCCAACCCTGCCGGCACGCTGCAGGGTGCGGATTCGGATGCATGGGACGTCGGCCTGGTGCTCTACTGGGGCAACTGGGGTCTTGGTGGTTCGTACCTGAACAACCAGGACTGGCATAACGTCTCGGGCACCGACACGGAAGCCTTCGACATCGGTCTGGCCTACTGGTCGGACGGAGCATGGTCGGCAGGTATCTACTGGTTGCACCAGGAAATCGACTACGCCGCTGGCAACCTGGTTGCTGGTGTGGACATCACCGATGAGTTCGATGCTTATCGTCTGATGGGTCAGTATGACCTGGGTCCGGGCATTGCCGTCACGGGCGCGCTGGGTCTCGACACCTTCGAAGATGGTGTTGTGAACCGCGAGTACGAGACGCAGATGGTCGGCGCCGGTATCATGATCGGCTTCTGATCTCACGATCAGAGACTTCTACGTCAAGGGGCGGCCTTCGGGTCGCCCCTTTTCTTTTGCGCTATGACCAGGCGCCCCCAGGCAGAATGTCTCTGCCTGACATGACGGCTTCTGGCCTGGACGGCAGACAGCCGCAACCATGGTTCTTCCGACCACGCGGCAGTCCGGGCCATTTCGGCAGGCCCATCACACAAACGCGAACCGTTTTCACGGCGCCGCGATCCAGCACGACAGGTTAACGGTCACGTCCGCATGCCCTTTGACGGATCGGCAGAATCTCTCCTGATTTCTCAAGCGTCCGTGAAGGTCACTGACGGCATCGTTGATTCGTTACCAGCACCTTGAGGCGTTCCATACATGGGCTGCAAGCCGAGGCCCGTCGGCGCGGTATAGGACCTCAACCCCGCACCGCTCCAGCATCAAAGACGGGCCTCTCAATCCGCCACGGCGCTCACCGTGGTCAGGACCGTTCAAGTGCCAGGTTGTCGTGATGGAACATCAGGACTGCTGCAAGGAGGTTTGCGCTTATGAAGAAAGTACTACTTGGAACGACCGCGCTGGTTTCGGCAGGTCTGCTTGCGCAGAACGCGCAAGCTGCCGACCCGATCGAACTCAGTGTCGGCGGCTATCACAACTGGTTGTGGTTCTTTGCCGATAACGATGACAATCCGGCTGCGGGCACCCTGCCTGCTGAGCCTGGTTTCAACCTCGGCGACCATGACATCAAGTTTGACGGTGAAGTTCAGCTTCGCGGTTCGACGGTTCTGGACAATGGCCTCGAAGTCGGTGTTCGCATCGAGATCGAGGGTGAAACCCAGGGCGATCAGCTCGACGAGAACTACGCCTGGATTGAAGGTTCCTTCGGTACCTTCCGTTTCGGCAACGACGATCCCGTCTCCTACATCATGGCGACGGCTGCGCCGTATCTGAACTATCTGTTTGCGGCGAACTCGCCGACCGTATTTGCAAACGGTCTCTCGCAGTTCTTCGCACGTTCGGGTTCAACCGGTATTGGCCCAGGCGGAACACTGCGTTCGCGTTTCGCCGCTGGTGCCTATGCCACCTTTGCGACGTTCCCGAACTCTACCTTTGATGATGCGTCGCTCTACTACTTCACACCTGTGTTCAACGGCTTCCAGTTCGGTGTCTCCTATGCCCCGAACAACACCGAAGCCCGCCCAGCCGGTGTGTATCTGCTCCCCGTCAAGGTTGGTGGCACGTCGACCTCGCCTGCGTTCACGCATGGTGAAGTCTACTCGGTCGCTGGCCGTTACGATGGGGCCGTGGGTGATCTTGGCGTGACCGTTGCGGCGGGTTATCTGCGCGTCAACCAGAAGGCGATCTCCAATCCTCCCGGCACAATGACAGGTGCAGACGAGGATACCTATGATCTCGGCCTGGTACTCTACTGGGGCAACTGGGGTCTTGGTGGTTCGTACCTCAACGCCACCGACTGGCATAATGTCTCGGGTACCGATACCGAATCCTTCGATGTTGGTCTGGCCTACTGGTCCGACGCCATATGGTCGGCCGGTATCTACTGGTTGCACCAGGAAATCGACTATGCCGCCGGCAACCTGGTTGCCGGAGCGAACATCACCGATGAGTTCGATGCTTATCGTCTGATGGGTCAATATGACCTGGGTCCGGGCATTGCTGTTACGGGTGCTCTGGGTCTTGATACCTTCGATGACGGTGTCGTGAACCGTGAGTACGAGACACGCATGGTCGGTGCAGGTATCAGCATCGGCTTCTGATCTCGCGATCGGAGGCATACGACGTCAAGGGGCGGCCTTCGGGTCGCCCCTTTTCTGTTTGCGATGCTCCCGGCATGGCCCTTTGGCGTCATGGTGTGTTAAGTCAGAACGCGAAAATCACGATGGTGTCGATGGGCAATCTTATCTGGCTCGCCTCCTACCCGAAATCGGGCAACACCTGGATGCGCGCCTTTCTGACCAACCTGATGACGAATGCGGAACGGCCGGCCGGGATCAACGAACTGGGTGCGGTTGCCATAGGCGATTCCGAGCCTGGGCGCTACGAACGTCTCTCGGGCAAGGTGGCTTCAGAGCTTGATGCTGCCGCCGTTGCGGCGCTGCGCCCGAAGGTGCAGGCCCAGATTGCCGCCGAGTTGCCCTCTACCCGGTTCGTGAAGATCCACAGTGCCATGATGCAGACGGCCGGGCATCCCAGTGTCAACATGCAGGTCACCGCAGGTGCTATCTACATCGTGCGCAATCCGTTGGATGTCGCGCTCTCCTTTGCGCACCATCTGGGATCAACCGTCGATGACGTGATCGACCTGATGGCGCGCGACAACACGGTCACCGACAGTACGCCGGTGGCCGTCTCGGAACTGATCGGAAGCTGGAGCCAGCATGTTGCAAGCTGGACTGCCAGGCCCAATCCCGGCCTTCATGTCGTGCGTTACGAGGACATGCTGAGCGGACCGCAATCTGCCTTTGGCAAGGTCGTCAAGTTCCTGCAGCTCCAGGCCCCACGCCCGCGCATCGACAAGGCGATCCGCCATGCCTCGTTCAAGGTCCTGCGCAACCAGGAAGAACGCGATGGTTTCCGGGAACGCAGTGAACATGCTGACCACTTTTTCCGATCCGGCAAGGCCGGCGGCTGGCGTGACACTCTTTCGCCAAAGCAGGTTTCCGCCATTGTTGACCGTCACGGCGAACAAATGGCGCGGTTCGGATATCTCCCCGAGTCCCGTCAGGGAGATACCTGACCATGAGTCGCATCATCTGGCTGGCAAGCTTCCCCAAGTCGGGCAACACCTGGACGCGAATCTTCCTGCTCAACCTGTTCATGAATCCGTCCAGGCCGCTATCGATCAACGAAGTCCCGGAAATGTCGCCTTCCGACGTCGCGTCGGCCTGGTACGAGATGTTCGACAAGCGGCCCCGAAGCCAATGGAGCTTGGGGGATGTGGCAAAGCTGCGCCACCAGGTGCAGGAAGAGATCGCCAGCAAGACGCCCGATTCCATCTTTGTGAAAACCCACAGTCCGCTCCTGCCCTGGCAGGGTGTGCCGGCCTTCAACATGAAGGTGACTGCCGGGGCGGTCTGCATCGTGCGCAACCCGCTTGATGTTGTCGCCTCTTATGCCAGCCACTCGGGCCTCGATTATGACGGCATCATCAAGGTGATGGCGCGCGAGGATTACACGGCTCCGGGTGGTGATGATCGCGTTCCCCACCCGATCGGAAGCTGGTCGCAGAACGTTGCAAGCTGGACCGCCCGGCCTCATCCGGCCATGCATGTCATGCGCTACGAGGACATGGTCGAGAATCCGGAGGAAACCTTTGGAAAGCTTGTTGCCTTCCTGCGGCTTCCTCCCGACCCCGACCGCCTGAAGAAGGCCATTGCATTCTCGTCCTTTGACGAGGTGCAGAAGCAGGAATCCGCCGGGGGCTTCGAGGAGGCGAGCAAGAAGGCGGATCGCTTCTTCCGTGGCGGCAAGACTGGCGGATGGCGCAAGGAACTCACGCCTGAACAGGTCCGCGCCGTCGTGTCAGTCCACCGTGAGCAGATGGCACGCTTTGGTTATGTTCCGGAAGGTTACTGATGGGCAAGATCGTCTGGCTGGCCAGCTATCCCAAATCCGGCAACACGTGGATGCGCGCGTTTCTGCACAACCTGTTCCGGAACCCGGATCGTCCGTTGCCGCTGGAACAGTTGGGCGGCGGCAATCTGACGACTGCCGAAACGGCCATGAACTGGTACCAGGCGCTGGATCCGCGTCCTCCCGCGGAATGGTCGCAGGAAGAAATCGATGCCATGCGCCTGGAGGTCCATGAAGCCATCGCAGCGTCCGTACCCGGCAACATCTTCTGCAAGATTCATGGCGCGATCTTCGAGCTGCGTGGCCGCATGACCGTCAACCTGGCGGTCAGTGCGGGCGCCATCTACATCGTGCGCAATCCGCTCGACGTCGTGCTGTCCTATGCCGACTTTCAGGGCATCAGTGTCGATGTCGCCATCACGGCGCTGGGTGCGCGAAACTTCGAACTTCCCCGCGACGCCGGCAATGTGTCCGAGCCCCTGGGTAGCTGGTCCCAGAATGTCGAGAGCTGGACCGGTAAACCCAATCCTGCCCTGCATGTCGTGCGCTATGAGGACCTCATCGCCAAACCGGTGGCGACCTTTAGCGGCGTTGCCAAATTCCTGGGCATCGACGCCCCGCGTCCACGCCTGGAAAAGGCCGTGCGCCATTCCTCCTTCAAGGTCCTGCGCAACCAGGAGGACAAGACGGGCTTTTCCGAGCGGTCTCCGGCACAGGAGCGGTTCTTCCGGAGCGGCAAGTCCGGTGGCTGGCGCAAGGGTCTCACCGACGAACAGGTCGCGCGCATCGTGGAGGACCATCGTGAGCAGATGGATCGTTTCGGCTACATTCCGGAAGGCTGCTGATGGGCAAGATCGTGTGGCTGGCCAGTTACCCCAAATCCGGAAACACCTGGATGCGCGCCTTTCTGCATCACTTCTTCCGCAATCCTGACGCGCCGATTCCGCTCAACCAGTTGGGCGGCGGCAACCTCACGACGTCGGAGACCGGCCTGCACTGGTATCAAGCGCTTGATCCGCGACCGCTGGCAGAATGGAGCGCAGAAGAGATCGCGGCCATGCGTCCGAAGGTTCAGCAGGCCATCGCAGCTTCGGTATCGGGCAACATCTTCTGCAAGATTCATAGCGCCTTGTTCGAACTGCGTGGCAGCATGACCGTTGATCTGGCCGTCAGCGCGGGCGCCATCTACATCGTGCGCAATCCGCTCGACGTGGTGGTATCCTTTGCCGACTATCAGGGGGTCACGATCGACATCGCGATCAAGGCCATGGGCATGGCGAACTTCGAACTGCCGCGCGACGGCGACGCCATCACGTCGCCGCTTGGAAGCTGGACCCAGAATGTCCGGAGCTGGACCGCCAAACCCAGCCCGGCCCTGCATGTCGTGCGTTATGAGGACATGCTGGATGATCCCCAGGCAACCTTCGGCGGCGTGGTCCGGTTTCTGGGTGTGGACAGCCCGCCCGAGCGGATCGAGAAGGCGGTGCGCCATTCCTCGTTCAAGGAGCTGAGGGCCCAGGAAGATGCCACCGGATTTGTCGAGCGCTCACCTTCCCAGGAGCGATTCTTCCGCAGTGGAACCTCCGGCCAGTGGCGCGATGCCCTGAACGACGAGCAGATCGCGGCCATTGTCGGCGACCATCGTGAGCAGATGGCACGCTTCGACTATATCCCCGACGGATTCTGAACGATGGGCAACATCCTGTGGCTTGCGAGTTATCCGAAGTCCGGCAACACCTGGATGCGGGCGTTTCTGCACAACGTCCTGCGTGACCCCGATCAACCCGCAGACATCAACCAGATGACCGGTACGCTGACACAAGGTGAGTCCTCCATGGGCTGGTACCGTGTCGCCAATCCGCGTCCGCCCGAACAGTGGTCACCTGCCGAAATCGCGCGCATGCGGCCCCATGTCCACGAGATGATCGCCAAGGGTCAGAAGGGCACGGTGTTCTGCAAGACCCACAACGCGCTGATCAAGGTAGAGGGGCAACCCACGATCAACACGCGTGTCACCGCCGGTGCCATTTACATCGTGCGCAACCCGCTGGATGTCCTGCTTTCCTTTGCCGATTTTCAGGCGGTCTCGATCGATGAGGCCATCACGATCATGGCGCAACGAAATTTTGCGACACCCCTGACCGACCGGAACGTGCCCGAAACGCTGGGGAGCTGGTCTCAGCATGTGTCGAGTTGGACGGCACAGGAAAGCAAGAGCCTGCATGTGGTGCGTTACGAGGATCTGCTCGAAGACCCGGTCAAGACCTTCGGTGACACGCTTGCCTTCATGAAACTTGATGTCTCACGCGCCCGCCTCGACAAGGCGATCCGCAATGCATCCTTCAAGGAATTGCGCAAGCAGGAAGAGCAGAAGGGTTTCAACGAGCGTCCCGATCACCAGGAACGCTTTTTCCGCAAGGGCGTCGCCGGTCAGTGGAAACAGGAGCTGAACCGAGAACAGATTGCCCGCATTTGCGAGGATCATGGTGACCAGATGGCGCGTTTCGGCTATCTCCCCGATAGCTACAAACCACAGACGAAATTGGAGGCTTGACCGTTGGGCCAGATTATCTGGATTGCGAGTTATCCCAAGTCGGGCAACACCTGGACCCGTGCGTTTCTGCACAACCTGTTCCGTGATCCCAAGACGTCGTTCAACATCAACGACATGACCCTGTTGACGGCAAACGAAGCGGCCAACGCGCACTATCGCGACCTCGACCCCCGCTCCTGGGAGGAGTGGAGCAACGAGGATGTTGCGGCCATGCGTCCGCGGGCACAGGCGATTCTGGCGGCGTCACGGCCCCATACGATTTTTGCCAAGACCCATCTGGCAGTCCTGCACCTGCGCGGCCATCCCACGATCAACATGAACGTGACGGCTGCCGCAGTCTATCTCATCCGCAATCCGCTGGATGTGACGGTTTCCTTTGCCGATCATCAGGGGCTCACCATCGATCAGCAGATCGAAGTTCTCAACCTGAAGAACTATGAGACGCCCAACGGTCCAACGCTGGTCAACGAACCCATGGGAACCTGGTCCCAGCATGTCGAAAGCTGGACTGCCCGGCCCAATCCCGGTCTCCACGTCATGCGCTACGAGGACATGCTGGTCAATCCGGTCAAGAGTTTCGGTAGCCTGGTGAAGTTTCTCCGGCTCGATACTCCGCGTTCGCGCATCGAACGCGCAGTCAAGAATTCCTCCTTCAAGGTTCTGCGCAAGCAGGAAGAACTGCACGGCTTCAGCGAACGCACGGTTGCGCAGAAGAACTTCTTCCGTTCCGGCAAGTCCGGCCAATGGAAGGACGTGTTGACCGACGAGCAGGTCGCCAAGGTCTGCGAGGCGCACCACGATCAGATGGCCAGGTTCGGGTACCTGCCGGAAGGGTACTGAGGACTTATGGGCAAGATCATCTGGATCGCGAGCTATCCCAAATCCGGCAACACCTGGATGCGCATCTTCCTGTTCAACCTGCTGGCAGATGCACCCGACCCGCTTCCTCTTTCGGAAGTCAGCCGGATGTCGACCTCCGATACCGTGCTGCGCTGGTATACCGAAGTCGACGACCGCGACCCAGCGAGCTGGACCACCGAGGAGGTCGCTGATCTGCGCCTGAAGATGCAGCAGCACATGACGACGCTGTCGCCCGAGCCGACCTTCATGAAGACCCATGCCGCCCTGGTGCCCATGGCCGGACGCCAGCCCTTTGACATGGAAGCCACCACTGGTGCGATCTATATCGTGCGCAATCCCCTGGATGTCGCAGCGTCCTATGCACGCCATGCCGGCGTGCCGGTCGATGAGATCATCAAGGTCATGAGTACGCCCAACCACATGCTGCCACGCAACGAGTCGCTGGCCGAGTTTGTTCAGGGTGGCTGGTCGCAACATGTGATGAGCTGGACCCGCATGCCCAATCCGGCCGTCCACGTCATGCGCTATGAAGACCTTGCAGCGGATGCCTCCGAAGCGTTCGGCAAGGTGTGCAGTTTCCTGAAGCTCGACCTGGAGCCAGAGCGTGTCGCGCGCGCCGTCGATCACGCCTCGATCGCGTCCTTGCGCAAGCTGGAGGACGAACAGGGTTTCAACGAGAAGAGCGACCATCAGGACCGGTTCTTTGGTGAAGGTGGCGTCGGCGCCTGGCAGCGTGAACTCAGCGAAGACCAGGCGCGCCAGATTGTTGATCGCCATCGCGATCAGATGACACGCTTTGGGTACGTGCCCGAGGGCTGGTGAACCCATGGGCAAGATCCTGTGGCTCGCGAGTTATCCCAAGTCCGGCAATACCTGGGTGCGCCTGTTTCTTGCCAATCTGTTCAAGGGGGATGGCAGTGCTCCGGTCGCGCTGGACCGGATCGGCGAGGCGACGCTGGCGGAACCGGGAACGGCCGGTTTTGCGCTGCTCGACCAGCGTCCCTGGCAGGAATGGAGCATCGAGGACATCGCCCGCATGCGCCCGCAGGTACAAGAGCGGATCGCGGCCACCGGCGAAGGGGTTGTTCCCGTCAAGACGCACAGCGCCTTTGTCATGGTCCGCGGCACACCGTCGATCAACATGGGCGTGACCGCTGGCGCGGTTTATGTCGTGCGCAATCCGCTTGATATCGCGGTCTCCTATGCCCACCACCAGGGTCTCACCATCGACGAGATCATCGCGATCATGGCCAGGGACATGTTTACGACGCCGACCAATGCGACCAACGTGTATGAGGTCATGGGCTCCTGGTCGCAGCATGTTGCGAGCTGGACCGCCAGCGCCAGCCCCATGATGCATGTCATGCGTTATGAAGACATGCTTGGCGATCCCCATGCGGCCTTTGGCGATCTTGCCCGTTTCATGCGTGTTGAAGCCGATGATGCGACCGTTGCCAACGCGGTCGCGATGAGCGCGTTCGACAAGGTTGCAGACCAGGAAGCAAAGGAAGGCTTTCAAGAACGCACACCTGCGCAGGACCGCTTCTTCCGGGCAGGGAAGGCCGATCAGTGGCGCGATGTGCTGACGGACCAACAGGTCTCTGATGTCGTGGGGGCGCATCGTGAACAGATGGCCCGGTTCGGCTACATCCCGGACGGATTTTAGGATCCGACGGAGATGGGCAGGATCCTCTGGCTCGCCAGCTATCCCAAATCTGGCAACACCTGGATGCGGGCCTTCCTGCACAACCTGATTGTCGACAAGGGTGGCCCGCTGGACCTCAACGCCATGTCGAAGGGCGCGCTGATGGACGCTGCCTATCAGCACTATGTGCCGCTCACCGATCAGGATCCGCGCCAGTTGAGCCGGGAGGACATCGCCCGCCTGCGTCCGCGCATGCAGGCGGCGCTGGCGGCAGGCAGGCCAGGCACGCTGTTTGTGAAGACCCATACCGCGCTTACCATGCTGGCGGGCCATCCCAGCCACGACCCCGAGCTCACCCTTGGCTCGATCTACATGGTGCGCGACCCCCGTGATGTTGCCGTCAGCTATGCCGACCATCTGGGCCTTTCCATCGACGGGGCCATCGACGCCATGGCGCGCGAGAATGCCCAGACTGACGCCAGCGACAAGGGCGTCACCGAGTTCATCGGAAGCTGGTCCCAGAATGTGACCGGCTGGACCCGTCAGACATCCGGCACGGTTCTGGTACTGCGCTACGAAGACATGCTCGACCAGCCCGCAGAGGCTTTCGGCAGGGTCGTTGCCTTCCTGGGCCTGGAGCGCTCGCCACAGCAGGTCGAAAAGGCGATCGAGAACACCAGCTTCGAGCAGCTCGCCCGTCAGGAGGCGCAGGCGGGCTTCCAGGAGCGTTCGATCAAGCAGGAGAAGTTCTTCCGGCGTGGCCGTTCCGGGTCCTGGCGGTCTATGCTCTCGTCCGAACAGGCCGCAAGGCTGGCCGCTGATCACGGCGAGGTAATGCGGCGCTTCGGCTATCTCGAGGATGAGGCACCATGAACGACCACAGCGATGTCAGAGAAAACCTGGATGCGGTGAAGGCCGAGATTTCCGCTGCAGAACAGGAGGCAGGCCGCGACAAGGGCTCCGTCACGCTGGTTGCGGTCTCAAAGACCCATGACGGCGCACGCATCCGCCCGGCTCTGGAAGCGGGCCACCGTGTCTATGGTGAAAACCGCGTGCAGGAAGCCCAGGGCAAGTGGCCTGAACTGAAGGCGGTGTTCGAGGGTGTCGAGCTCCATCTGATCGGACCCCTGCAGACCAACAAGTCTGACGACGCGGTTGCCCTGTTCGATGTCATCGAAAGTGTCGACCGGCCCAAGCTGGTCCATGCCCTGGCCCGTTCGATGGAAAAACTGGGTCGCCGACCGGCCTGTTTCATCCAGGTCAACACGGGTGAAGAGGATCAGAAGGCGGGTTGTCTGCCCGATGATACCGATGCCCTGGTGGCGCAGGCCCGTGACGCAGGGCTCGATGTGGTCGGTCTCATGTGCATTCCCCCGTTTGACGAGGAGCCTTCGCTCCACTTTGCCCTGCTGGCAGATCTCGCAAAACGTAACGGCCTCACGCAACTTTCCATGGGCATGTCGGGGGATTACGAAACGGCGGTGGCATTTGGCGCCACCCATGTGCGGGTCGGCACGGCAATCTTCGGAGCCCGGCCGAAACTGACATGAGTCTCATGCGGCCACGGTAAGATTGCCCAGGACGCCATCGTAGATCAGGATTTTTCCTGAAAGGAACATGCGTCCGAACAGTACCGGAAGATTGGGCGGTAACTCCGTTCCAACAAACTGTTCTATCCGCATCTCGTCGAGTTCCGGCACCCTGTAGCACAACAGATACACCGGCACCGGTTTGGCAGCGACGCCGTGTACGCTGTAGCTCTCGATGAAATCTACGGGACGGGCGCCCAGTTGATGGGCATAGGCGTTCGTTACCACGTTGAAATCCGCGCCCGTATCGATCAGAGCATGAACACGATGTGCGGGTCCGAATACGGTCTGGTCCGGCTCATGCGAGTCTGGACGGGCAAGGTCGATCGAAATCCAGGGTCCGACTTGAGCAAGGGCTTCAGCGGATGTGAAGCCAAGATCGTCAGGAAGTCTCTTCGAAAGGACCGGCACCGCAACGTCCCAACATGGCAGCAGGTGATAGACAGGCGTAGTTGCGGCCGATCTGGCGCAGGAGAAACGGTTCTTCGGCACTGCATTGCTGCAGGGCGCTACGTGCCGCGCTGTCGCAATCGGGAAAAAGACCCAGGATCTCGGTCTCGCGGATCACGACATATTCACCCATATGTTCGGCTTCTAAGCGATACCGATTGGCTTCGAAGGTCGAGATCTCGGTCTTGAGGTGGTAGTTGTCCATCGCATCCATGCCCTCCACTGGCGCTTACCATGCCACATCAGCGAGTCCGGGTCTGACTCGTTCTCGCCATGGATGTCGCTTAGAGACTCGCCTGCTGCTTGACCGTCCCGTGTCCCCGCGCGATAACGCGGCCAATCTGACAATGGAGTGGTCCCGATGAATCGGGTTTTTTCCGGCATTCAGCCGACCGGCAGCCTGCACCTTGGCAACTATCTTGGCGCCCTGAAACGTTTCGTGGAAATGCAGGACGACTACGAGTGCATCTATTGCATCGTCGATCTGCATGCCATCACCATGCCGTACGACCCTGCGGAACTGCGCGCCAATACGCGTGAGGTGACGGCCGGTTTCCTGGCCTCGGGGCTCGACCCCGAACGGTGCGTCATCTTCAACCAGAGCCAGTGCCCGATGCATCCGCGCCTGGGCTGGATGCTGTCGTGCCTGACACCGCTGGGCTGGCTGAACCGCATGACCCAGTTCAAGGAAAAGGCCGGCAAGAAACGTGAGCAGGCAAGTCTGGGACTTTACGGATACCCCGTGCTCCAGGCCGCCGACATCATCGGCTATCACGCCACGCACGTGCCCGTGGGCGAGGATCAGAAGCAGCATCTCGAGCTCAGCCGCGATATTGCCGGTGCCTTCAACCGTCAGTTCGGCGTCGACTTCTTTCCGCTGCCCGAACCGGTCATCACCGGCGAGGCGACGCGGGTAATGTCCCTGCGTGACGGAACGAAGAAGATGTCGAAGTCCGACGAGAGCGATTACTCGCGCATCAATCTCAACGACGACCGCGACACCATTGCGCTGAAGTTCCGCAAGGCACGTACCGACAGTGAGCCTGGTGTCACCTATGACGCCGAGAACCGGCCCGAAGCCTCGAACCTGATCACGATCTATGCGGCCCTGGCCGACACCTCCCGTCAGGCTGTGGTGGACGACTATGCCAGCGCGCAGTTCAGTGACTTCAAGAAGGCGCTGACGGAACTGGCGGTCGAGAAACTGGGCCCGGTCGGTGAGGAAATGAAACGTCTGATGGCTGATCCGGGTTACGTCGACGGTGTCCTGAAAGACGGTGCGGAACGCGCGCGCGCGATCGCCATGCCGATCCAGGACGAGGTCGAAGAGATCATGGGTTTTCTCAAAGCCTAGAGCAGGATCGCACCAGACCGTGTGCGGCCTGAAGCGATCAGGCTCTAACGGTTTCGGCGTTTGAAGGTCAGATAGACCGGCGTGCGCCCGGCTTTCCCTGCCTTGGCTTCATAACGCGTTCCGGGCCAGTCGTCGGGGCGGTCTTGCCAGTCGCCTGGCCGGCGCGCCGTCCAGACCAGATCGGGATGGGGCCAGACGGCCGTCATCATCCAACGGGCATAGTCCATGATGTCGGTGGCCAGCCGCAATTCGCCACCATCGGCGAGCAGAACGGCAAACCGTTCGACTGTGAGCGGGTTGACGATGCGGCGACGCTTGTGGCGTGTCTTGGGCCAGGGGTCGGGAAACAGGACCATGATGCGCTCAAGGCTGGCATCGGGCAGTGCTTCGAGAAGCGGTCGCACGTCGTCGTCGAGAATACGTACATTGTCGAGCTGCTCATCCTCGACATGGGCGAGCAGGCTGGCCACGCCGTTGATGAAGGGTTCGGCACCGATCACCGTGACGTCGCGATTGTGTTTTGCCTGCCAGGCCAGATGCTCTCCGCCGCCAAAGCCTATTTCCAGCCACAGCTGATCTTTCCCCGCAACCGGGCCCTTCAGGTCCAGCCGTCCGTCCTCGTCGATCTCCGGCCGGATGGTTGGCAGAACCTCGTCGACCAGAGCCTGACGCCGTGGCGTCAGCTCATGGCCCTTGCGGCGGCCGAAAAGCCGCTGGCGGCCGGGAGTGGGAATCTGTTTGGCCATCGGTGCAATCGGCTAGAGCGGATCGTGACAGGGGCGAACCATCCATCGTTCGCACCTATCAGGTGAATCCGTTCTGTTTCATGGCGACAGGGCAGCCTGTGATCCCGTTAAACGAGATCACAGGGAATGACGTTACGCCAGTGCGGACTTGAGTGTGTCAGCCAGATCGGTCTTTTCCCACGAGAAACCACCATCGGCTTCGGGCTCGCGACCCATATGGCCATAGGCCGCCGTGCGCTCGTAGATCGGCCGGTCGAGATGGAGGTGGTTGCGGATGCCGCGGGGCGTCAGGTCCATGACCTCGCGCAGGGCTTTCTCAAGCGCTGCCTCGTCACACTGGCCGGTGCCGTAGGTGTCGACATAGACCGACAGCGGATCAGCAACACCGATGGCATAGGAAAGCTGGATCGAGCAGCGATCAGCCAGACCCGCCGCCACGACATTCTTGGCGAGGTAACGGCTGGCATAGGCGGCCGAACGGTCGACCTTGCTGGGATCCTTGCCCGAGAAGGCGCCGCCGCCATGGGGTGCTGCGCCACCATAGGTGTCGACGATGATCTTGCGTCCGGTCAGGCCGCAGTCACCATCGGGTCCGCCAATGACAAAGTTGCCGGTCGGGTTCACATAAAACTGGTCTTCTGGGCACATCCAGCCGTCGGGCAGGACTTCCTCGACATAGGGACGCACGATTTCCTTGACCTGGTCCTGGTTGAGGCTGGCGTCGTGCTGGGTCGATACCACCACGGAGGTCGCGCGCACCGGCTTGCCGTCTTCATAGGTGAGCGTCACCTGGCTTTTGGAATCTGGCGCCAGCAGCGGCTCGGTGCCGTCGTGGCGCACGTCTGCCAGGCGTTTGAGGATCTGATGGGAAAGATGGATCGGAGCCGGCATCAGAACCGACGTTTCGCGGCAGGCGTACCCGAACATGATGCCCTGGTCACCTGCACCCTCGGCCTTGTTGCCGTCGGCATCGACGCCCTGGGCAATATCGGCGGACTGCTCATGCAGGTGCACCTGCACTTCGGCGTTCTTCCAGTGAAAGCCGTCCTGTTCATAACCGATCGACTTCACGGCATTGCGTGCAAGTTCCTCGACCCGGTCGATGACCTCATGGGGTCCACGAACTTCGCCGGCAATGACGATCAGGTTGGTCGTTGTCAGGGTCTCGCAGGCAACGCGGGCGGTTGGATCGGCACCCAGATAGGCGTCCACCACGGCATCGGAGATGCGGTCACAGACCTTGTCGGGGTGACCTTCGGACACCGATTCGCTGGTGAACAGGTAGCTCTTTCTCGCCACGATCACTCTCCCATGACGCTGATGGTAAAACAGGAACCGAATGGCTGGCACGCAGCAGCATTCTGATGCGCGCGACACTCGCCGAAGCGGACTGATGGGTCAAGATTTTTGACGTATTGCCACAGTTTTTGGCCACATGCATGCACGCGGTACGAAGTTTCGGCAGTGAGGGTGCCGACCCCGGTGAACACGAGGGTGCCCCGGAGGTCGGCAATCAGATCAGCCTTCGGCAGGCTTGTCCTTGGGTCCGGCAGCCTTCACCAGCTCGAAGACCTTGCGACGCAGACGATCATCAGGGATGCGGTAATAGGCACGCACCAGTTCCAATGTTTCGCGTTTGGTCAGGGTGTCGGGTCCTGAAGGATCCTCCGGCGGAGAAGCCGGCGGTGCGGCGCCACCGCCTGTGGCGGTTTCCTCGGTCATGTCATCGAAGAAGAAGCTGACCGGCACGTCCAGGATCTGCGACAGCTTGAACAGACGGCTGGAGCCAATCCGGTTCGCACCGCGCTCGTATTTCTGAATTTGCTGGAAGGTCAGTCCCAGTGCCTGTGCCAGTTTCTCCTGACTCATTCCCAGCAGGGTCCGACGCAATCTGACGCGGCCACCGACATGAATGTCGATCGGATTTGGTTTGCTTACCATAGGTTCTGGTTCTTTCTCTGCGTTCCCGTTCGTTACTGCGCTCGACGGGTACCGACACGGTTTTCAAGAGCCCCAACAGCACCAACCGCATCGGACAAGAACGTGACCCGAATCAACCCTCAGTGCTAGCACCGTCCGGTTGCGGAACCTGTTCCCCCATCGCCCACACGATGAGAGGTGTGCAAGGTCCAGGCCAGAATCAGGGCCAAAGGGATCAGACTGAAAAACAGTGTCCAGTCACCCCACCGCGCATAAAGCGTCGGTGCGGCAACAGGCTCCGGAAGCGCGCCGTCGAGGACACCGCGATGACCCAGAGGCAGGCTGGATAGCACGCGTCCCATGGGGTCAATGAAGCCGCTGATGCCGGTATTGGCGACCCGCACCATGGGCAATCCCTGTTCGACAGCGCGCAGACGGGCAGCCTGAAAGTGCTGATAGGGTCCTGTGGAGTCGCCATACCAGCCGTCGTTCGTGATGTTGAGCAACCAGGATGGTCGCCCCTGATCCCTGGTGATTTCGGCCGGAAAGATCACTTCATAGCAGATCAGGGGGCCGAAAGGCGGCAGGTTTCCTTGATTCATGACCACGGGACCAGGTCCGGCGGCAAAGTCGGTCGTGCCGGGTGTCAGCTTGTCGATGGGCAGAACGCCACGCAGAGGCACGTATTCCCCGAACGGCACCAGGTGATGTTTGTCATAGGTCGCCACGAGACCGGTCTGGTCGACGACCAGCATGCTGTTCCAGGGTCGCAGGGTACCGTCTGCCGCCTCCGACGCGCGGACGGCACCGGCCAGCAGCAGGCCGCCCTCGGGCACAATGGAAGCGGCTTCCTGCAGGGTTACCGGTCGGCGCAACAGCTGGAACGGAATGGCAGCCTCCGGCCAGATGACCGCGGTGGGTTGCTCGCTCGCAGGTTGCGACAAACTCAGCGCAATATGCGTTGCAAAATGCGATTCCTGCAGTGTGCTGCGCCACTTGTCGGCTTGCGCAATTTTGGCCTGGACAAGCCTCAAGACGACATCTTGCTGATAGGTTGTGGGATGCTCGGATAGTCGCAGGCTGCCCACGCCCCAGACGACCGCCATGATGCCGACTGACAGACCCATGGCGATCAGCGCCCGGCCACGTGGCAACCTGCCGGTGCGGGTCATGAGAGCGGGCAGCAGGGCCGCCAGCAGGATGATTGCCGACAAGGCCCACGGACCACCCCAGGCGGCCGGTTGCAGCAGTGCATCCGAGAGGCCCAGGGAGGTGCCAAGCATGTTCCAGGGAAACCCGGTCAGCACCCAGCTGCGCAGCCATTCCACCAGAAGCCAGGCCAACATCAGCGCACCGGCCCGTGCCGCGCCCGAAGGCGCGAACCGGGCAAGCACACAAGCCAAAGCCGGGAACAGGCCAAAGCCCAGCGCAATGGCCAGGAGCGCCAGGGGATACAGCCATCCGAACCGGTCCGCATCGACCAGAAGCGCATTGGCGATCCAGTAGAACCCACCGCCCGAAAACCCGATGCCGAAGAGCCAGCCGTCGAACCAGGCACGACGGAACGAGCGCGCACCGTTCAGGATCCAGGCAAGCCCGGTCAGGGAAATCAGGGCAACGGGCAGAATGTAGAAGGGGGGCAGGGCTGCTGCCAGCAACAGGCCAAGGCCAAGGGCCGCCAGACAACGGCGCCAGCCATGCAGCATTGCAAGCTGCTCGGGCAGGTTTTCGGGCTTCAGCACCGCGCCGGCGTCAGCTCCGCGATGCGCCATAACGCACACGCAGGCGTTTGATCCTCCGTGGATCGGCATCGACGATTTCAAACTCCAGGCCGGACTCGTGGGGAATCACTTCACCGCGCACGGGTATCCGCCCCAGCAAGGAGTAGACCAGCCCGCCGAGCGTTTCGATATCCTCGTCGCGCTCATCGGGAAGCAGATCACAGCCGGTCATCTCTTCAAGCTCTTCAACGGAGGCGCGGGCATGGGCTTCGAACACGCCGCCCTTCTCCGACAGCAGATGGCCGTCGTCGCTGTCGTGCTCATCCCAGATTTCGCCCACGATGGGCTCGACCAGATCCTCGATCGTGGCAAGCCCGTCGATGCCGCCGAACTCATCGACCACCAAGGCCATGTGTACCCGTGATGTCCGCATCTTGATCAGAAGATCCAGCACCGGCATCGAAGGCGGGACAAACAGAACATCACGCACGACCGATTCCAGCGGTGGACCCGGAGGCGGTGTGCCCCAGTGGTCCAGCAGATCGCGCACATGGATCATGCCCATGGGGTCGTCCAGGGACTCGCGATAGACTGGTAATCTGGAGTGGCCTTCCCGGCGCATGATCTCGACAACCTCGGCAAGCCCAGCCGAAACCTCGATCGCCAACACGTCGGCGCGGGGAACCATCACGTCATCGACACGCAACTCCCCGAACTCGAGCAGATTGACCAGCATGGCGCGCTCGGCATCCGACAGTGTCGTGCCGTCGTCCTCATAGTCCTCCAGCAATTCCTCGACGGTTTCGCGCAGGCTCTCGCCGCTGCGCCCACCGACCAGCTTGCGCAGCCAACCGGCGAATCCGACAGGATTTGGTGATACGGGCGTTGTTCGATCAGCCATGGTGTCTTTCACGCATAGGGGTTGGGTATCCCGAGACTGGACAGCACCTGGGACTCAAGAGCTTCCATAGCAACGGCATCGTCTTCTTCTTCATGGTCATATCCCAGGAGGTGAAGGCTGCCGTGCACCACCAGGTGACACAGGTGGTTGCGGGCAGGCACGCCGCTTTCTTCGGCCTCGCGCAGCACGGTCTCGCGTGCCAGCACGACATCTCCGATCTCGATGGGAAGGTCCCGGGGTGCGCCGGACGGAATGGAGGGCATCGTTCCCGCAACCAGGTCTTCTGCCGGAAACGACAAGACGTTCGTGGCCTTGTCCTGCCCGCGCCAGCGGGCGTTGAGTGCGCGAACGGCTTCGTCATTGGTCAGAACAACGGCCATGGAAAGTTGGGGTCCGGGGCAAACGTGATCGAGCGCCGCAATACCAGCCAATTCGGCGGCAGCGGGCGCATCCGGCAGCGCCTCGAGCCAGGCAGCATCCTCAAGGGCAAGGTCGACTTCGACCCTGCCGGTCATACTCGAAGGAAGGCTTTCAACCATCATTGCCGCTCCGACTTGGCACCCTGGCCGTCATAGGCGCGCACAATCCGGGTAACCAGTTCATGGCGTACGACATCGGCAGCCGTGAAGCGCACGGTGCTGATGCCCTTGACGTCTTCGAGCACACGCAGCGCATCGGCCAGACCGGAAGTCTGCCCGGCGGGCAGATCCACCTGGGTCAGATCGCCGGTCACCACCATGCGGGCATTCTCGCCCAGGCGGGTCAGGAACATCTTCATCTGCACCGGTGTCGTGTTCTGTGCCTCGTCGAGAATGACGAAGGCGTTGGCCAGCGTGCGCCCGCGCATGAAGGCAAGCGGGGCAACCTCGATGTCGTCGCTTTCCATGCGGCGCGCGACCTTTTCACCAGGCATCATGTCATGGAGTGCGTCATAGAGCGGGCGAAGATAGGGATCGACCTTGTCGCGCAGATCGCCGGGCAGGAAGCCCAGTCGTTCACCGGCTTCCACGGCCGGGCGCGACAGCACGATGCGATCCACCTTGCCTGCTTCCATCATGGCAACGGCCATGGCGACGGCCAGATAGGTCTTGCCGGTACCCGCCGGCCCCAGCGCAAACACCAGTTCGCTATCCATCAGAGTCTGGAGATAGCGGGCCTGGTTGCGCGATCGCGGCGTGATTCGCCGCTTGGGCGTGCGGATCTCCATCATCGGTGCCGCTGTCTCGCCATCGGGCAGGGGATCGCTGGCCATGCGCAGTGCGGCATCGACGTCAGCCAGCCCGACCGACAGGCCGCTCTTGAGACGACCATACAACTGATTGAGAACAGCCACAGCCGCGTCTGCAGAACCCTCCGGCCCTGCCACGGCGATCTGGTTCCCGCGCGAGGTCAACGAGACCTCAAGCTGCTGCTCGATACGTGCCAGATTGCGGTCGTGGTCGCCGTAGAGAACCGACAACAGGGCATTGTCGTCAAAGGTCAGGTAACGCAACGCTTCGGCGGTATCCTGCACGGTGGGGATCGCCATCAGGCCACCTGCTCGGCAGGTTGCTGCATGGTGTCACCGGCGGTATCGGCCAGAATACCGGTCAGGGACTTTGCATTGGCTTCCACCAGCGTTACGGGCGCAATCTGCCCCAGAAGCTGCAGAGGCGCCTCAACATAGACGGCCTGCAGCCAGGGCGTGCGTCCCACCATCTGTTCGGGCCTGCGGCCAATCCGCTCAAACAGCGCCGGCGCCTGGCAACCCACCGTGGCATGGTTGAACGCCACCTGCTGGGCATCCAGGATCTGCTGAAGCGCGGCAAGCCGGTCGGATTTCACGGCATCGTCAACCTGCTGGCCCGCGGTCGAAGCCGGCGTACCCGGTCGGGCGCTGTACTTGAACGAAAAGGCCGACGCATAGGTGACGTCGGTGACGAGCCGCAACGTATCGGCAAAGTCGGCATCGCTCTCGCCGGGAAAGCCGACAATGAAATCACCCGACATCGCAATATCGGGTCGGGCGTGGCGGATGCGGTCGATCAGCCGTCGATAGTCATCGGCGGTGTGGCGCCGGTTCATGGCTTTCAGGATCGTGTCGCTGCCCGATTGTACCGGCAGGTGCAGATAGGGCATCAGGGCGTCGACCTCGCCATGGGCGGCGATCAGATCATCGTCCATGTCCCGAGGGTGCGAGGTCGTGTAGCGGATGCGGTCCAGGCCATCGATCTCAGCAAGTTTACGGATCAGGCGCGCCAGGGTCCAGTCGCGGCCATCGGGCCCTTCCCCGTGATAGGCATTGACGTTCTGACCCAGCAGCGTGATTTCGCGCACGCCAGCGCCAACCAGACGGCGTGCTTCGGTCAGCACGGCCTCTCCGGGACGCGAAAACTCGGCACCCCGCGTATAGGGAACAACACAGAACGTGCAGAACTTGTCACAGCCTTCCTGCACCGAAAGGAAGGCGGAAGGCCCCTCAACCGCCTGTGTTTCAGGCAGGTGGTCAAACTTCGATTCTGCGGGAAAGTCGGTGTCGAGGACCGCGCCGGTCGAACGGTGCGCGCGTGCGACCAGTTCGGGCAGGCGGTGATAGGTCTGGGGCCCCACGATCAGATCCACGACCGGTGCGCGGCGGCGCATTTCCTGGCTCTCGGCCTGGGCAACACAACCCGCCACGGCGATCAGCATCTGATCGCCCCGCTCGGCCGCTTCTTCCTTCAGGGGGCGCAACCGGCCAAGCTCGGAATAGACCTTTTCTGCCGCCTTCTCGCGGATATGGCACGTGTTTAGGATGACCAGATCCGCCCCGTCCGGCGCATCGGTCGCTTCATAACCCAACGGCGCCAGCAGATCGGCCATACGACCGGAGTCGTAGACATTCATCTGGCAGCCATAGGTCTTGATATAGAGTTTTCTGGGCAATCGCGGATCGCTGTGATGACGCTTCAAGAGCGTTCAGTATGGAAGCGGTTCATATCGCTTTAGCAAGGTCCGGTCTCTGGTTCCAAATCCGCCGCTCCTTGCCGGAACCCGACCAGTGCGGAACGGTCACCATGCCTTAGCAACCCTGCTTGAGTCAATTCGTGCGCGCCTTCTTCAGCCGACCGCCCAGGCCGCGCTTCCGCTTGGGTGGCAGGCGGCCCGAGAGTGCGGTGGAGACGGCGTCACCGATGATCTGCTGGCATTGCTCGGCCAGGACGCGGCGGTCGTCGCCGGCATCTTCGATGGTCAGGGTCGGATGGAACTGCACGATGACCGTCACAACCCCGGTTTTCAGCATCTGCCAGGCATGGGGCACCAGGTCCATGTCGCCGTACCAGGCATAGTTGGGGCGCAGTTCACGATCCATGGGCAGGTTGGAAAACCCGGCATAGGCGATGGAGACCGGCTGCAGGGCGACAGGTTTGTCGTTGATGCGCTGCTGGGCCACGGCGAACAGGGCGCGCTTGAAGGGCAGGACCTTGTTGCCGTCGCTGGTCGTGCCTTCGGGGAACAGGATCAGGCGTTCACCCGCTTCCAGGCGCTCCTGAATGGCGGTCTTGTGTTTTCCGGCCTGGCTGCGGCGCCGGTCGACAAAGACGGTGCGCTGCAGCTTGGCCAGAAGGCCGAAACCCGGCCAGCTGCCGACTTCGGACTTGGCAACAAAGCTTCCGCGCACCAGGGCGCCCAGGATCTCGATGTCGAGGTAGGACGTATGGTTGGCGACAAACAGGCAGGGACGCTCAAGCGCCACGCGTCCGCGAATGTCCAGGCGGATACCCAGAATGCGCAGCACGATGCGGTGATAGAACTGCGGAAAGGCGTGGCTTGCGCGCGCACCAAGGGTCACCAGAACGATCTGCACAGGCAGGCAGATCAGGGTGAAGCCGACATAGCCCAATGCCCGGATCGCAGCGAGCAGCGTCATGCGCCCGGCACCATTTAAGCGCCCCCGGGACCGGAACCCAGATCGTCGTCCTCGGCCTCCTCGTCCTTCTTGTAGCGTTTGTCGAACTTGTCCGAGATGGCGGACATGTCGAGCACAACGCATACATCGGTGGTGTTGAACTGGTAGTCGATCACCGCACCATCGCCAAAGCGGCAACCGGCCCTGGCATAGCCCTTGATCAGCGGCGGCAGACTGGAGCGTCCCTTGATGGCGTCGATCTCATCGGCGGGCAGCCGGTTCATGTCGACATAGAGGTCATCAAGGGCGCGCGGGCAGATTGCGGCCGGCGCCTGAAGATGATGGTGGAGATAGGAAAGCGGCCGTGCCAGTTCATCAGGATCGATGCCGTGCAGGCTGGCACAGCCGAACATGATGCGGATATCGTGCTGGTTGGCATAGGCACCCAGACCACGCAGCAGGGCCTGAACCGCCGCGCCGGCGCGATAGTTCATGTCGACGCAACTGCGGCCCAGTTCGACGAGCTCGCCTTCAACGGCCAGCAGTTTGGATATGTCGTATTCGCCTGATGTGTAGAACTTGCCGAACTTCTCGGCGACAGAGCGGCGCAGCAGGCGATAGGTGCCGACAATGGCTTCGTCGCCCTCACGTTTGGTATCGCGCACGATGAGATGGTCGCAAACCTCGTCGAATTCATCGAAATCGCGCCCTTCGGCCTTCATGGAGCCGATCGGCTTGGCCTTCATCTCGTCATAGAAGACGCGGTAACGCAGCCTCTGGACGGCGCGAATCTCGGATTCGTCGCGCGCCAGGCGCAGTTCCAGGGGACCCAGCATGATGCCGGTCTCCAGGGGGGCTGCCTCGCTGCTCGCCTCATGCATGGCCTGCACCCAAGATCAGGAGTCCTTGGTCGGCTTCACGGCCTTGCCGTAAAGCTCGAGGCGATGGTCGACCAGGCGGAAGCCCAGGCGTTTGGCGATTTTCTCCTGCAGGGCTTCAAGTTCCTCGTCGAAAAACTCGATGACTTCGCCGGTGTCCAGATTGATCAGGTGATCGTGGTGTTCGTCTTCTTCGGTCGCTTCGTATCGCGCCCGGCCACCACCAAAGTCGTGACTTTGGATAATCTGGGAATCCTCGAACAGGCGCAGTGTGCGATAAACCGTTGCCAGACTGATCCGGTCATCCAGTGCCGAGGCCCTTCGGTAGACTTCTTCGACATCGGGATGGTCTTCGGAATCCGACAGAACGCGGGCGATGACGCGCCGCTGTTCGGTCATCTTCAAACCCTTGTCGATACAAGCCTGTTCAATACGCGATGTCATGATGTCTGAATTTTAACCCGCAATTCACGCCAGCACCATGGCCCGCGCCGATCCCCGCCTCATCTTATAAGGCAAGAGCAGCTTCACATGTTTGCACCGGATCGCCAGCGATTCGGCGCAAACGGGATATGCTCCAGGAGATGGTTTCACCAAGGCCCCGTGGCAACCATATAATGCAAAAGCCCATTTGGGGCTTCTGTTTGCTGAAAGGTCCGATGTTGAGCCAGAACACCGCGCATACCGACACCGACGTTTTCCTCGATATCACACCTGATGTCTGTCCGCTCACGTTCGTGAAAACCAAGATCGCGATCGAGAAGATGGCGGTGGGCGAAACGGTCGAGGTGCGTCTGAACGATGGTGAACCGCTCAAGAATGTGCCCCGTTCGGTCGAGGAGCATGGTCATCAGATCCTCTCCCTTGAGCAGGAGGAAGAGGGCTCGCAGGTCTGGCGTCTGGTGGTCAGGAAGGCCTAACCAAGCGCGCGTGTCAGCGTGAGCGCATCGACGCTGTCTTGTTCGTTTTCGTAGTAGCCCTTGCGACGACCCGTCTGCTTGAAACCAGCCCGGGCATAAAGCGTGCGTGCGGCAAGGTTGTCCTCGGCAACCTCCAGAAACAGGTATCTGGCTCCGGCGCTGCGCACCCGGTCCGTGACGCCGGCCAGCAGGCGCGCGCCGATTCCCGACTTGCGTGCATCCTTAACGACACCGATGGAAAGCAGTTCGGCTTCGTCGGCGGTCTGGCGAACAAAGGCAAAGCCCCTTTCCTGTCCCCTGGGGTCGACGGCAACCAGCGCAAAACTGTTCTGGCGTTCCAGCACACGGCCGATGAAATCAGCGGCCCATGGCTCCCGGAAACAGCGCCCATGCAGCGCCGAAAGCCGCTGGCTCTCCCCCGCATTGGCCACGTGCAGCTTGACCGGTGCAAGTTCTCCCGGCCGCTTGGCATCGGCGGCGCGCAGATAGAGTGGCGCCGGAGGCGCTTTGGGAAACGCTTCGCTGTCGCGCCCAAAGCGCCGGATGGCCAGCGCGGCAACATCGCGCGCATCGGGTAGCCGCAGCGCGGCATCAACCACAACGCCGGCATGATCCGCAAAGGCATCGGCGCCACTGCCGACCGCCAGCCAGGCACCTTCGGCAAGGCGGCAATCGGCGCGTTCGGCAATCAGGGGCGGGGAAAGTGTTGCACCGTCCCGCGCAAAGGTCTGGAGATAGATCTGACCCCGTCGTGCATCCAGGGCGACAGCCAGCGACCGCTCACCCAGTGTGTCTGCATCCAGGGATGCCGCGATGGTTTCATGGGTCGTGAAACCGGCAACCGGCAGGTCTGCAGCCAGCGCCAGGCCGCGTGCCGCGGCCAGACCCACACGCACACCGGCAAAGCTGCCGGGCCCCACGGTCACTGCAATCAGATCAAGCCCGTCGAACGGCAGGTCCGCGCGTGTCATGACTTCCAGAGCCATGGGAATCATGCGTTCGGCATGACCGCGGGTCATCGCTTCCCAACCGTTGGCCAGGACCGCTTCACCGTCACACACGGCCACGGAACAGGCCGCCAGGGTTGAATCAAGTGCCAGAACCTTCATGGGATGCTGTGTGCCTGCGTGGTAACGTTGCCGTCAATCCGAGGGGATCCAACATGACACTGCTGGTCGAAATCAGCCCGCCCCGTTTCGACGTTGTTGTCGATCTTGTCTATGGCCATGACGACAACTTCATGGGGCAAGCCATCTATGCCAACCCGCGCTGTTTTCTCCATGCCGATGCTGCAGCCTGTCTGGAGCTTGCGGTGGGTTACGCCGCCGAACAGGACCTGCGCCTGAAGATCACCGATGCCTTCCGCCCCTCGGAAGCACAATGGGCCTTGTGGAACCACACGCCCGACTCCGACTATGTCGCCGATCCCCGTCGTGGCTCGCCCCACAGCCGGGGTGTCGCGGTCGATGTCACCCTGCTGGATGCCGACGGGTGCGAGATCGACATGGGTGGCCCGGTCGATGATCTCACCGCCAACGGTCATCATGATGCGGTTGGTATCACGCCGGCTCAGCGCGCCAACCGTTTCCTGCTGCTGGGCATCATGACGGCGGCGGGATTTGACTGGTACGTCAACGAATGGTGGCACTATCAGCTCTTCACACCGCGCCGCTATCCCGTGCTCAGCGATCGCGCGGCAGGCACGGGCATGATGGCCTAACGGTGCCAGCATCAGACAATCTCGCAGGCCTCGTCAAACGCGAATCGATAGGCACGCGGGTCCAGACCCGTGCGGTCGCCATAGCCCAGATTGACCAGGAAATTGCTTTTGTAGCTGGTGCCCTCAAAAAACGCCTTGTCCACGCCGTCGCCGTCAAAGCCTGACATGGGGCCACAGTCCAGGCCCAGTGCGCGGGCGGCCAGGATGAAGTAGGCGCCCTGCAGGGTGGCGTTGCGGAACGCGGTTTCCTGGGCCAGTTCCGCGCTGGATGTGAACCAGGAAACGGCCTCTTCCATGAATAGTCGCGGCAAATGCTCGTAGAACTTTGTGTCATAGGCCAGTATGGAGACCACGGGGGCTGCCATGGTCTGTTCAACATTGGCCGACATGAGATGGGGTTCGAGCCGTGCCTTGGCGGCATCGCTGACGACAAAGGTGACACGCATGGGTGAACAGTTCGCGCTTGTCGGGCCCATCCGGGCGAGATCCCACAGCGCTTCGAGTGTTTCCCGGCTGACCTTGCGGTCCTGCCAGCGCGATACCGTGCGCGCCTCGCGAAAGAGGAGATCAAGGGCCTTGTCGTCAAGCGTGTCCATGGCGGAGTTCCTGCGCGCGCGTATCGTGGGCTGGCTGACAGGTGTAACGCTCGCCCTGGGCACTGTCATCCCTGCGGTACCGGCGGTTCATGCGCAAGTCGTTGCGGAGCCCGCCTCGGCCGTGGTCCTGATGTATCACCGGTTCGGCGATGAGGGTGTGCCCTCGACCAACATCCGGCTCGACCAGTTCGAAGCGCACATCGCAACCCTGACCGACGGGCGTTACAACGTCCTGCCGCTCGAAGAGATTGTCGACGCGCTCGCTGCAGGTACATCCCTGCCCGACCGTACCATCGCCATCACCATCGATGATACCTACCGGTCCACCTTTACTCAGGCGTTTCCGCGACTGCAGGCAGCGGGCCTGCCGTTCACCCTGTTCGTCAATACCGATTCGGTTGGTCAGGTCGCCGGTGCCCTCAGCTGGGATGAGATTCGCACGATGGTCGAAGCCGGCGTCACAATCGGTGCCCATAGTGCCGCCCATGGCCACATGGCCTTCATGGACCGTGGCACCATGGAGCAGGATCTGGCGCGCATGACCTCGACCTTCCTGCGCGAACTGGGTTTCGTGCCGCGCCTCTTTGCCTATCCCTATGGCGAATACAGTGCCGAACTGGTCGCGATGATCGAAAACGCCGGTTATGCCGCCGCCTTCGGCCAGCATTCCGGGGCTGTTGCAGCCGGCGCCAATCGTTACACGCTGCCGCGTTTTGCGCTCAACGAACGGTATGGCGAGCCTGATCGTTTTGCGACCATCGTCGATACTCTGGCGTTCCCGGTGCGCGACATCATGCCCGAAGACATGCCGATCCGCGGTTCGGGCAGCGCCAACCCGCCGTCCATCGGCTTCACCGCCGACGAATCCGTGGGCTCCCTCCACCGACTGGCCTGTTTTGCCTCCAACGATGCGAATGTCGATCTGGAACTGCTGGGCGATCGCCATGTCGAGGTCCGGCTCGACCGGCCCTTCGGCCCTGGCCGCAGCCGTCTCAACTGCACGCTTCCGACACCGGACGGCCGCTTCCGCTGGCTGGGCCTGCCGTTCCTCGTGCCCGGAGGTGTTGAATGAGCTTTCGCAAGTGCCGCTCGTATGAGGAGCGCCGCAGCGACAGCACATTCGTGACGTCCGGCGAACTGAGGCTTTTTCTGCTTCTGACATTTCTAGCGGCGTTGGCCCTGAACGGAGTGTCGGGACGTTATGCGGTCGGGATGATCGCGATCGTCCTTTTTGCGATCCCGTACTTTTTTCTCTTTGTGTTCTTCTGGTATGCGACCCGATCGTTCATCGCTGCCGTACTGGCCAGCGGCGTTCTATGCATGGTTCTGATGGTTGCGGTGCAGGCTGGAGTTGCCGAGTCGGGCAATGCAACCGTGAACAGTCTTGGTGTGACCATCTTCAAGGATGGCAGCATCACCCGTGGCGGAATTCTTGCGCTCGCTGAGCGATACGCAGCGTTCGCCATGATCTGGGCTCTGGCGATATACATCACCCTTCGTGCCACGCCGACCTTCAACGCAGCGCGAGTTGGCAGATGGGCCGGTCAGAGAGCCAGGTCAGCCAGGCGGGCGTTGTCGAAATCGGTGAGTTTGTTGAAGCGGATGACCGAGCGCACCAGTTCGATGTAGTCGGGCTCCTCGGCGTAATCGTCCAGACCGGCGGCCAGGGTCCAGCCGTCCAGCGGCAGATTTTCGCTGTGGAGTGCGGTGCGGATCTGGCGCAGGTGGCGATAGGCGCTGTGGCGGTTCAGGTTGACGAGGTAGGCCAGCACGGAATCCTTCAGGCCATCGAACGACTTCACGACATGGGTTTCATCGGAACGGCGCGCTTCGGGCACGATGCCGTCGTCTTCATCCCACGAGCGCTGACCGAACACGGCATTGCCCTCATGGGCAAAACGCGACGTGCCCCAGCCTGATTCCAGCGCGGCCTGGGCCAGTACCAGCGAGGGTGGAATGACATCGACGCGCGCAACCAGCGTGTCGAGATCGGCGTCGTCGACATAGTAGAGCTCGGCAAGCTCGTTGAGCCATGCCAGGTCCTCGGCGGAAAGTTCCTGACCCATGTCGAGCGTCGACTTGAGATAGAGCAGGTGCACACGGTCTTCGAGGATGTTCTCGTTGGCTGCCAGCACCAGCGGCAGCATGACCATGATGAAGATGCGCTTCTTCTCGGCCACCTGATCGATCTCGGCCATGTCCTGGGGCATGGCCGTGGGGTAGAGGCGCGGCACCAGGGCGTCACCCTCGCGCACGCTGGCAACCTGGAATCCGGCTTCGGAGAGAATCTGGTCCACGGTCTCTGCGTCCGAGGCCGGCAGCAACCCTGATTCTGCAACAACCTCGGACGTCTCGGTCACGGGCTCCATGGCGATGACCGCACGGGGCGAGACAGCGGAGCTGGTGCCGGTCTCGTCGGCTGTGTCAGCCAGTGCGCCATGAGTCAGAAACGCTGTGGTCAGCAGGACCACAGACCTGGAAAGTTTGACAGACATAAAAGGAGGCTCCCTTTGAACCACCGTTGATCGCCGCCACCCCTGTCCTCCGAAGGAACGGCAGGTTCGCCCTACATAACGGGGCGAACTTCGACCACTTCGGGGATGTAATGTTTCAGAAGATTCTCGATGCCCATTTTTAGGGTCATTGTCGAACTGGGGCAGCCCTGACAGGCGCCCTGCATGGTGAGGTGGACGATACCGTCCTGGTAGGAGCGGAAGACAATATCCCCGCCGTCCTGGGCAACGGCCGGACGCACGCGGGTATCGAGCAGTTCCTTGATCTGGCCTACGACTTCGGCATCGGCTTCGCCAAAGCTCTCTTCGGCGGCTTCGCTGTCGCCTTCGATGACCGGACGGCCTGCGATGAAGTGCTCCATGATCACGCCCAGAATGGCGGGTTTCATGAGCTGCCAGTCACCGCCTTCGCTTTTGGTCACCGAAACAAAGTCGGACCCCAGGAACACGCCCTCGACCTCGGCCACATCAAACAGGCGATGGGCCAGGGGTGAACGCTCTGCGGCTTCCTGGTTGGAAAAATCGGCCGTTCCGGAGGTCATCACGGCCTTGCCCGGCAGAAACTTCAGGGTCAACGGGTTGGGCGTATCTTCGGTCTGGATGAACATGGTGCTCTCCGTTCCTTCCGGTCGCTTGGACCGCTGCGCATCAGGTGATCGCCAGCGCTGGCGTATGGCAAATGCCACGAACGTGGCCCTTACATAGTGATCGTGGTCACAGGGTCAAGGCCCCACGTGTGGATGCATGGGAGCTATGCGCGAGCCGGGATGCTCTCAGGTAATGTTGATGATCTTCTCGTCGGTCAGGCTGCCCGGCACGATGACCAGCGGAATCGAGAGACGTCCGGCAAGATTGCCGGCCAGAAAGCCCACCAGCTTGCCTTTGCCGTCGGCGGGATTGGAGCCGATGCACAGAAGATCGATGCTGGGATCTTCATCGACGGCACCCAGAATCTCGTCGCCGATGCGGCCCTCGCGCATCAGGAGTTCAGGCATGACGCCAGCCCAGCCGTTGACGTCGGCGGCCAGTTCCTGGAGCAGGGCTTCAGCTTCTTCGCGGCGTTCCTCACGCATCATTTCCTCGACACCAGACCACTGGCGAAAGTCCACGGGCTGGATGATGTGGAGCAAGGCGACGCGCCCATTGGTGTTCTTGGCCCGGCGGCAGGCAAAGTGCACGGCAACGCGGCTGGGCGGTGAGCCATCGACGCAGACCAGGAACTTCACCTGTCCGGCGACATGTTCACTGGGCGCATTGGTACTGTCGGATTGCTCGCTCATGGTTCTCCATTACACGCTTGTTTGCCGCGCCCGTTCGGCGCCTCGGCTTGCCGGCTCTTACCGGTCTGTGGCGTTTGGATCAGGGACGCCGGAACATCAGATTGCCCAACAAGCCTGCCATCACTGCACCCAGCACTGCAAGGATGCCGTGAAGTGTGCCGTCTTCGTATGCGAATTCGTACAAGTCCGCTCCGAATCCACCCTTGCCCACCTCCAGGGGTGACGTCTGGGCTCCAACCACCTGGCCGTCGCGAATCAGGAAACTCTGGACCAGATAGGAGCCCACCGGCACATCGGCCGGGAAGGGAATCTTGACCCTGAAAAGTCGACCACCGAACACATTGATGTGCAGAGGCGCTTCCGGATATAGACCATTCGCTTGCTTGAGGCCGATCAGTGCGGCCAGAAACTCCGTTTCTTCGGTCTCGTCGACGTCGTCCTCAGCATCGACCCGGAGTCCCGCAAGGCCGATTTCGTAAAGCCGCAGTTGATCGGGTGTCGCAAGTTCTTCAAGCGGGTTGGTTGAGGCCACAGCGTAAAAGGCCGGCACGTTGCGGAACTCAGCCGATTCCGCATTGATCCAGATTCCGAAGACACGGTCCTTCTTGCGCACCACAACATTGTCGCGCGGGCCGGTCACCACAACGATGACATCGCCACCGCCTTCAATGGCGCCAAAGACCAGGAGCTCCGTGCCCTTGAAGTCCGATGTGATGGAGATGCGATGATTGGACAGATCGGCAATGAGGTCCTGTGCCGTGGCCGGGCGCATGGCCAACGCCAGGATCGCCAGCGCGATCGACAAGGCAGCAAGGCGGGGCCGGATCAATGGAGCCCCACCACGGAAAGGCTGAACAGATTGGAAGGCTCACTGATCAGGCGCCACAGCAGCGTCCCACAAACGCCCAGCACGACCAGAGCCAGCAGCCCGCGCAGTTCCTCGCCACGCAGTTCCGCGCCGACGCGCGTACCGAACTGCGCGCCGATCACCGCGCCAAGGGTCAGCAGGCCGGCCAGAACGACATCGACGGTCTGGGTGTTGGCCGAATGCAGAATGGTCGCCACGGCCGTGACGAAGGTGATCTGGAAGAGCGAGGTGCCGATCACCACGCTGACCGGCATGCCCAGCAGATAGATCATCGCCGGTACCAGCAGGAAACCACCGCCGACACCCATGATCGAGGCAAGCACGCCGACAAAGAAACCCAAGCCGATTGGGAGGATGGCGCTGATATAGAGGCGCGAGGTGCGGAAGCGCATCTTGAAGGGCAGGCCGTGGGCCCAGTTGTGGACATGCGCCTTTTTGCGGGCCGTGGATCCGCCGCGCCGCCGCAGGATGGCACGCACCGATTCCACCATCATCAGGGTGCCGATCGACCCCAGCATGAAGACATAGGAAATCGAGATGACCAGGTCGATCTGGCCCAGTTGGCGCAGGATATCGAAGAGCCAGACACCAAAGGCAGAGCCCAGGGTGCCGCCGGCCAGCAGCACGACGCCCATCTTGAAATCAACCTGGCGTCGGCGCCAATGGGCCATGAAGCCGGAGACCGATGCAGCCACGACCTGGTTGACTTCCGAGCCCACCGCGACAGGCGGTGGGACGCCGATGAAGATCAGCAGCGGAGTCATCAGGAAACCGCCTCCGACGCCGAACAGGCCGGACAGAAAGCCGACCATGCCACCCATGCCCAGCAGCAGGAAAATGTCGACGGACATCTCTGCGATGGGCAGGTAGATCTGGAACATGGGCTAACCGGCGCGTTGGAGCTGAAGGTTATCTTTTGCGCCTGCAACGGGCGCGCGACAAGGTTTAACCGGCAATTTCAGCCCTGGTCCGGCAAGATTCACGCAATTGGCTGCGCAAACATGATCATGACGCTGCTGCACGGTCACAACTCCGGGGGTGCTCCGGCCAGGACTTCGCGTTTGCCGACATGGTTGGCGGGGCTGACCACGCCTTCACGCTCGAGCTGTTCGATGATCGTGGCGGCACGGTTATAGCCGATCTTCAGGTGCCGCTGGATGAAGCTGGTCGAGGCTTTCTGTTCCTTGGTCACCAGGAACACGGCCTGATCATATAGCGCCTGATCCTTGTCACCGCCATCGGCAAAGCCGCCCACGCCACCCATATCGGTGGGCATCTCGAAGGGTTCTTCGGTGACGGACTCAATGTAGTCGGGCTCGCCTTGGCTTCTCAGGAATTCGGCGACCTGCTGGACCTCGTCGTCGCCCACAAAGGGTCCGTGAATACGGGTCAGGCGGCCGCCGCCACGCATGAACAGCATGTCGCCCTTGCCCAGCAACTGCTCGGCACCCTGTTCGCCGATGATGGTGCGGCTGTCGATCTTGGACGTGACATGGAAGCTGATGCGGCTTGGGAAGTTTGCCTTGATCGTACCGGTGATGACATCGACCGAGGGGCGTTGCGTGGCCATGATGAGGTGGATGCCCGCAGCACGTGCCATCTGTGCCAGGCGCTGGATCGCACCTTCGATGTCACGTCCCGCGACCAGCATCAGATCGGCCATCTCGTCAACGATGACCACGATGAAGGGCAGTTTCTTCTCGGCGATCATCTCTTCTTCAAAGACCGGCTCGCCCGATTCCGCGTTGAAGCCGGTCTGGACCGCGCGGGTCAGCGGCAGCCCCTTGGCGAGCGACTCTTCGATACGCTTGTTGAAGCCGTCAATGTTGCGCACGCCGACCTTCTGCATGGCACGGTAACGCTGCTCCATCTCGCGCACGGTCCATTTCAGCGCCATCACGGCCTTGCCCGGTTCCGTGACCACGGGGGTCAGCAGATGGGGAATGTCGTCATAGACACTGAGTTCCAGCATCTTGGGATCGATCATGATCATGCGGCATTCTTCCGGCGTCATGCGGTAGAGCAGCGACAGGATCATGGCGTTGACCGCGACCGACTTGCCCGAACCTGTGGTCCCCGCGACCAGCAGATGCGGCATGTTGGCCAGGTCCTCGATCACCGGTGCGCCGGAGATTTCCTTGCCCAGGGCAATGGGGAGCTTCAGGCCCTGTTTCTTGTAATCCCTGCATTCCATCAGCTCGCGCAACGCAACCGTCTCGCGGTCCTTGTTGGGAAGCTCGATGCCCAGAACCGTGCGGCCGGGCACCACGGCGACGCGGGCAGAGATGGCCGACATGTTCCGCGCAATGTCGTCGGCCAGGCCGATCACGCGGCTGGCGCGGATGCCTGCTTCGGGCTCGAGCTCGTACATGGTCACGACCGGACCGGGACGCACATCGGCAATCTCGCCACGGATGCCGAAATCCGAAAGCACGCCTTCGAGCATGCGCGCGTTCTGTTCCAGCCCCTCTTCGTCCACCTGCTTGCGCGTGGAATGATCGACCTCGGTCAGGAGTTCGATGGCAGGAAGACTGAACCCATCGGAAGGATCAAAGGCAAAGGCGGTCTGCTTGGGCGCCTTGCGACGGGTCTTGCCCGGCGTATCGGCGCGCGGCTTGACGCGACCCTTGGCGGCAGGTTTCTCCGGCTCGGCAACCCTGCGCGGCGCAGCCGTTGCGGTGACGGTGGCAGGCTCCTCGTCTTCTTCTTCCTCATACCAGGCCTCTTCGTCGTCCTCACGGACGTCTTCGGTTTCCTCTGGTCTGCGGGCAAACCGCTCGCGCAGATCAGACAGCATCTGGGGAACGGTTTCACGCAGAGCGGGCAGACCGTCGCGTGCCTTCTCAAAGGACCACTGCCAGGCTGTGCGCAGCGCACGTCCCAGGGTGGCAAGATCGGTCCAGGGCAGCGCCGTGGCAAAGGCAAAGGCGGCCAGTCCCGGCAAGGCAAGGGCCAGCACGACCCAGCCGACCGCCAGGTCGGCAATCAGGGGAACCTTGATCATCGCGGTTGCGATCAGCGCCCCGGCCAGACCACCGGGTCCGGCGGGCAGGCCATCGGCGCCGGGCCAGGCCGCCAGAGTCATTGCAGGGCAGATCAGCAACAGGGCAATGGGCGTCATGACCAGACGCCATGCCGGATTCGGCAGGGCATGGCGCACGATCAGGCGGCGTGCCCAGGCAAACAAGATCAACGATGGCAGATAGGCTGCGACCCCAAGCCAGGTGAAGGCCAGATCGGAGGTGAACGCGCCCAGCAGCCCCGCCATGTTGGCGGGCGCGGCATTGGTCGCGTGATTGAACGAGGGGTCGGCAGCGTCATAGGTAAAGAGCGCCAGCAGAAGCCAACCCGCCGTCAGGGCACAGGCGATGCCCAGGGTCTCGATGGCGCGCAGGCGCATCCAGGCTGCGGCCTGGGGAGGCAGAAACTGAAAACTGAAGTTCGGTGCGCTACGGGTTGCCATGATCAGGCTCGCTTGCTGGAAAGATGCGAAAATCGGGAAAGATGCATGTGCCACGCCATCACAGGGTCTCGGCAATGCGGGTCAGAGCAGTCCGGGTGGTCTCGAGATCGCTCACCAGGGCAACGCGGATGAATTCGGCAGCTTCGTTGCTGCCGTCGGGCATGTCTTCGGCCAGGTAGCGGCCGGGCAGCACCTTCACGGCAGCCTCGCCCCACAGGCGTTTGGAGGCCTCGATGCCGTCGCCGACATCCAGCCACAGGAAAAACCCGCCCGGCGGGCGATAGAATCCGAAGCGGTTACCCAGAATGCGCTCAGCAATGTCGATCTTCTCGCGATAAAGACGCCGGTTCTCGGCCACATGGGCCTCATCGGACCACAAGACATCGGCGGCGGCATAGTGGGACATGGAACTCGACGCCGCGGCGTATTTGCGCAGGCGCAGAAAGGCTTCCAGGAAGGCGGGATCACCGGCGACAAAGCCGTGACGCAGGCCGGGAACGCTGGAACGCTTGGACAGCGAATGGAAGCACACGACGTTGGAAAGGTCGTTGTCGGCAGCACAGATTTCCATCACGCCCGACGGTGGTTCACGGTCGTAGATTTCCGCGTAACATTCGTCGGAAACCAGCAGAAAATCGTGCTTTCTGGCCAGATCGACGGCGCGCCGGTAATAGGCAAGATCAGCCACCGTGCCCTGGGGATTGGCCGGTGAACACAGATAGAAGATCGCCGTTCGCTCCAGCACGTCGGGCGTCAGGGCATCCAGATCGGGCAGGAAGTTGGTTTCGCGCCTGCAGGACAGGAACACCGGTTCCGCACCGGCACAGACCGCTCCGCCCTTATAGGGCTGGTAGAACGGGTTGGGCAGAAGGGCAACCGGGGTCTTGCTGCCTTTGGCACGCGGCACGGCGGCCAGCGCGATCATGAAGAGGCCCTCGCGCGTGCCCTGAACCGGCAGGATGGCGCGATCCGGGTCAATCAGGGTGTCGGGCAGGCCGTAACGCCGGTTCAGCCAGCCCGCCATGGTGCGGCCCAGGGCTGGCGTGCCTTCGATCGGGGGGTAGATCCCGTAACCGTCAAAGCTGCCTGAAAGCGCCTCGCGGGCAATCTCGGGAACGCCGTGTTTGGGTTCGCCGATCCACATAGGGATGGCATCAGCGTGTCCATCCGGCAAGGGAATGTCCTTCACCAGAGCGTTCATGCGCCAGAACGGATAGTCCTGAAGGTCGTTCAGCTTGTCGCTGATCATGGAAATACCCCGCCGTTGGATGGCGAGCTTAACATGATGATCAAACGAAATCCAAAAAAATCGTTGTCTCTCGCAGACTTATAGCCGTTCCTTGGACTCGTCTGTCAATCCGACAGGCGTGTTTCCAGATCCATCGCCTGATGCAGGACTCGGACGATCTCGATCCGTGAGGACTCCGCGTAGCGATAGAATATGATGTGCGAGCCGCAGGGTTGCTTGCGGTAACCCGTTCGGATGTCGCTCGCATCCCGCCCCTTGCGCTTTCCATTGGCAAGGTCATTGCAGGCATCGCGAAGTTGCAGGAGGTAACGCTCTGCCTGGCTCAGGCCCCAGCGTTCCAAGGTGAAGTCATAAATCGATTCGATGTCGGCAAGGGCGCCAGGCGTGAACCTCAGTTCAGCCATTTGGGGCGTCTTGGGCCCGTTTTTGTGTCAGAAACCTATCGAAATCGAAGTCTGTTGCGACGCCGCTTTCTTCACCCTCGATCAGGGCTGAACGCAGGGCGCTGAGCTTGGCCTCATGCTCCTCGAGCATCCGCAGGCCGGCGCGCACAACCTCGCTGGTTGAACCGTAACGACCGTTGGCAACCTGCGAACCGACAAACCGATTGAAGTGATCACCCAGAATCACTGATGTGTTCTTGCTCATGACCTGACTCCCTGCATCTGCGAGATTATATCATAACACATGGTACTACACAGCATTCCTGTCGCCCGGTCAGAGAGGCAAATGCGTTACTTCGCTTGCCCCTTGATCCGCTCGCGGTGCCAGACGTAGAGGCCCGCGCCGATGATGACGGCGATGCCGGCCCAGGACCAGCCATCGGGGAAGGTACCGAAGATCAGCAGGCCGGCGATGGTGCCTCCGACGATCTCGGCATACCCGAACGGCGCCAGGACCGAGGCCGGGGCATAGGCCAGCGAGCGGATGCGCAGGCCGTTGCTGGCCCCCGAAAACACCGCCACGGCGATCAGTCCCAGCCAGGTCATGGCGTCGGGCCAGACCCAGTAGAACGGCGCGGCCAGGGTCAGCACCGTGACGCCGACCAGGGGCGACCACAGGATGATGGTGCTGGTGCTGTCGGTCGCGGTCAGGTGGCGGGTGATGATGATGTGGACGGCATAAAGCGAGATACAGCCGATCGGCCACAACGCGTTCCAGCCGATGCCTTCGGTGCCCAGCCAGGGACGGATGATCAGCATGGCACCCGCAAATCCCGCAAAACAGGCAGCCCAGCGGCGCGGCCCCACCTGTTCCTTGAGAATGACAGCGGCCAACACCGTTACCGCCAGCGGTCCCAGCAGGATGATGGCGATGATATCGGCAAAGGCCAGCACCTCCAGCCCCTTGTAATAGAACAGCGCACTCACGAAGACGCAGCTGGACCGCAGGATCTGGAGTTTCCAGTTGGAGGTCTTGAGGATGCGCGGGGCGTTCAGGCTGCGCGCGGCAACGAATCCCGTTGCCAGAAAACCCAGCGCCTGGATCAGCGCGACCTGAAAGACGCCGATGCTGCCGAAGCTCAGCTTGGCGGCAATGTCGCTGGCGTTGATCAGGGCAACCGCGGCCAGGAACAACAGGATACCGGTCAGATGCGGGTTGGCGGGTTTGCCGGTCACGGGCCCCGCAGGGGGCGTCGACCGGTCAGGTGCACCGTGACTGTGGCTCATGATGTTGCACCCCGTACCCGCTCGCGATGCCAGACATAAAGACCGCTAAGGACGATGATGGCAATGCCGGCAACGCTGAAGGCATCGGGCAGGTCGTCGAACACGATCAGGCCGACCAGCGTCGCAGTCGCGATCTGGGTATAGCCGAATGGCGCTAGCAGAGAAGCCGGTGCCAGGGCAAGCGCCCGGATGCGCGCGCTGTTGGCGATGCCCGACATCAGCGCAATGGCCCCCAGAGCGATCCAGGTCGCACCGCTGGGTGCCACCCAATAGGCCGGACTGGCGGCCCCCAGAACGGCGACGGTGGCGAGCGCGGCCCAGGCGATCTGGTTGGGCGCACCTTCATCGGCCGAAATCTTGCGGGTCAACGCGGTGTAGAGGGCAAACAGGACGACCGTGGCAAAGGGCCACAGGGCGCCTGGATGGGCGCCGCTCATGCCGGGTCTTGCGATCAGCAGGGCCCCGATCAGGCCGGTCACACAGGCGGCCCAGCGGCGCCAGCCGACCTTTTCATCGAGCATCAGCGCGGCAAGCGCCGTGATTGCCAGGGGCAGCAGCAGCATGATGCCGGTGATATCGGCCAGCGCAAGGTGCGGCAGGCCATGATAAAAACACGCGATCGCGCCGAACTGACACAGGGTGCGCGCGATCTGGATGCGCAGATGGCTGGTCCTGAGCAGATGATCCAGACGCAGGGTCCGGCCGAACACGAAGGCGGCAATCATCAGGCCCGACATCTGGGCCAGCACGACCTGCCAGATCGGCATGTCGATGATGGTGATCTTGCCCACGGTGTTGGTGCCGACCACGCCGGTCAGCGCCACCAGATAAAGTCCGATCCCCAACAGCGGCGCGCTCTGGGAGCCGGTCTGTGTCGCCCGTTCGGTCACGATTCCCGCGCCGCCACAGCCTCGCGGCGCAGAACATATAGCCCCGCCGCCACGATGATCGCCGCGCCGACCCAGGTCCACAGATCGGGGAACTCCTGCCAGAAGAACCAGCCGAACAGCACCGCACCGACGATTTCCAGATAGCTGAACGGCGCCAGCAGGGAAGCCGGCGCAATGCCATAGGCGCGGATCGTCACGCCGTTGCTGGCGGCCGAAAGCACGGCGATTGCCAGCAATCCGGCCAGCGGCCAGGCCTCCGGCGTGACCCAGTACCAGGGGCTTGCGATCAGCATGGCGCCAAACGGTACCAGGGCAGCCCACAACATCAGGTTGGCGGTCGAATTGCGGGGCGAAATGCGCCGCGTGATGATGATGTAGACCGACCAGAAACAGACGGCCAGAACCGGCCAGATCGCGGCCCAGCCCATGACATCGGTGCCCGGCCGCACGATCACCAGGCCGCCGATCAGGCCGATGCCGCAGGCCGCCCAGCGCCGTGGCCCGACATGTTCTCCAAGAAAGATGTGGGCCAATGCGGTCACGACCAGGGGACCGATGAACAGGATCGCCACCAGATCGGCAAACTGCAGGACCTGCAGCCCGGCATAAAACGAAAGCCCGCTGCAAAGCTGGCAGATCGAACGCACGACCTGCCACCCGGGATCGGGCGTTTTGAGCAGGCGCACCGGATTGGCCTGACGCGCCACGATCAGGCCCAGAAGGATCAGACCGCAGGCCTGAAACAGGATGATCTGGAAAATCGGCAGACCCTCGATCACCCATTTCCCGATGGCGTCCGCCGTGTTGACCAGCAGCAGACCCAGCACGACCAGCACAATGCCGATAACATGAGGATGGCGTCCCGGCTTGTGCGGCCCAGCGTATTCGCGCGCTGCTTCGATCCGTGGATCGGCGGGCGTGCTGTTGTGCGGTGAACTCATGGTGCCAGCGATACAGAAAGAACCGCGCCCGCGCCAGACTCCTGCTCTAGTCGAAGCTTTCCAGCACCTTGGCGTCGGCGCGGCGTACCAGCCAGATCTCGCGCAGCAGCAACAGGCCGCAGATCGGGATGACCGTGATAAACCCCAGGGTCATGGGAAGCGGCATGGTCTGGCCGAACAGCAGCCCCAGCCCGACCAGCATGGGCAGCGCCAGATACTCGAATGGCGCCAGCCGTGACAGCGGCGCATGGGCATAGGCCTTGATCCAGGCAACGCGCCCCACGACCACGGCCAGAACCAGACCGGCGGCCTGATTGAGTGGCGCGCCGTCCCAGGCAATCGTTCCCCCGGCAAACAGCCCGCCCAGAATGACCAGCGTGATCACCGAATCCCAGAACAGCAGGCTGGCCACACCGTCACCGGGTGCAAGACGCCGGGTCAGCGCGATGAACAGGGCCAGCAGAATCATCGCGCCGACCAGCTTCCAGTGCAGCCACATCATCAGATAGCCGGGCCAGGTCACCATGGCGAGCACGCCGACCGTGGCGCAGAAACAGCCCAGGAGGGCAAGCTGGTCCCGCGTCGCCGCACGTTCATGAAAGAAGAGGGCGGCCGCGATCACGGCCAGCGCATAGCCGGTGAACTCCATGAACATGGCGCCATGGCCGGGGCCTTCCAGCGTGAACACCAGAAGCAGAAATCCGGCCTTGGCCAGACAGCGCAGGATCATCAGCACCGGCCGCTCACTCG
>CALIUG010000082.1 GCA_938048755.1 uncultured Alphaproteobacteria bacterium
GGATGCTGCGGCCCGAAGTTGATCGTCGTCGTCTTGATTTCGACTTCAGCCATCCTTGCCGGCCTCCGCCTGGTTTTCCTGGGCCTTTTCGTCGCCTGGCAACACGTCCTGCGAACCCTCCCAGGGTGAGAGGTAATCGAAGCTGCGGAACGCCTGGGTCAACTTGACCGGCTCATAGATGACGCGCTTCTCATCTTCGTCATAACGCATCTCGACATGACCGGTCAGCGGGAAATCCCGGCGTTGGGGGTGCCCCTCGAAACCATAGTCGGTGAGAATGCGGCGCAGGTCGGGGTGGTTGGAGAAATAGATGCCATACATGTCCCAGACCTCACGCTCCAGCCACAGGGCTGCGTTGTGAATGCCGACACAGGATGGAACCACGGCCTCTTCAGCCACGGTCAACTTGACCCGGATGCGGATGTTGTGGCGCAGACTGAGCAGGTTGTAGATCACGTCGAAACGCGATTCCCGCTCGGGGTAGTCGACGGCTGTCACATCGATCAGTTGCTTGAACATGCAATCGCTGTCATCGCGCAACCAGGTCAGCAGTTCGAGCAATCCATCAGGGCTTGCATGCAGCGTTGCCTGATCGCGGTCGAACAACAGTTCACCGACGCAGTCAGGGAAACGCGCCTGCGCAATCCCGCCGATCTCCTTGAGAGCTTCGGACATCTGCTCGCCCCCCTGTCCCGTCAGCGCCGGATGCTGCCGGTGCGGCGAATTTTCTTCTGCAACTGCAGAATGCCGTAAACCAGCGCCTCGGCCGTCGGAGGACAGCCCGGAATGTAAATGTCGACCGGAACAATGCGATCACATCCACGCACGACCGAATAGGAATAGTGGTAGTAGCCGCCGCCGTTTGCGCATGACCCCATGGAGATGACCCAGCGGGGCTCGGCCATCTGATCGTAGAGTTTGCGCAAGGCCGGGGCCATCTTGTTGCACAGCGTGCCGGCCACAATCATGACGTCGGACTGGCGCGGGCTGGCGCGCGGGATCACCCCAAAACGGTCGAGATCGTAGCGGCTCATGTAGGCATGGATCATTTCCACGCCACAGCAGGCCAGACCGAAGGTCATGGGCCAGAGACTTCCCGTGCGGGCCCAGTTGGCCAGCTTGTCCACGTTGGAAAGAACAAATCCCTTGTCGTCCATTTCCTCGCGCACACGCAGCAGGAGGGCATCCTGATCGGGGCCCGGCGGAATATCCCTGAGAAGAGGTTCTACTCCCATTCGAGAGCTCCCTTTCGCCATTCGTAAATGAAACCGATGGTCAGAACGCCAAGGAAGACGATCATCGACCAGAAGCCGAACATCCCGATCTCCGAGAGCGACACCGCCCAAGGGAACAGGAAGGCCACTTCCAGATCAAAGATGATGAAAAGGATGGCGACCAGATAGAAACGCACGTCGAACCTGCCGCGTGCATCCTCGAAGGCATCAAAGCCACATTCGTAGGCTGAGAGCTTCTCTGGATCAGGACGCTGCGGGCTGACGAACCATGACACGCCGATCATCACACACGACATCGCCACGGCCAGGCCGAGAAAGATCAGGATTGGAAGGTATTCAAGAAGAAGTTCGTTCATGATGGGGTCCCATGCGCGGCCCCCTTATATGGGCCAGAGGCCCGCCTGTGAAGGCCGAAAGGAGCATGATCCGACCTTGCATCGATAGCACAGGCGACAATGTACACAGGCCATTGAACGACCTGCATGCAAAGCATCCGAATTGCTGGAAAATGGCGGGAGTGACGGGACTCGAACCCGCGACCTCTGGCGTGACAGGCCAGCACTCTAACCAACTGAGCTACACCCCCAGCAACCGGGTTCGTCTAAGGCAGCGCGACCTGACCTGTCAAGCGGATTGGGCCAAATTCAGCGCTGAAGGATGATTTTGTCAGCTGGAGGCTTCATCCCTCTGTATCTGAGGGATGAAGGAACCGTTTCTGAGCGAACGCCTTTCCCGATCCAGATTTGAAGTATCGCTCCAAACTGCGTGCCGTATCTTCGCCTTCAACAGCGACATACGACTTCAGAATTGCTGGTCTGTGGGGTTTGGTTGACCTCACCTCGCCACGCAGATGTTGCCGCAATCGTCTCCTGAGATCGTTGGTCGAGCCAACGTGCAGGTGCCCATTCGAGAGTTGGAGAAAGTAGATGTACCACATGTTTCGACGAGCCCCCCCTGCGCTCTTGCCAGAGCTTCGGGCGACACACCAACGCCTAAACGCCATCATCCGACAGACCACTTCGTGGCCTGCCGCCCGAAGCCGAAGGCGTAGGGTGGTGGGCGGTGACGGGTTCGAACCGCCGACCTACTGGATGTAAACCAGCCGCTCTACCAGCTGAGCTAACCGCCCGCACGCGCAAAGGACTGAAAGACGCGCCTCATGTCAATCTCTTCAGCCGGGCATTGAGGCCAAAAAGAAACCGCCGGCAGTCTTTCGACCACCGGCGGCTTCGAAGCTTTATGAGTTCAACGGTTAGTTGACCGCATCCTTCAGTGCCTTGCCGGCTTTGAACTTCGGCTGCTTGGAAGCCGGGATATTGATCGGCTCACCGGTGCGCGGATTGCGCCCCTTGCTGGCCGCACGATTGGCAACCGAAAAAGTCCCGAAGCCCACGAGGCGAACTTCAGTACCCTTGGCAAGAGTGCCGGAGATTGAGTCGAAAACAGAGTCGACAGCACGAGCTGCGTCGGCCTTGGTCAGACCAGCGGAGTCAGCGACGACGGCAATAAGATCGTTCTTGTTCATTCTAAGCCCCCTCCCACGATTGGCGGTTGGCAATTGTTGATAAGACCTGGATGGGTGTCCCCAGAGCAGGAGAAGTGTACCGGCACCCAGACAAGAACGTCAACGCAAGACATGTCGAAAAAGCTCGGTTTTCTGCGACAGATGTGGATGCCTCGCACATGACCCATGCGTTCCATGCGCGAGGTTTCCACAAAACCACCTCAGTGGGTGATCAATTCGCCCGAGTCGCCATCCTTGGATTCGGGCACCTTGTCGAGGTCCTCGGCATCCTGATCGGTCCATTCAATCGGTGTCGGCGCCTCGACCAGCGCCACCGCGATCACCTCATCGACCGATGAGACGGGAATCAGTTCGATTCCTTCTTTCACGTTGTCAGGAATTTCAGCGAGGTCCTTTTCGTTGTCCTTGGGGATCAGGACTGTCTTGATGCCACCGCGGTGCGCAGCAAGCAGTTTCTCCTTCAGGCCACCGATCGGCAGGACACGCCCGCGCAACGTGATTTCACCCGTCATGGCGACAGAGCACTTCACGGGTATGCCGGTCAGCGCAGACAACATGGATGTGAACATGCCGATACCTGCTGACGGGCCATCCTTGGGCGTCGCGCCTTCAGGCACATGAACATGCATGTCCCGCTTGTCGAAGATCGTCGGCTTGAGTCCCAGTTCGGGCGCGCGTGCCCGAAGGTAACTCTTGGCCGCCTGGATCGACTCCTGCATGACATCACCAAGTTTACCGGTGATCGTCATCTTGCCCTTGCCCGGCAGGACAACTGCTTCAATGGAGAGCAGTTCACCACCGACCTCGGTATAGGCAAGTCCCGTCGTGATACCGACCATGTCATCATGCTCTGCCTCACCATAGCGGAAGCGGCGCACGCCGGCATACTTGTCGAGGTTGCGCGACGTGACTTTGACCTTCTCGGCTTCGCCCGAGACGATTTCCTTGACGGCCTTGCGCTGGAGGTTGGCAATCTCACGTTCGAGACTACGCACGCCGGCTTCACGGGTGTGATAGCGGATGAGATCCCGCAGGCCTCCTTCGGAAATCGACCACTCCTCATCCTTCAGCCCATGGGCTTCCATCTGCTTTTTCATCAGATGGTCCTGAGCAATACGGACCTTTTCGTCCTCGGTGTAACCCGAGATCCGAATCAGCTCCATGCGATCCAGCAAGGGACCGGGGATGCGCGTGGTGTTGGCGGTCGTCACGAACATCACATCGGAGAGGTCATAGTCGACCTCGAGGTAATGGTCGTTGAACGCACTGTTCTGTTCGGGATCGAGCACCTCGAGCAAGGCTGAACTGGGATCACCACGCCAGTCCGATCCCAGCTTGTCGATTTCGTCGAGCAGGAAGAGCGGATTGGAGGTCTTCGCCTTCTTCATGCCCTGGACAACCTTGCCTGGCATCGACCCGATATAGGTCCGGCGATGACCGCGAATCTCGGCCTCATCACGCACGCCACCCAGTGACATGCGCACGAAGTTACGGCCTGTTGCCTTGGCGATCGATTTGCCAAGGGACGTCTTGCCGACGCCCGGAGGGCCGACAAGGCACAGGATCGGGCCCTTGAGCTTCTTGCTGCGCGCCTGCACCGCCAGGTACTCGACAATCCGCTCCTTGACCTTCTCGAGACCGAAATGGTCGGTGTCGAGAACCTCCATTGCGAGCTTGATGTCCTTCTTCAGCTTCGTGCGCTTCTTCCACGGGATGCCCAGCATCCAGTCGAGATAATTGCGCACGACGGTCGCTTCAGCCGACATCGGGCTCATGCCGCGCAGCTTCTTCAGTTCAGCCAGGGACTTTTCCTTGGCTTCCTTGGAGAGCTTGGTCTTGTTGATCTTCTCTTCGTACTCGCCGGCTTCGTCGCGGCCGTCCTCGCCCTCGCCCAGTTCCTTCTGAATGGCCTTCATCTGCTCATTCAAATAGTACTCGCGCTGGGTCTTCTCCATCTGACGCTTCACGCGCCCGCGGATCCGCTTCTCTACCTGCATGACACCGATCTCGCCCTCGATCAGGGCATAGACACGCTCAAGCCGCTCGAGGATCGAATCAACCTCCAGCAGGGTCTGCTTGTCCGAGACCTTGATCGTCAGATGCGATGCAACGGTATCGACCAGCTTGCCGTAGTTCTCGATCTGATTGAGCGAGACCAGAACCTCAGGCGGAATCTTCTTGTTGAGTTTGACGTATTCCTCGAACTGACTGACCACAGCACGCGCAAGCGCCTGCAGTTCGCGCTCGTCCTCGGGCTTGTCCTCAAGCACTTCGGCATAGACCTGGAAAAACTCTTCGTTGGGAAGATGATCGGCCACGCGTGCGCGCTGCCCACCTTCAACCAGCACTTTGACGGTGCCGTCGGGCAGTTTCAGCAGTTGCAAGACGGTCGAAACCGTTCCGATGTCATAAATGTCGTCGGGACCAGGATCATCCTGCGAGCCGTCCTTCTGGGCGACCAGCAGAATCTGCTTGTCGTCCTTCATGACGTCCTCAAGTGCGCGAACCGATTTCTCACGGCCAACGAACAGCGGGACAATCATGTGGGGAAACACGACGATATCGCGCAAAGGAAGAACCGAATAAAGGGCACCTTTAGCCAAACTCACGGCTTTCGCCTCCAATTCTTGACAAAAACAAGGCCTTTGCGCCGGTTCATATCGGCGAAAGGCCCCTTCGCTTGTCTAAAGGTGGCGTTGGGGAGCCCAAACATCAAGTACCCTGTGGATCACAAGGCGTCTTAGGCTCAAAAGGTGGTGCTAATAGCGATTTCAGCCCAAGTCGGGCCCAATCAGGACGCTGGAGCGACCTCTTCCTCGCGTTCTGCGTAGATCATCAACGGCTGACTGCCGTTTTCGACCACTTCGCGATTGACCACGACCTCCTCGACACCTTCCATCCCGGGAAGGTCGAACATGGTATCGAGCAGGATATTCTCCAGGATCGAACGCAGGCCACGAGCACCAGTCTTGCGGGCAATCGCCTTGGCAGCAACCGCACGCAATGCATCTTCGGTAAAGGAAAGCTTGATCTCCTCCATCTCGAAGAGCTTCTGGTACTGCTTCACCAGCGCGTTCTTCGGTTCGGAAAGAATCTCGATCAAGGCTTCTTCGTCCAGATCATCGAGCGTCGCGGTCACCGGGAGGCGGCCGACAAATTCCGGGATGAGCCCGAACTTCAGCAGATCTTCGGGTTCGATCTTGCGCAGAATCTCACCCATCTTGAGTTCATCAGGGGCACGCACATCCGCACCGAACCCGATCGAGGTCGGCTTTCCACGATCCGAGATGATCTTTTCCAGGCCGGCAAACGCGCCACCACAAATGAACAGAATATTTGTAGTGTCGACCTGCAGGAATTCCTGCTGGGGGTGCTTGCGGCCACCCTGGGGCGGAACAGAGGCAACCGTCCCTTCCATGATCTTCAGAAGCGCCTGCTGCACGCCCTCACCTGAAACATCACGCGTGATCGACGGGTTGTCGGACTTGCGGGCAATCTTGTCGACCTCGTCGATGAAGACAATGCCCCGCTGGGCGCGCTCGACATTGTAGTCGGCAGCCTGCACCAGCTTCAGGATGATGTTCTCGACGTCCTCACCGACATAACCGGCCTCGGTCAGTGTCGTGGCATCTGCCATCGTGAACGGCACGTCCAGGATACGAGCCAGCGTCTGGGCCAGCAGAGTCTTGCCGCAGCCGGTCGGGCCGATCAGCAGGATGTTTGATTTGGCCAGTTCGACCTGATCGTTGCGGGTTCCGTTGTTGAGGCGCTTGTAGTGATTGTGGACGGCAACGGCCAGGATACGTTTGGCATGGCTCTGCCCGATGACGTA
>CALIUG010000083.1 GCA_938048755.1 uncultured Alphaproteobacteria bacterium
AGATCTACGATTCCTGTCACCTCCACGCACGCTCACTGGCACCCCTTGAACCCGATGACGCCAACGCCCTGGCCGCCCGGTACTCAGGACTGGGCGCCGACAGAATAAGAGCGTGTTTGGAACGGGCAGAAGGTCACCCGCTGTTCCTGGATCAGCTTCTGCGTAACGCCAGCGAGTCGAATAGCGATGCCTTGCCTGGTTCGCTCCAAAGCGTCGTTGCAGCGCGCATGGATATGCTTCCTCAGAGCGACCGCCGCGCCCTGCAGGTTGCCTCGGTTCTGGGGCAACGCTTTGAACTGGATGCGCTCTCCTTCCTGCTCGATCAGGATTACGACGCCGCGCTGCTGCTGGAAAACGGACTGGTGCGACCTTCCGGGCCGATGTTGCTGTTCGCTCACGCTTTGGTGCGCGAGGGTGTGCTTTCCTCGTTGTTGCGCACGGATCGTCGTCTGTTGCACGGCCGTGCTGCAGAGTGGTTTTCCACCCGCGATCTTGCCGCCCATGCCGAACATCTGGAAAAGGCGGATGATCCCGCCGCCGCCGATGCCTATGTCCGGGCCGGACGCGATGCGGCGGGTCATTACCGTTACGACGAAGCTCTGATCTTCGCGCGCCGGGCTCACGCCCTGAACGAGCGCATGGTCACTGCGCTTTGTCTTGAGGGCGACATGCTCCGAGAAATCGGAGCTACTGAGCAATCCCATGAGATTTTCGATCAGGCCGGTGCATTGGCTTCCACAGCCGATGAAACCTTTGCATGCGCCATGGGTCTTGCCGCCTGCCGCCGAATGACCGACGACTTCCAGGGCGCTCTCGATGCCCTCGACGGAGCAGAACAGGCTTCCGGGTCGCTCGATGCCAAACTTGCCGAAGTCTATTATCAACGCGGGAACATCAACTTTCCTCTGGGGCGGATCGATGACTGCCTGTCGGCGCATCAGGCTGCGCTTGTTCACGCCAGGAATGCCAATCTGCCAAACCTTGAAGCCCGCGCGCATGGCGGTCTTGGAGACGCCTGGTACATGCGCGGCCATATGGAAACCGCGTACAGATCCTTTGGCCGTTGTGTCGACCTGGCAATCGAACTGGGCGACGACTGGTTGCGCGCCAGCTATCTGAGCATGCGCGGCAATGCGCGCTTCTACTCCACCAACCTTGACGAGGCATGGCAGGACACACAGGACACCATCGACCTGGCCATGAACATCGGACATCGCCGGGCCGAGATCGTGGCGCGCCTGGCTGGTTTAATCCTCTACGACATGAACCGCATGGCCCATGCCAGGGAAATCCTGACGATCGGCCTAGAGCGGTCCCGCGAAATCGGAAGTGTGCGGTTTGAGGGCTGGTGCCTGATGTTCCTTTCCAAGGTCGCCTGGCAGACAGCCGAGCACGACGAGGCACGTCACCTCGCCCGGCTTGCCCTTGAAATCGGACGTGGCGTCGGCAGGGGGCATATGGGCGCCATGGCGTTCGGCGCATCAGCATTGTGCGCGGAGTCCGACGATGTCGCACTCGCTCTACTCGAGGAAGGCGAGGTCTTCCTGGAGGCCGGGACAATCAGTCACAACCATCTGCATTTTCACCGCGATGCCATGGATACGGCGCTGCGTCGCGGGATACCCGACCTCGCCCTTCATCATGCCGAAGCTCTTGAGCGTTTCACCAGCCAGCAACCCATGCCCTGGTGCGACTTCTTTATCCAACGCACCAGGGATCTGGCCAGCTTGCCGGACAATGCCGGACCCAAGTCGCGCGAACTTCTGTGTTCCACGCTTGCCCTGAAAGCACGCACTGCGGGCCTGGAACTTGCAGCCGTCGAGCTGGAGGCAATGAACGGTTGATTGCCTGCCTTCCAGGAGTCAGGCTCGCAGATTGGTAAGGGAGAACAACATCATGGCCTTTGGTTGCAAGCATACGATTCACAGCCACAACCACCATTTCGGCTGGGACAACAGCATCGCACCGGCCATGACCGTCGCGCCCGGCGACAGCGTCTATTTCGAGACCGTCGACTCCTCTGGCGGGCAGCTCAAGGACACGTCCACAGTCGCCGATGTCGTTTCGCTCGATTTCGGAAATATCAATCCCGTGACAGGGCCCATCGCCATCGACGGTGCGGAACCCGGCGATGCCGTCAAGGTGACGTTTCTGGACTTCGAGCCCTGCGGTTGGGGCTGGACCGCTCTGATCCCTGGATTCGGGTTGCTGACCGACCAGTTCCCCGAGCCCGCACTCAACATCTGGAAGTACGAGGCCGATAAACCCGGTACGTCAGCCTTTGGCAGCCATGGCAAGGTACCGTTGAAGCCGTTCGCCGGCACCATAGGGCTGGCTCCGGCAGAACCGGGACTGCACAGCGTTGTCCCGCCCCGCCGTGTCGGTGGCAACATGGATATTCGCGACATGTCGGTGGGCACGGAACTCTACCTGCCGGTCGAAGTTGCGGGCGGGCTCTTCTCTCTTGGCGACACCCATGCCGTTCAGGGTGACGGCGAAGTCTGTGGCACGGCGATCGAAAGCCAGATGAATGTCGCGCTGAAGTTCGATCTGGTCAAAGGCGCGGATATCGCGTTCCCGCACTATCGGACATCCGGGCCGGTCACCAACCATCTCGACAGCGATGGTTACTTCGTGACCACTGGAATCGGACCCGACCTGTTCGAGGGTGCACGCAACGCCGTCTCGGGCATGATCGACCTTCTGGGCAAGGAGCAGGGCCTTGCAGCGGCTGACGCCTACATGCTGTGCAGCGTCTGTGGTGATCTGCGCATCAGCGAGATCGTCGACATGCCCAACTGGGTTGTCTCGTTCTACTTCCCCAGGATTGTGTTTGCCTGAGCGATCAGGGCGCCATGCCCTTTTCGGCCAGTTCCTTGAGTGCTTCTTCCGACTTCTTGAGGTGCGAGAGACCCATGCCGTTCAGGACCGCATCGGACTTGGTGAACTGGATGTTGGTGTAAGTCGTCAGCTCCACACGATTGCCCCAGGGGTCCAGGAAATCGGTGAACGGACCGTCCAGAAGTGTGACGCCCATTGCCTTCAGCCGTTCGATCGCGAGCGGCTTGTCGTCGACCGCGATGCCGAAGTGTCGGTTGTCATCCGGGCCCTGCTTGCGGCCGGCTGAAAAATTGATGAACTGATCGCCAAAGTAGACAAAGGCGGCCGTTTCACTTTGAGAATCGATCTCGAAGTCCAGAAAACCGCGATAGAAGTCCATCGCCTCCTGAATGTTGCCGACTTCCAGGGCAACATGGTTGATGCCAACGGGGCGTGCTTTGCGTTCGGTCATGGTTTTCTCCGTTCTTCGACAGGATACGGTAGATATGTGCGTCAGATCACAGAAATCCATGCTGACGACACCATATCGACAAAGGGTATCGACCCAACCGGTCGGGAATACGGTGACCTGGCGAATTGCCGCTGGTGCCGGTCTGGGTTATGGAAGCCTTTACACGTAATGATGGCACGAGCACGAGAGTTTGATGGGTAACGTATCGGTACTGATTGTCGAAGATGACGACGACTTGCGTGATCTGCTTGAGGACGGTCTGGGCGAACTTGGCTATGACTGTCTTGGCGTGAACTCCGCCGAGGATGCCATCCAGGTGCTTTCCTTCTTCGAGCCCCGGATTGCCGTGGTCGATATCTTCATGCGCGGTCAAGGCGGCATCACGGCAATGCAGATTATCGGACAGCAGCAGCCGGACTGCCAGATCATTGCGGTCAGTGGCGGGTTTGGCGAGATGTCGTCGGAGCAATCCCTGCAGGCAGCAACACAGATGGGTGCCCAACGAGTTCTGGCAAAACCCTTCACGGTCGATCAACTTTCTGCCGTTATCGGCGAACTCTCTGCGGCAGGTCCCACGGACCGACCTGTTGCCTGACACTGTCAATAATCCATCGCTTCAAGACCAGCACAACTCCCCAGCAGGAAAGCTTCAGACATGGCCATGACAACCCTTCTGATCGTCGACCATGACGATGACCTGCGCGATACCCTTGAAGACAGCCTCGACGAAATGGGCTTTGATTGTCTGAGCGTGATTTCGGCAGAAGATTCCATCGACGTTCTGGGAATCTTCAATCCGGAGATCGCCATTGTCGATGCAAGCCTTTCGTCCAACGATGGTGAGCCCAGCGTGAAGATTATCCAGCGCCTGCGCCCCAACTGCGCGGTCATTGCCACCCATGCCGATTGGGATGGACTGAGCCAGGATGACATCCTGCAGAAAGCCCTCGAGGTCGGAGCAAACCGTGCGATCGCCAAGCCCTATACCGTCGACGGCATGGTCAAGGTAATCGAGATCGTCAAGCGTCAGAGATCAGCGGGATAACCCGCTACAGGAGGCAACCGTGCCGTTCCTCATCATCCTGTCCCTGCTTGTAACCGTCATCTGCGCGGTTCATGTCTTCAAGACGGGCAGGCCGAACTGGTGGTTCTTTGTCCTTCTGGCTGCACCCTGGCTGGGTGCTCTGGTCTATTTTCTGGTCGAGATACTCCCCGAACTACGTCACACCCGGGCCGCCAAGAATCTGAAGACCGATGTCACGACCCTGATCGATCCCGACCGAAACTACCGGGAAGCCGCCAACGACCTGGCAGATGTCGAAACCCATGCAACACTGAGTGCCATGGCGGAACAGTTGATGATCCGCGAGCGCTACGATGAGGCTGCCGCCCTGCTCGAACGGTGCTTGACGGGACCGCACGAACACGATGCCGACATGTTGATACGCCTTGCCGAGGCATACTTTCTGGACGAACGGTATGAAGCCGCCTTGCAACGGCTCGACGAGGTACAGGAGCATAACCCAGGGTACCGCTCCCAACCGGGACACCTGCTTTATGCCCGATCCCTGGAAGAGCTCGGAAGGGCGGACGAAGCTCTGGCGGCCTATGCCGATCTGGCAGCCTACGCCAACGAGGAGGAACCGCGTGTTCGCTACGGGCTTCTGCTGCAGAAGCAGGGCCGCGCAGACGAGGCCCGGACTGTCTTCGAGACCGTCGCGCGCAATGTCGAGCGTGCCAGCAAGGTCTATTTCCGATCACAGAAGCCCTGGTATCAGGTCGCCAAGTCGAACCTGTAGCACCACACCGGGCCTGCCAGTATGGTGCTGACATGACCAGTGACGGAATAGGCGCACCACGCCTGCGCAAAGAAGACCGACGCTTGCTGACCGGCAAGGGTCGCTATAGCGGTGACGTTCCCGCATCCGGTGAACTTTCCGCCGTGTTCCGGCGCAGCGATGTGGCGCATGGCGTGATCAACGGCATTGATGCGACGGACGCGCGCTCCATGCCTGGCGTAGTTGCGGTTTTTACGGCCGCCGATCTGTTCGATGGCATGCACCAGTCCATCGGCACGAAGTTCGAGCTGTCTGACGGAGACGGCCACCCGATTCCCGACCTGCCCCGGCCCGTCCTGTGTCATGACAAGGTCCGCATGGCCGGTGATCTGCTCGCTCTGGTCATTGCCGAAACTGAAGCACAGGCACGCGACGCCGCCGAAGCCATCGAAGTCGATATCGACTCCCTACCGGCTTCGGGAACCATGGCGGCAGCAACGTCAGGAGAAGCCACGCCAATCTGGAATGCCTGCCCCGACAACATTGCGTTCCACTGGCACGGGGGTGATGACGTTGCCGTTGAGGCTGCGATGAAGGCTGCGGCACATACGGTCACCTTTGATCTCGTCAACAACAAGATCACCGCGAATCCCATGGAACCGCGTTGCGCCCTGGCCGTGCCTGAAGCCGATGGCAAGCTGCGTCTGGTGATGGGCAATCAGGCGCCGCACCTGTTGCGCACGCTGCTGGCCGGCCTGCTTTCCATGCCCGAACAGAACATCACCGTGGTGTCCGAAGACATGGGCGGAGGCTTCGGCATGCGCACCTCACCCTATGGCGAGGAAGTGGCCCTCTGCCGTGCCGCCATGAAGGTCGGCCGACCCTTGCGCTGGGCCGCAACACGCAACGAAGCCGTCGTTGGCGACATTGCCGCGCGAGGCCAGGAGACACACGCCTGCCTGGCGCTTGATGCCGACGGCCGCATCCTGGGCCTGAAGGTCCATACGCGGGCCGATATCGGCTGCTACACCACCGGTTATGGCCCTGGTGTCGCGGTGATGCTCTACGCACCGCTGATCCCCAACATCTATCACCTGCCCTGCCTCTTCACAGAAATCGATGCGGTGCTGACCAACACATCCCCCACCGCACCCTATCGCGGCGCAGGACGCCCAGAAGCGGTCTATCTGATGGAGCGGCTGATGGATGAGGCTGCCGCGCAACTGGACATCAATCCGCTGGAACTGCGCAAACGCAACCTGATCAGCCGCGATGCCCTGCCCTATACCACGCCGACCGGGTTGACCTATGACAGCGGTGATTTCCTCGGAATCACGAACGACGCTCTGTCCCTGGCAGACCAGGCCGGATTTGATGACCGGGCCAGCCAGTCCGCGGCGCTTAACCGGCGTCGCGGCTTCGGCTTTGCCAGTTTTGTCGAAACCTCCGCCATGACCTCACCGGGTGTGTTCGAGGTGGCCCATGTGCGCTTCCATCCCAGCGGATCCGCCGTGGTCGCCGTCGGCACCCACAGTCACGGCCAAGGCCATGCCACGGTCTTTGCGCAGATCGCAGGCGAACGGCTGGGCATGCCTGTGGACCAGGTCGAAATCGTCTATGGCGACACCTCCAGAGCACCTTATGGCCAGGGAACCTATGCATCACGATCGACCGCGCTGGCAGGTCCCGCGATCCTGATGGCCTCCGACAAGGTGATCGAAAAGGGCCGGCGCATCGCCGCCCATATGCTGGAAGCCTCACAGGACGATATCGAATTTCGTGAGGGGCAGTTCACCGTTGCGGGAACCGACCGCAGCATGAGCTGGAAACAGGTCGCGGCAGCGGCCTATGTCCCGATCAATTTCGCCGACGCGGATCTGGAACCAGGTCTGGAGGAACAGGCGTTTTATGTTCCCTCAGGCGGCACCTTCCCCAACGGTTGCCATGTTGCCGAAGTCGAGGTCGATACCGAAACCGGCAACTGGACATTGGAGCGCTACATTGCCGTGGACGATGTCGGCACGGTGATCAATCCGCTCCTGCTCGATGGGCAGATCCATGGCGGCATTGCCCAAGGTGTCGGCCAGGCAAAGATGGAACATGCCGTGTTTGATCCCGAAACAGCGCAACCGCTTGCCGGCACCTTCATGGATTACGCCATGCCACGGGCTGATGACCTGCCGAGTTTCGTGCGTGCCGACCGGCCCGACCCCTGCCTGAACAACCGGTTGGGCGTGAAGGGTGCCGGCGAATTGGGCACCATTGGCGCACCGCCCGTGATCATGCATGCCCTGCTGCATGCTCTGCGGCCGCTGGGCGTCAGGAAACTGGACATGCCGGCGACGCCGCATGCGGTCTGGCGCGCGATCCAGGAAGCCGACCTGTCGTCCTGACTTGATCCGTCGATCTACTTGCGGGATGCCGGGCCTGGGCGCAGTGTCCACGGATCGTACTCTGCCGCTCGGAGGTTCGGATGCCCCATTCTTCAGTTTCCGACGTCTATCCAGGCCAACCCGCCGAATACGACTGGATTGTCGGGGAGCCGGTGTTCGATCCGGGGCGCCATTTGCAGCTCGAAACGCCGGAACGGTCCTGGACCCTGGAAGCATTGGGTTACGACGAGACGTTCGTCGCGAGCCAGGCCTCTCCCATCGCCATGTTCTCTCCTTCGCACCTGCTATCAGACGAGGGCGTGGCTGCCCTGCAGGAAACCATCCGTCTGCTGAAGCCCCATATCCGGCAAGCGCCCGACAGCCACCGCATTTCGGGTTATCTGCGCGGCACCATCTTCCTTTCAAAGTTCGTGCGCGATCTGTGCCGCTGCGATGAAATCACCGAGTTCATGGGGGACCTGTTCGGCACACGCCTGGCGCCCCACACCATGGTCTATCAGCAGGGCCACATGAACTTTGCCCCTGACGATATCAGCAAGCCGGTCGACCACTGGCATCATGACTTCGTCGGCTTTGATTACGTGTTGATGGCCCATGACCCCGCAACGCTCGAGGGCGGTGAGTTCAAGGTGTTCATGGGAACACGCGAGGAGGGCCATGCCATTCTGGATCGCGGAGAGGAACTGCCGCCCGATCGTGTGGTTGCGCCCGACTTCCCCGGTTCGGGTTATGCCTGCTTCATGCAGGGCAACGCGGTCTTCCATTGCGCTGCGCCGCTGACGAAACCAGCGGAGCGCGTCAGTCTGGTCAATGCCTATGTCTCATTGGACATCGACAAACCCGATCCGACCCGAACGTTTTTCCTTGAAGCGACGGGCCGTTATGCCTGGATCGAGGATGAGATCGAACCTCGCCATTCCTGGGCCGAATATGCCCGGCATACCGCGTGGCTGGGCCGGGAAAAGCTGACACAGCTTCTGGCGGACCTGCCGCTTGATGCGGGTCGGGACCAGTCGCTGGCAGCCCTGCGTCAAGCGGCTCTGGACATCGAGCGCGCCATCACGACGATCGACACAGGACCCCTTCCCTATGAAGAGATGGAAGCCCTGCGCCGCCGTCAGGATGAAGAACTCTTGGGCAATTAGCCCTCAGCGTTACTCCGCCATGATGAAGTCGAAGCTTTCATCGGCATGGAAGTAGAACCTGCACGGCGTCTCGGAAACGCAGGCCGTTGCATGGCTGACGCCAGCTGGCACGTACCAATATGAACCAGGAACCATCTCCGGCGGATTAGCTTCTCCTTCGAACGGGTTGGTCATGACGCCTTCAATCACGACTCCGTGATAGGCGCCAGTATGGGCGTGAAACGGTGACATGAAATCAGGCTGAAACGTGCCGAAGGTTCCGTGTTGTCCGGTGGCGCGATCGCCCCAGGCACCGGCCATTTCGATCATGGGATTGAGAGGTTCGAAGACCTGCTCTTCCATGGGCAGAACGACCGGCGCATCCGCATCGAAAGCATAGGCCGATGTCAGCGTGGCCAGTGCGACACATGAAGCAAGAACTGAGCGTTTGGTAATCTGAGACACAATGGGGTTCCTGAATTGGTTGTTGGAGCAGTCCTGCACCCTGCGTCCACATAACCCCGCTGGTGAATGACAGGACGTCTGTCAAAACCGACCCATCGTCCACAAACTCGATTGTGAACAGACGCCAACAACAAAACAGGCCACCCTATCTGCTTGCTGTCTCCAGAAAGGAGAAAGTTGTGCACGACCCTCTGAGCGATGTTCTGCGCCTGGTCCGTCTGACCGGCTGCGTCTACTTCCTCCACGAATTCCGTGCGCCCTGGTCGATCAACATTGATCAAGGTGCACACGCCCAGTTTCATCTGGTTGTTCAGGGTGCCTGTTGCGTGCAACACGATGGTCAAATGCATCAGGTTACGGCCGGTGAGGTTGTTCTGTTTCCTCGCGGCGCCCCACACCTGCTGGCCGCCCCCGGAAATGCCGATCATGCAATGTCGGGCAATGAGGTCGTGTCGGCTATCCAGGCGGGCCTGACACCATTTGAAGGCGACGGCCAGGCTACGCGGTTGTTATGCGGTCATTTCGAACATGATCCCGACCTTGTGTGCACGCTCTTTGACGGCCTCTCCGATCTGGTTCATGTCCACACCTTCGATGCCATGACACCCAGACTTGCAGACAGTGTGGTTCCGCTTCTGGTCCGGGAGATGGATGGCGACCGGCCCGGTTCCGACATCATCGTCGCACGGCTGGCCGAGATCCTGCTGATCGAAGTCTTGCATCGCCATGTCGAACAGGCCGGTACGGAGCGTGGCGTTCTGGCTGCCATGCGCGACAGCCGGATGGCACGTGACATCAGCGCGATCCATGGCAATCCCCAGCACCCGTGGCGCCTCGAAGAACTGGCGCGCGAGGCGGGCATGTCGCGGTCTGCATTTGCTCAGAGTTTTCACGAGATTGCCGGCGTCGCGCCCGGCGCCTATCTGACCAATTGGCGCATGCTGCGTGCCCGTGAATTGTTGCGCGACACCAACAAGGCCATCATCGAGATTGCCGAACGTGTCAGCTATGGATCGGAATTGACCTTTGCCAGGGCCTTTCAGCGAGCCTTCGAAATCACGCCAGCCCGGTTTCGACGCCTGCGAGGGAGCGAACTCTCCGTGCCTGCTGGATGATCAGTCGCCCTGGACCGTATCGTCGAAGCGCACACCGGCCTTGCGTTCTTCGCGGAAGGGAATGACAACCAGCGAGAACAGCGCCAGCGGGGCCCATGGCAGGCCCGCCACAAAGACCAGCGCGAAGGGCAAGGCGAGTTCGCCTTCGAGCCCAAGGTCTCCAGAATAGCCAAACATGCCGACTGCGGCGGCAACCACGAGCCCGATTGCGATGATTTCAACCACCCAGAAGGCGATCCAGCGGGCACGCATGCGCCGCGGCGTCACACGCTTGGCAATCATGAGAACGATCGACATCACGACGATCATGCCCACGCACCATCCCAGCGTCAGCAGCAAGACGTATCCACTCATGAGATTCCCACCCGCAATTGGCCCACCCCAATGGAACCAAATGCACTCTTAACGTCAGCTACTCTATCAGCGTGCACGCGCATCGCGCCACTGGTACCAGCGCTGGACAATGGGCAGGAACCAGGGATTGCCGTCATAAAACGGGATCGTGGTGAACTCGAGATCATGAAATGCTGTGCGTCCTTCCGGATCACCCATGATGGAGAGCGCGGTTTTCATACCCAGGTAGGTTTGTTTCACGACGCCGGAACCGTTGCAGGCAAGCGCATAGTGGATGCCGTCACGCTCGCCGATATGCGGGAGTTTGTCGAAAGCAAAGGCGACGTTGCCGGTCCAGCTGTGCGTGACCTTGACGTCCTGAAGTTCAGGGAACACGCCACACATGAACTTGTGGAGGATACGGCCACTTTCGGCAGTCTCGACATCGCGGGTTTTTGCGCGCCCGCCGAAGATGATGCGTTTACGATCCGGTGATGGCCGATAGTAGTAGAGAATGGCCTTGGTGTCGGCGATCATGCGGTGATTGGGAAAGAGTTCGGTGACCTTTTCCTCGCCGATTTCCTCGGTCGCAATGATATAGCTGCCGACCGGCACCAGACGCCGCCGCAGATCCTGCGCGGCAGAAGGCGTGTAGCCGTTGGTCATCACGGCAACATTGCGCGCCTTGATTTTCCCGCGTGTCGTGGTGACCTCGAACCCCTGCCCGTCGCGCGCGATGGCGGTAACCGGCGTGTGGCCGGCGACCGGAATACCGGCCGCCTTCACACGATCAAGGACGCCCTGATGATAGACTGCGGGATGAAGGCCACCCCCGGCATTTGTGACTTTGCCGCCGTAATAGAGATCGGTCTTGATTTCAGAACCCTGCTCGGCGCGGGGCACCATGTAACCGGTATCGATGCCGACTTCCTTTTTCACTTCATCGATGCCACGCGCCATCGCTTCATAGTGACTGGGTGCATGGGCACCGATGAAACGGCCGACCTTCTGGTAATGGCACTGGATCTGCTCACCCGCCATGAACTCTTCGAAGAACTCCAGGGAACGTTCGGTCTCAAGGATCAGATCGACAGCGCGCTGCTGTCCGTACTTTGCCTTGAGGTCGGTGTAGCCCAGCTTGAGGCCGCTTCCGGCCATGCCACCGCTGCGGGAACTGGCGCCGTGGCCAGGCTCCTTGGCTTCAAGAATGATCACATTACGCCCGGCGCGCGCCAGATGCAGGGCGCACGACATGCCGGCATAGCCGGACCCCACGATGGCAACGTCGACTTCTGCAGGCAGATCAACGGTTAGCCAATCGGGGCGGGGCGCCAAATCCCACCAATAGGGATTCGCCTTCCAACCCTCCGCAAAGACATCGCCCGCCATGATCGTTCTCCCGTTTGCCATGCGGCGGCAGCTTGATGGATATGGCTCAGCCCGGCAAGGCGCGTCCCTCAGCCAATCTGCCTGCAGACGACGGTTTGTTCCGTTTTCACGACGCAATCTGGCATTTCAGCCGCCCTTCCACGTGCAATAAGCGCATGACATTGGGCCAGTTGTGCAGGAGCACGATCATGAGCGATCAGCAGGAACAAGGCGGACGGCGCGGACGACGCGGACGCGGTGAACACGGCGGCAGCGGCGCGCGGCGCAGCCAGCGCAGCCAGAAGTTCTCCACGGCACCGCTGCCCTACATCCAGCGCGGGGTACCCACATTCGACGTGCTTTCGGAAGAAGGCATGGAGATCCTGGAAAACAATGCCGAAACGATCATGGAAGAGGTCGGGATCGCCATCAAGGACGACCCCGAGGTCATCGCCATGTGGCAGGAGGCCGGTGCTGACGTCGGCAAGGATGGCGAAACGCTGCACGTTCCGCGCGGACTGGCCCGTGAACTTCTCAAGACCGCACCCAACCACTTCATGCAGCATGCCCGCAATCCCGATCGCAACGTCAAGATCGGCGATGGCGCGACCGTGTTTGCTCCGGTCTATGGTCCTCCGTTCATCCGCAATCTGGATGAGGGTCGCCGGTACGCCACGATCGAGGATTTCCAGAACTTCGTGAAGCTGGCCTACATGACGCCCGCCATGCACCATTCCGGCGGCACCGTATGCGAACCCGTCGATGTGCCGGTCAACAAGCGCCATCTCGACATGATCTACGCGCATCTGCGCTTGAGCGACAAGCCGTTCATGGGCTCGGTGACCGCGCCCGAGCGCGCGCAGGATACCGTCGACATGGCGAGGATCGCCCTGGGTGATGATGTCGTCGACAACAATTGCTGCATCATCAACCTGATCAACGCCAACTCACCCATGACCTTCGACGGCACCATGCTGGGTGCCATGAAGGTTTATGCCGCGGCCGGACAGGCCTGTGTGGTTTCACCTTTCATTCTGGCCGGCGCCATGAGCCCGGTGACGGTGGCAGGCACCGTGGCACAGCTCTTCGCCGAAGCTCTTGTCGGCATGGCCACGACCCAGCTGATCCGCAAGGGCGCACCGGTGGTGTTCGGCACCTTCGGCAGTTCGATTTCCATGCAATCGGGCGCACCGACCTTTGGTACGCCCGAACCGGACCTTGTCCTCTTTTCCTCGGCCCAGCTGGCCCGTCGTATCGGTGTTCCCTTCCGCTCGGGCGGTTCGCTTTGCGGCTCTAAGATCCCCGATGCCCAGGCAGCCTACGAGAGTGCCCAGACGATCAAGTCAACCCTGATGGGCGGCGTGAACTTCGTGCTGCACGCAGCGGGTTGGCTGGAAGGCGGCCTGGCGTCGGGCTATGAGAAGTTCGTTATGGACGCCGACCAGATCGGCATGATGCAGGTCCTGGCCGGTGGCGTGGACCTCTCGGAAAACGGCCAGGCCATGGATGCCATTCGAGAAGTCGGACCCGGCGCCCATTTTCTGGGTTGTGCCCATACCCAGGCGAACTTCGAAAACGCGTTCTATCGTTCGACCATTGCCGACAACAACAGCTTCGAGCAGTGGGAATCAGAAGGCAGCCAGGATGCCATGGTGCGGGCCAACAAACTCTGGAAAGACATGCTGGCCGAGTACGAAGCCCCCGCCATCGATCCCGGCGTGGACGAGGCTCTCCAGGAATTTATCGCCAAGAAGAAGGACTCGATGCCCGACGCCTTTACCTGAGCACACAAGACTACCAGGAGGTCATGCTGCGATGAATCTGAATGACCTGCTTCTTGGTGAGTCCGTAGATCTTGATCGCACGCTGGTGTTGCGGCACCAGCCGAGCGAGCCTTCATTTCGAAAAGCTCTTCCGCTTCTGGCTGGCGAACGCTTGGATCTCTTCAACGCTTACCAAAGTGCTCAGAGTGGGCCGCTTGAGAACTCCATACAGAACCAGATGGGCGGCTTTGTTGCGTCCTTCATGGCCTATGGTGCCGGCAAGGCCGTCTATGTCGGTACATTTGAAATCCGCGGCTCGCGCCCTGTGGATCGCAAGGCATTTTGGCAAATTCCCGAAAACAAGGAGTTGAAAACCTTGGGTGCCCGGGGCTTCGACAGTCGTATTACCCGCGATCACATCTTGTGGTTTGACCTTAAGCTGACCGACATCATAGCTGATTGGCGCGGCAGGCTGGTCGTTGCCTGGCCTCCGCCCGAGAGGAGCTGGTACAGGCGCGCACACAAGAACGACATGCCAGTTGTCGCAATCCGGGAGGAAAGTGCTTTCGCACCGGATATTCCGAACTGGAGAGACATCGACTATTCGTGGGCGGAGCTCGCCATCCTTCCGCGCAGCGTTCGCGCCGCTCTGGCTCAGTGGCGCGGCATCTATCTCATCTGGGATGACTCCGACGGCAAGGCCTATGTCGGGTCTGCCTACGGAGCCAACAATATCCTTGGACGCTGGGAACAATATGCGTCATCTGGCCACGGGGGAAATGTGCTCCTGCGCAAGCGCGACCCGGCCAGATTTCATTTTACGATCCTCGAGCGTGTCTCGCCCGACATGGACGACGCAGGGGTCATCGAACTTGAGACCGGCTGGAAAAACCGATTGCATACCCGCAAACCTTTTGGACTCAACATCAACTGATCAAGGCCCGTTGCTTGTGTGATAGCTGTAGCAAGCAATGGCACCTGCCCGAGCTTCATCGCACTGGACGCATCCTGCATCCGGGTCATGAAGGAAGCATTCAGGTTCAACTTTCAGGCGGTCGGTAACCAGAGTGACAAGCTCGTGTGAGCGCATCAAACGCGCCTGCGCTCCGCCCACCGTTCCCTCCAGCTGTCGGCTACGATCACGCATCCAGTCGTCAACAAGAACAAACCCGTCGCAGCAGTGATCGTTTTCGGCGTAGTCAAGGATAAAGGGCGCGCCTTCAAAGCTCAGGACACAACGCTTAAGGCGACGGTAGGTGACACCAGCTTCGAGCTCAGCAAGGTGGATGGTGGTGTTTTCGCTTTGGCCACATCCAAGTAGCAGGATCTGGCCCCCAAGATCACGCACGCGACCCACTGCGCTGACCGGCCCATGGGGTGGAAAGCAGATCGAATCGCCAACAACTTCCTCAGCCTTTGGCCCCAGAGCAGCGAAGGCGAAACGATGTCGTCCGCGAACGGTTCGGGAGTCGCGGCGTAAGTGCTCGGCAGTAGTTCCAAGATCCCTGTCTGCCGGAGTTGTGGAAGGGTCAAACAGCTCCATGCGGTTCCCGCTCCAACACGGCATGACGAGCGTTCCCTCAGAACCCAACGCCATCAGCAACGCGGCAATCAGGCCGTCCGGACCGCCCGCAACGGGACGCACAGCGCGAAAAGAAGTATGCACAAGAAGAACACCGCCCCGCTCCACACCCAGACTCCTGAGTTGATGGGCAATCTCTGATGCTGTCGGTTCTGGTCTTGCCATGTGCGATCAATGATTGAAGCCGGCATCAATCTTTTCGCGGATGCGCTCGCCGTACATCTGGATGTTGATGGCATCGCCTTCACGCTTGTTGGGCGCACGATCATAGGCCAGAACGGCCGTCATGCGGGGCGTTTTCCCCTCAACCGGCGTAACGCGGTGGACGCTGTGGTGACCGCGCATGATGGTCAAGGTGCCCGCCACAGACGGGCGGCGGTGGAGTTTCGGGTAGCTGCCATCAAAAGCCTGGGCGACCTTGTCGTAACAGGGATCATCGTCAGTCCGCACCAGCGACGCACACTCCAGTTCGCCACCGGCATCCGGCGTGGTCAGGTACAGGAGGACGACAAAATCCATGTCATCGAAATGCCAGGCCTGCTCGTCACCGGGGCTCAGGACATTGATGTTGAGCGCCTGGAAGCGGTCGGCATGGCGGTACAGCGGCCGGACCTGCAGCACTTCGGAGAAGAACGCCGTAAGCCCTTCCCACGCATAGAGCCTGCGCAGTCCGTGGTTTTCAGGAACCAGATCATCGGCAACCACACCCCAGCTTGTGTGGAAGAACTGCCGGCGCGGGTGGCCTTCGGGCCATGACGTGTCTTCCTGATCCGGGGTGTCGAGATAGGCGCTGCGTGTTGCTTCACGGCGCGCGGTCTGGTCGCTGAGCGTCATCGATTCATCCCAGAACCGCGCGACAGCCTCCGGCGTGAGAAAGTCCTCCAGGACGGCGAAGGCCTGACCTTCCAGATCCTGACGGCAACGTGCGATCAGGCTCCTGGTAAGAGGGTCGGAGAGGTCATGGACCGGATACCGTTCCAGATTGATGAACCGTCCAGCGTCTGGGCTTTCAACCATGGCTCTTCAGGAATGCTCCGACTTCATTGAGGGATTGCAGGCCTTCGGGAACCACATGACACCAGTACTCCGTCGTGTGGATCAGGCCCGGCAGGGTCTTGAAGGTTGCATCAACGCCCGCCTGCTTCGCGGCCTGGACGATCCGCAGCCCGTCATCGTGGAGCACCTCGCGTTCGCCCGAATGCACAAGGATGGGCGGCAGCCCCGTGAGGTCGCCGAAGACCGGAGAAACATAGGGATGCGTCGGCGGCGTATCGTCCTGGACATACTGGCTGAAAATCCAGTCGATGTTGTCGGCCTGGATGAAGGGATCAAGATGCTGACGTTCGGTCATGGATGGACTGGCGCAAGTGAAGTCGGTCGCCGGAGCAAAGGCCGCAGCAGCTACCGGCAGCGGTTTGCCCTCATCCCGAAGGCGAAGCAGCAAGGCAAAGGTAAGGTTTCCCCCCGCGGAATCGCCGACCAGATGGGCGGTCTTGCCAGCCCCTTCACCGTTCGGACCATGGTTCAACATCCACATCCATGCGGTTACGCAGTCGTCCAGCCCTGCGGGATAGGGATGTTCCGGTGCCAGCCGATAATCGACCGCCAGAACCGCCATGCCCGTCGCCCGCGACATGGCTTCAAACTGGTGACGATAGGAATTCAGGGTTCCCGCGATCCAGCCGCCGCCATGAATGAAGAGAAGGCGACGGTTGGCATCTGCACCGGCTGCGATCACCCACTCGCAGGGAACGCCTTCGGCCAAGACCGATGTTACCGTGGTGTCGGGTGAAAGGGTCGGTGCAATACCGTCGACCAGAAGCAGCTCGTCGTCCGTCCCCGAGCGATACAGCGCAACGATCTCTGCATCGCTGAGCGTTTCATCCGTGCCCTCGCGAGCACGCGCCTCAAATGCGGCGATGAGTTTCTGAAGCTGTGGCGAGGCCATGGTCATCTCCTGGATGGGGAAACGACAGACTAGAGCAGATCAGCGTGGCGGCAACAGGCCCCAGCCGGTCAGACGGCCACGCAACTGGCTGGGGCCGCTGAACAGAACCGTGTGAAAACCCAGCTTTTCAGCCGCCTCCACGTTGGGGCGATGATCATCGATGAAGAGCGTATCTTCGGCCTCGAGATCAAACCGCTCACACAGCAGATCGAAGATCGCCGGATCCGGTTTGCGCTTGCCTTCCTGACCGGAAATCACGATGCCCTTGAACAGCTTCAGGAAGTCGAACCGCTCCTGCGCCAACGGAAAGGTCTCGGCTGACCAGTTCGACAGCGCATAAACCGGCACCTTGTTGGCGGCGAGATCCTCAAGGACAGACACCGTTCCTTCGATGGGTCCCTTCATCATGGTATCGAACTGGCCGTAATAGGCTTCGATCAGGTCGCGCTTCTCGGGATGCTTGGCGATCAGTTCGGCATTGGCATCGGCGATCGAACGGCCCGCATCCTGCTGACGGTTCCAGGCCTGACCGACCACGTTCTCGAGAAACGTTTCCATTTCGGCTTCATCGGGAATCAGGTCTCGGTAGAGGTGCCTGGGATCCCAATCGATCAGAACGCCTCCCAGGTCAAAGACAACGCTGGTCGGCGTATCCATCATGATTCTGCCTTGCGACGCGCAGGTCGGCGCCAGTTCGTTGTTTCCGGTTCGGCAGCCACAGCGACGCCATAGGGGGCGCCACCGGTTTCCAGCCAGGTCCAGAGATAGTCGGACTGGCTGCGTTCGATATAGATGTCGAAGGTAGGTGCCTCATCAATCTGATGAATCAGGATCGGACTGCGGCTAATAAAGCTCTGCGCACACTGGCTGGGGGCGAAGACACGCGGGTGCAGATCCAGGGGGCAACCCATGGCAATCACGTCACGCGCCATGGGGCCTGATACACGCAACGTCGTACGCCCTTCCGTCACATCCACGATCCCCACACTAGCACCAGCGAGGGCGTCGTTGAGACTCTCTTCGATGGCCTTCTCGGCATTGGGCGGGCCGACAATCAGCCATTCATCGGGACCAAGCCAGAGCGCACAAAGGTTGTTGCCTTCGGCGACGGTATTGGCTTCACCGGGAAGCGCCACACCAATGGAAGCCTTCACCGCATCGCTGTCGGCCTTGCCACGGATGTTCACCTTGGCCAGGAACCGACGCTCGGTGAGGATCAGCGCGGCGTCATCGATGCTGTCGGACACCTGGGCGTCCAGGGCGCGATGCGCCAACGGGCTTTGTCTGAGGTAGATTTCAACCACGGAGCCGCTCCCCTTCTTCATCGAAGAAGACCGATTTCACGATCTTCGCACGGACCACCTTGTCCTCCAGCGGAATGGCGACACTCTCGCCGATTCTCTCATGACCACGCTGGATCAGCGCCAGGGCAATCGAGCGCCCGCAATTGGGACTGTAGTAACTGGACGACACCCAGCCCTCCATGGGAACGGGCGGCGGTGCATGGGGCTCGGGCGAGATATGTGCGCCTTCCGGGATCACCTCGTTGGGATCATCGGTGATCAGGCCGACCAGCTGCTTGCGGTCTTCGCGCAGCGTGTCGGGACGCGAGAGACCACGCTTGCCCAGGAAGTCATCCTTCTTCTTGGAGACAATCCAGTTCATGCCGAGATCATGCGGCGTCGTCGTGCCGTCGGTATCCTGACCGACGATGATGAAGCCCTTCTCGGCGCGCAGGACATGCATGGCTTCGGTGCCGTAGGGCATGATGTTGAACTTCTCGCCAGCCGTCATCAACGCGCGCCACAGCGCCATGGCGTAACTGGCCGGACACTGCACCTCGAAGCCGGTTTCGCCCGAGAAACTGATGCGGAAGATGCGGGAAGGAATGCCGGCGACATCTCCGTCCTGCCAGGTCATGAACGGGAAAGCGTCGTTTGAGAGGTCGACGTTGGTCAGTTCCGACAGGAGACGGCGGCTGTTGGGACCGGCGATGGCAATCGCGGCCCACTGGGTCGTGACCGAGGTGCAATAGACCTCCAGGTCCGTCCATTCCGTCTGGAGCCATTCTTCCAGCCAGTTCAACACATTGGGCGCACCGCCCGTGGTGGTCGACATCAGGAAACGGTTCTCGCCGATGCGTGCCGTGACACCATCGTCGAAGACCATGCCGTCGTCCTTGCACATGAAGCCGTAGCGGCAGGAGCCGACCTTCAGGGACGAGAACATGTTGGTATAGATGCGATCCAGAAACTCTGCGGCATCCGGGCCCTGGATATCGATCTTTCCCAGGGTCGACGCGTCCAGAATGGCAACCGACGTACGCGCGGCCAGAACCTCGCGATCCACGGCCTGTTTCACGCTTTCGCCGTCACGCAGATAGCAGTACGGGCGCTTCCAGGCGCCGACATCCTCGAAATGCGCGCCGTGGGCTTCGTGCCATGTATGCATCGCGGTCTTGCGCACCGGGTCGAGCAGCTGCGGCCCTGTATCGTTACCTGCAAGTGCTCCAACCGTGACGGCCGTATAGAACGGGCGGAACGTGGTGTGGCCCACGGACGGAACAGGTTCGTTACGCAGTTCGGCCAGGATCGCCAGACCGTTGACGTTGGACGTCTTGCCCTGGTCCGTGCCCATGCCGGTCGTCGTGTAGCGTTTGAAATGCTCCACCGAAGCGTAGTTCTCGCGATGCGCCAGCGCGATATCGGCCGCCGTCACATCGTTCTGGAAATCGTGGAACCGCTTGGCACCCTTGCGATCGCTCGGCACCGTCCAGATTGCACGCAGATTGAGTTCTCCGTCGCCCTCTCCGGCTTCGACTACGGGAGCAGGCCCTGCCTTTGCATCGAACCCGGCATCGGAAGCAGCTTCGGCTCCGGCACGCGCTCCTGCTTCCAG
>CALIUG010000084.1 GCA_938048755.1 uncultured Alphaproteobacteria bacterium
GCTGGGCTTGGGCAATCTGGGCGCGCTGGGCGCGAAACCCGTGATGGAGGGCAAAGCGGTCCTCTTCAAGCGCTTTGCGGATGTTGACGGCATCGATATCGAGATCGACAGCGAGGACGTCGATGACATCGTCAATACCGTGCGTCTGATCAGCCCGACGTTTGGCGGTGTCAATCTTGAAGACATCAAGGCACCGGAATGTTTCATCATCGAGCAGCGCCTGCGCGAACTGGTCGATATTCCGATCTTCCATGACGATCAGCACGGCACGGCGATCATCTGCCAGGCCGGTGTGATCAATGCGCTGGCGATTGCAGGCAAGGACCTCAAGGACTGCAAGGTCGTGGTCAACGGCGCCGGTGCAGCCGGCATTGCCTGCCTGGAACTGATGAAGGCGTTCGGTCTGCCTCATGACAACGCGCTGCTCTGCGACACCAAGGGTGTCGTGTTCCAGGGCCGCGAAGAGAACATGAACCAGTGGAAGTCGGCCCACGCCGCCAAGACCGACGCACGCACCCTGGAAGAGGCCATGGAGAGCGCAGACATATTCCTTGGCGTTTCGGTCAAGGATGCGGTGACGCGCGACATGGTGGCGTCCATGGCCGACAAGCCGATCATCTTTGCCATGGCCAACCCCGATCCGGAGATCACGCCCGAAGCGGTGCTTGAAGTACGTGATGACGCCATCATGGCAACCGGGCGTTCGGACTATCCCAACCAGGTCAACAACGTGCTGGGTTTCCCCTACATCTTCCGGGGTGCGCTGGATGTGCGCGCGACCACGATCAACGAAGCCATGAAGATTGCCGCTGCCGAAGCGATTGCCGCGCTGGCCCGCGAAGACGTGCCCGACGAGGTCGCTTCGGCCTATACCGGCAGCTTCCTGAAATTCGGACCCGACTACATCATTCCCAAGCCGTTTGATCCCCGCCTGATCAGCCGGGTGCCTGCCGCCGTTGCCAAGGCAGCGATGGATTCCGGTGTGGCGCGCCAGCCGATCATCGACATGGATACCTATCGCGCCCAACTTTCGGGCCGCCTCTCGCCGGTCGCGGGGCGCATGAACGAGGTCTTCGAGGCCGCGCGCTCCAAGCAGGCGCGGGTCGTCTTTGCTGAAGGCGAAGAGGAAAAGACCATCCGTGCCGCGGCCTTGTGGCGCGATCAGGGTCTGGGCAGCGCCATCCTGGTGGGGCGCAAGAATCAGATTCATGAAAAGATGGAATCCCTGGGCGTGAACCCGGATGGAATCGCTGTTGCCAATGCGCGTGATACCGGCAATCGAGAGCGGTATGTCGAGCTGACCTATGCCCGCATGCAGCGGCAGGGAGCTTTGCTGCGCGATTGCCAGCGCTGGATCAATCTGGACCGGAATGTCTTTGCCGCAGCCATGCTCGCGGCTGGCGATGCCGATGCCATGGTGACCGGCGTGACGCGCAACTATGCCAGCGCGCTTTCGCATATCCAGCGTGTGCTGGATGCCAAGGCGGGTCAGATCGTCTTTGGCATGTCCATTCTGGTTTCGGGCAATCAGGTCCTGTTCGTCGCCGACAGCACGATCCATGAACACCCCAGCGCCGAACAGCTGGCCGACATCACGGTGCAGGCGGCGGCCAAGGTACGGCATCTGGGGATCGAACCCCGGGCGGCGCTGGTTTCCTTCGCCAATTTCGGAAGCCGCGGACACGCCGTGACCGAGAACCTGCGCGGCGCCATTGCGATTCTGGAAGAACGCGGCGTCGACTTCGAGGTCGATGGCGAAATGGCACCCGACACGGCGCTTGAGCCCGAGGTGCTGGCCTATTATCCGTTTGCACGTCTTTCCGGTCCGGCGAATGTTCTGATCATGCCCAGCCTTCATGCAGCCAACATTTCCTACAAGCTGGTCGAGTCCATGGACGGTGCACAGGTGATCGGACCCATTCTGGTCGGGCTTGAAAAGCCGGTGCAGATCGTGCGTCTGGGTGCCACGGTGAACGACCTTCTCAACATGGCCGCACTGGCGGCGGTCGACGTCGGATCCTGAACATGACCGAACGCGAGCACCGGTCGGGATCGCTTCCGGTGCGGCGAGCGGTTGCCGTCTCGGGACTGCGCTGGGCCGCACCCTTGCTTGCTGTCGAACTCCTTGTCTTCCTGCTCCTCCATGGTCAGGGGTATCTGCCTCTGTTGCCCGCGCTGGCCGGTTTTGTCGTTCTGGCGGCGGCAACCTGCATCCTGTTCCGGTTGCTGGCGCGCAATCTCGAGGTGATGGGAAACTGGCTGGTCCGACTGGAGGATGAGGAACGCTCCACGCCGCCCATGCTGCGACATTGGGTTGCGGGGGATACCATCGAAGGGCTGATGGGGGGCGTGTACGGAGTTCTGCAGGACAGGGATCAGCATGCTGACCAGCTCTTGGCCGAAACCGACCGGATGCTCGACGCCCTACCTGACCCGCTCCTCATGCTGTCGCGCACGCGGCGGGTTGTGCGTATGAACAGGGCGGCCAGATGGCTGTTTGGCGAGGAAGCGATCGGGCAGTCCATGTCCCGTCTGGTGCGCAACCCCGCACTGGAAGAGGCGGTCGAGAAGACCATGGCAGGCGAACATGCCGAAGCGATCGAGATTTCCGTCGCCTCGGGTCAGGTTGAGCGCCTGTTTTCGGTCGAGGTTGCAACCATGCCGGCGGCGGAGGATGGCGGGCCCGCCGTGATGGTGATGTTTCACGACATGACGGAGATGCGCCGGACAGAACAGATGCGGGTCGATTTCGTTGCCAATGCCAGCCATGAGATCCGCTCACCCCTGGCCACCCTGATCGGTTGCATCGAAACGCTCCAGGGGCCGGCACACGACGATCCCGAGGCCCGGGACAAATTCCTTTCCATGATGGATGATCAGGGCCGGCGCATGGCACGGCTGGTCGAAGACCTGCTCTCCCTGTCGCACATCGAACTCAGGGAACACGCCCAGCCGACGGGTTCGGTCGAGATCGGTGCCATGCTTGAGCGCCTGCAATCCTCCCTGCAGTTCCAGGCCGAAGAAAAGGGCATGACGCTTGCGGTTGAGGCAGCGGCGGATTTGAAGCCCGTGCGCGGGGATCAGGGTGAGATCGAGCAGGCGCTCTACAATCTCCTGTCCAATGCCATCAAGTACGGTGGGCGTGACAGCCGGGTTACCGTTGCGGCGGGTCTTGCCGAAACGGTGCCTGACCACCTGCGCCTTCGAGGCGGGCCGATGGTGTGGGTTTCGGTCACCGATCAGGGTGAGGGCATCGCACCCCAGCATCTGCCCCGTCTGACCGAGCGGTTCTACCGCGTCGATACGGCACGCAGCCGGGAAATGGGTGGGACCGGTCTGGGCCTGGCGATCGTCAAGCATGTGCTCAACCGCCACCGTGGCGAACTGCATGTCGCCAGCACGCCCGGCGAGGGCTCGACCTTTACCATCTGGCTGCCGGCGGTTCAGGCCTGACCGAGCAGGTTTTCCACCGGCTGTCCGGTGTCGTCACGCAACTGTCATACAAGCGTTGTAAATCGTTCAAGGAGCGCTCCTAGGGTCGCCCGGCAATCGCGCTGGAGGGTCCGGCGCGAATTGGATCACGACACCCCCGGAGGGTACATGACTGCAAGCATCAAAAGCCTGGCCATCGCCGGCATCGCAACGGTCGCGCTGACCGGCGTTGCGGTGGCACAGGATACCCGTGACACCATTCGCATCGTTGGTTCTTCAACGGTCTTTCCGTTTTCAACCGCCGTGGCCGAACAGTTCGGCCAGACCAGCAACTTCCCCACGCCCGTGGTTGAATCCACCGGTTCGGGCGGTGGCCTGAAGCTCTTCTGTTCGGGTGTGGGCGTTGAACATCCCGACATCACGAATGCCTCGCGCCGCATCAAGGAAAGCGAAGTCGCCCTGTGTGCTGAGAACGGCGTTGCTGAGATCACCGAGGTGATGATCGGCTTTGACGGCATCGTTCTGGGGAATGCGCGCCAGTCCGATCGGCTCTCCATCGATGTGCCAAGCCTGTGGATGGCTCTGGCTGCCGAGGTTCCCGACGAGAACGGCAACATCATCGCCAACCCCTATACCCACTGGAACGAGATCGATCCCGATCTTCCCAATGTCGCGATCCGCGTGATGGGTCCGCCGCCGACATCGGGCACGCGGGATGCGTTTGTCGAACTGGTCATGGAAGAGGGCTGCGAGCACTTCGAGGCCGTCACCATGATCGAGGAGACCGACGAGGGCCGTTATGAGCAGATCTGTGCTTCGATCCGCGAAGACGGCGTCTTTGTCGAAGCCGGTGAAAACGACAACCTGATCGTCCAGAAGCTGGAAGCCGATCCGGAGGCCTTCGGCATCTTCGGTTTCTCGTTCCTCGACCAGAACATCGACAAGATCCAGGGTTCGCTGATCAACGGTGCCGAACCGACCTTCGACAACATTGCCGACGGTGCCTATCCGGTCTCGCGCTCGCTCTTCTTCTACGTCAAGAACGCCCATGTCGGGGTCGTGCCTGGCATTCAGGAGTTCGTGACCGAGTTCACCAGCGAAGAAGCCTGGGGCACCTTCGGTTACCTGACCGACAAGGGCCTGATCCCGCTGCCCGATGCCGACCGTGCCGCGATGGCAGAATCGGCCCGGTCGGGTGCCGCACTGAGTATGTAAGCGACCATTTCCGGAGCCGGTCATGAAGGCCGGCTCCGGTTCCTTTTTTTGGAACGTTGATATCGCCGTGAGCCTTACCTTTTTCACCATTCTTCTTCTGGGCCTGGCGTGTATCGGCTTTTTCATGGGCCGTCGAAGGGCCACGGTTCTTGCAGACACGCAGTCTGCCGCGCTTCATTCGCGGCCGGTCTATCACGGCTGGTACGTCGCCCTGGCCTGCGGCCTCCCGGCCGTCGTCATCTGGATTACGGCTCTGGTTGTTGGTGACCAGCTTATCGAATCCACCATGATCGCTTCCCTGCCCCAGGACATCCGTGATGCATCCGGCCCGGTCCTCAATCGGTTCCTTGCCGATGCGGAAACGCTGGCCGGTGGCGGACAACCGACCATCGAGATTACCCCGGAACTTGAAGCCGCTGCCCGGCGTTTCGGCAATCTGCGCACGCTTGAGCACTGGATCGGGTTTGCCGGCGCCCTGGGTCTGGGCCTGATCGGATTCGGTCTGGCCTATCGTCGCCTGAGCGTGGCGCTGCGGGCGCGCCAACCCGTCGAACGCGCGCTGATGGTTGTCCTGTTGCTCGCCGCCGCGCTCTCGATCCTCACCACGGTGGGTATTGTCTTTTCGGTCCTCTTTGAATCGATCCGCTTCTTCAGTCAGGTCCCGATCTTTGAGTTTCTGTTCGGACTGCAGTGGAGCCCCCAGATTGCCCTGCGCAGCGATCAGGTAGGCTCGTCGGGTGCCTTTGGTGCTGTGCCGCTGTTTGTCGGCACGCTGATGGTGACCTTCATCGCCATGCTGGTTGCGGCGCCCATCGGCCTGATGTCAGCGGTGTATCTCGCCGAATACGCCCATCCCCGGTTCCGTGCGGGGGCCAAGCCTATGCTGGAGATCCTGGCAGGCGTTCCGACCGTGGTTTACGGCTTTTTCGCCGCCCTGGTTGTCGCGCCGGCACTGCGTGATGCGGGTGCCAGCATCGGGCTTTCGGTGGCTTCGGAAAGTGCCGTTGCTGCGGGTTCGGTCATGGGCATCATGATCATTCCCTTTGTGTCCTCACTGGCCGACGACGCCCTGGCTGCGGTACCCAATTCCCTGCGCGATGCATCGCTGGGACTGGGCGCAACGCAGCAGGAAACCATAACCCGTGTGGTGTTGCCCGCAGCCCTTCCGGGCATTGTCGCGGGCCTCCTTCTTGCCGTCAGCCGCGCCATTGGCGAAACCATGATCGTGGTCATGGCCGCTGGCCTTGCCGCCAACCTGACGGCCAATCCGCTGGAAGCCGTAACCACGGTGACCGTACAGATCGTTACCCTGCTGGTCGGCGATCAGGAGTTCGACAGTGCCAAGACCCTGGCCGCGTTTGCCCTGGGCCTGGTGCTCTTCATCATTACCCTGGGCCTTAATGTCGTTGCGCTGCGGGTTGTCCAGAAGTACCGCGAGAAGGTGGACTGAGATGGCCGACACGACTTTTGCCATTCACAGCGGTCCGGCTGCGCAGGCCAGATTGCGCAAGCGTTACGCTCGGGAGCGGCGCTTCAAGCTGATGTGCCTCGCCGCACTGGGTGTGGCGGCGATCTTTCTGGTCGTGCTGATCGGCAGCATTGTCAGCCGGGGCTGGTCCGGCTTCCTGGTGACCCAGATGGAGCTGACGGTTACCTACTCCCCCGAGATGGTCGATGCATCCAATCCGGCTGACGGCAATTTCCGCATGATCGTGGTCGAGGCCCTGCAGAAGGAGTTTCCCGAAGCCACCGACCACAGTTCCATGCGCGCGCTTCTGGGTCTGGTCTCCAATGGGGGCTTCCTCGCCGTACGAAACGCGGTCGTGGATGACCCCTCGCTGGTCGGTCAGACCGTCACCATGTGGGTGTCTGCCGCCAGCGACATCGACATGCTGAACAAGGGTTATGTCGATCGAACCGCGCCTGAGGAATTGCGCCGGGTCGATGACCAGACCATGGCCTGGGTCGACAAGCTGGAAGCAGACGGTCGTATCCGCACGGGATTCAACTGGGATTTCTTCACGACAGGAGACTCGCGCGAGCCCGAGCTGGCCGGCATCGGCGGCGCTATCCTGGGATCGTTCTGGATGTTGCTGGTGACCTTCCTGGTTTCGTTTCCCACTGGTGTCGCCGCGGCGGTGTACCTGGAAGAGTTCGCGCCCAAACGCCGTTGGGTCGACATCATCGAGGTCAACATCAACAACCTGGCTGCCGTGCCGAGTATCGTGTTCGGCCTGCTGGGCCTGGCTGTATTCCTCAACCTCATGCATCTCCCGCGTTCTGCGCCGTTGGTCGGCGGCCTGACGCTGGCACTGATGACCCTGCCCACGATCATCATCACCACGCGCGCTGCCCTGAAAGGTGTTCCGCCCTCCATCCGCGAGGCCGCGCTGGGTATCGGAGCATCGCCGGTTCAGGTGGTGTCCCACCATGTCCTTCCGCTGGCCCTGCCGCGCCTGCTGACCGGTGCAATCATCGGCATGGCCCAGGCACTGGGTGAGACGGCACCGCTGTTGATGATCGGCATGGTCGCGTTCATCGTTGACCTGCCGTCAGGACCTCTGGATGCGGCAACGGCCCTGCCGGTTCAGATTTTCCTGTGGGCAGACAGTCCCGAACGCGGGTTTGTGGAAAAGACGTCGGCTGCGATCATGGTTCTGCTCGGCTTTCTGGTTGTCATGAACGGTATCGCGGTTTTCCTGAGACAGAGGTTTGAAGTCAGATGGTAGCAGTTACAGAAATCACCGCGAGCGAACGCGATGCATCCCACGCGGATGCGGTCACCATTCCCGTTGACCGGCTTCCCGAGCTTGGCGGTCCCGTCAAGATGCAGACGCGCGATCTCAAGCTCTGGTATTCCGACAAGCAGGCTCTGGCCGGCATCAACCTCGATGTGCCCGAACGGCAGGTGACGGCCTTTATCGGTCCGTCAGGCTGCGGCAAGACAACGTTCCTGAAATGCCTGAACCGCATGAACGACACGATCGAGGGGGTGCGCATCGAAGGTGATGTCACCCTGGATGGCACTGATGTCTATGATCGCTCTGTCGATCCCGTGCAGCTGCGTGCGCGGGTGGGCATGGTTTTCCAGAAGCCCAATCCGTTTCCCAAATCGATCTATGACAATGTCGCCTATGGTCCGCGCATTCACGGTCTGGCGACCAATCGTGGTGATCTGGACGCAATTGTGGAATCAAGCCTGCAGCGCGCGGGACTCTGGAACGAGGTCAAGGACCGTCTGGGTGAGATGGCGACCGGCATGTCGGGCGGCCAGCAACAGCGGTTGTGCATTGCGCGCACCATCGCGGTCAGCCCAGAGGTCATCCTGATGGACGAACCCTGTTCGGCGCTCGATCCGATTTCGACAGCGCGCGTGGAAGAGTTGATCGACGAGCTGCGCGACAACTACACGATCGTCATCGTCACGCACAATCTCCAGCAGGCAGCACGCGTTTCCCAGCTCACGGCGTTCTTCCATCTGGGACGTCTGATCGAGGTCAACGATACGGCCGAGGTTTTCCAGAACCCCGGCGAATCCATGACCCGCGATTACATCACCGGCCGCTTCGGCTGACGGTTTCACACAAAGGCGCTTCCATCATGCCCACCCAACATACCGTCCGTTCCTATGACAGCGAACTCGAGAAGGTCGATCACCACATCATTGCCATGGGCGGTCTGGTCGAGGACCAGTTGCGCAATGCCATCAAGGCACTGGTTGAAGGTGACAACGACCTCGCACGTCACGTGATCGAGCATGATCAGGACATCGACGATCATGAACGTGAGGTTGATGATCTCGTCACACGCATCATCGCCCTGCGCCAGCCGCTGGCTGAAGACCTGCGACGTGTGAAGACCGCGCTGAAGGTCGCGGCCAATCTGGAACGCATGGGTGATCTCGCGTCCAACATTTCCAAGCGCAGCCTGGTGATTGAAGACGTCGCGCAGGTGCCCCAGCGCGAAGCGCTGCGTCGGCTGGGCAATGCGGTCCATGGCATGACGGTTGATGTGGTCGATGCCTTCCGCGACGGCAATGCCGATCTGGCCAGGCGCGTCTGGAACCAGGACGAGCAGATCGACGAGATGTACAACAGTGTCTTCCTGGCGATCCTGGCCGACATGATTTCCGATCCCAAGCTGATTGCGCCGGGAACCCATATTCATTTCGTTGCCAAGAACATCGAACGGATTGGCGATCACGCGACCAACATTGCCGAGATGGTCTCCTACATGATCCAGGGCCAGATGCCCGGAGAGGACCGCCCCAAGGCAAGTTCCGTGGTAACGGCCGAGGACGGTGAGGCGGCGGAGCAGGCCTGATGCAGGAAGCAACCGTTCTGGTGGTGGACGACGAGGCCCCAATCCTGGCTCTGCTGCACTACAACCTGGAGAAGGCCGGGTACCGCGTGCTTCAGGCTTCCGACGGCGAAGAGGCGATGGTGATCGCCAGGGAAGAGCTCCCCGACATCGTTATCCTGGACTGGATGCTGCCGTACCTGTCGGGCATCGAGGTTTGTCGTCAAATGCGGTGCGATACCGCTCTTGCCAATACTCCCATCATCATGCTGACCGCGCGTGGCGAGGAACAGGACCGTGTGCGCGGCCTTGAGGGGGGTGCGGATGACTACATGGCCAAGCCGTTCTCGCCTGCGGAGCTTCTTGCGCGTATCCGCGCCGTAATGCGGCGTATCCGTCCGGCCCTTGCCGAAGAGGCCCTGTCCTACGCGGACCTCCACATGGACCTCGCCGCACACAGGGTTTCGCGTGACGGCGAGCCCCTGCATCTGGGCCCCCGGGAATTCGCCATCCTGCGCTTCCTGATGGAACATCCAGGGCGTGTCTTCAGCCGCGAACATCTGCTGGACCACATCTGGGGCAACGACATCTATGTCGAGGCGCGCACGGTCGATGTGCATATCGGCCGCCTGCGCAAGGCGCTCAACGCCCATGGCGGCGGGGAACTGATCCGCACCGTGCGCTCTGCCGGTTACGCTCTCGACGCAGGGTGACGCGCCAGACGTGACAGTTCAGTCCCGGACCGCCATCCTTGTCGGGCCCAGACCGGAGAGACTCCATGAAGACCGTCACCCTGCCCGATGGCACAGACCTGCCCCAGCTCGGCTTTGGCACCTGGCGCATGGGCGAGGACCCCTCTCAACACGACCGTGAGGTGGCAGCCGTTCGGCTGGCGCTTGATCTGGGCATGACGCTGATCGACACGGCCGAGATGTACGGCAAAGGCGGTGCCGAGGAGATTGTCGGCGATGCGCTGGCCGGGCGTCGTGACGAGGCCTTCATCGTTTCCAAGGTCTATCCCCACAACGCATCGCGTGATGGTGTCGTGGCCGCCTGTGAACGCAGTCTGGCACGCATGGGGACCGACCGGGTCGACCTCTATCTTCTCCATTGGGCAGGCAGGCATCCCATCGGCGAGACCATCGCGGGGTTCGAGGACCTGAAATCCGAGGGCAAGATTCTGCGCTGGGGTGTCTCCAACTTCGACACCCATGAGATGGAGGCACTCTGGTCCGCGAATGGCGGCAGGTCCTGCGCCACCAACCAGGTGCTCTACAATCTTGCCCGGCGCGGCGTGGAATTCGACCTCCTGCCATGGCAGCGCGAGCGGAGCATTCCCACCATGGCCTACTCGCCGCTCGAGCAGGGCCGTTCTCTGAGCGGCCCCCGCCTTGCCGGGGTTGCGGAGCGTCATGGCACGAGCCAGATGGCGGCCGCTTTGGCCTGGGTCATGCGTGATGGCGATGTCATCGCGATCCCCAAGGCATCGAACCCCGAACATATCCGTGCCAACCGTGCGGCTGCCGATCTGGTGCTGACATCAGAAGACCTGCAGGACCTGGATGCCGCGTTCCCGCCCCCGACCTCAAAGCGTCCGCTTGAGGTGTTGTAGGCAAGCAATCCGTTCCTCAAGCTCGGGTCCGCATGGCGGTTCGATGGAATCCGCGCTAAGGATTTGCGGCACGAAAGGAACCTGCCATGGCGATCAATTTCGAGACTTACGACAACGACAACATCTTTGCGAAGATCCTGCGTGGGGAGCTGCCCAACACGACCGTCTTTGAGGACGATCATGTGCTGGCGTTTCATGACATAGCGCCCGCTGCGCCGGTGCACGTGCTGGTCATTCCCAAGGGCCGTTACATCGCCCATGACGACTTTCACCGGGATGCAAGCGATGCGGAGGTCATCGCGTTCTGGCGCGCAGTCGGGCGCATCTGCCATGAGCTTGATGTCGCCGGCGACGGCCACCGCCTGATCGTCAATCAGGGCGCTGCCAGCTGGCAACTGGTGCCCCATTTCCACGTGCATATTCTGGCTGGAACGGATCTCGGCCCCTTGCTCGCTTCTTGACCGACACATCGGAAACGGCGGCCCGAAGGCGCGAGCTGGTCGGCATTCTCTGTGTCGTGATTTCCGCACTCGCCCTGGCGCTGAAGGGCATCCTCGCCAAGTACATCTTTGCTGAAGGCGTGGATGTGGCCACACTTCTGGTCATCCGTTATGCGCTGGCCCTGCCGATGATTGCCGCTGTCGCGGTCTATATCACCGGAAGCCCCGGTGCCCTGAAGATGGCGCCGTGCGATTTTGCCCTGGCGGTTCTGGCGGGTGTTCTGGGCTATTACCTTGCAGGCGTGCTCGATTTCACGGCGCTCGCCATGATCGACGTTTCGGTCGAGAGGGTCCTGCTCTTCAGCTTCCCGATTTTCGTGCTGCTGCTCGACAGCCTGCGCCGCCGCAGGCTGCCGCCCCGACGTCAGTTCCTGGCCCTGATCCTGGCCGAAGCGGGCATCGTGCTGGTCATGGGGGTGGCGGATATCGATCTCTTTCTGGCCAATCTGGAGGGTGGCCTCTGGGCCATTGCCTCGGCTTTTGTCTTTGCCGTCTACTACATGATGAATCAGGCATTGGGTCCCAGGCTGGGGAGCGCGCGCATGGCCATGTCTGCCATTGTCGGTGCCACTCTGGGAACCGGCCTTCACTTCCTGATCACCACGCCGCTTGGGAATCTGGCAACCGGCTGGCCCGCCTTCGGATGGATCGCGGTCATGGCGTTGTTCTGCTCGGTCATTCCGTTTCTGCTCATCACCGAGGGTATTCGGCGTGTCGGAGCCTCGCGCTCGGCGCTCATCTCCACGGTCGGGCCGGTTGCAACGCTGGTTCTGGCCTGGCTGCTGCTGGAGGAAACCATGGCCTGGGAACAACTGGCGGGGGCAGCCCTGGTGATCCTCAGCATCATGGCTCTGGAAGGACGCCTGCCTCGCTGGAATCGCAAGTCCTGAGTTCCGGTTGCTTACCGGTTTGACGCCGGTAAGGTGACCAGCGAACAGCAAGGAGAGCGACCGTGGTCAAATGGAGCGACCTCAGCGAGGCATCGCGCGCATCCACATCAAGCTATGCGTTTCTGGACTTTGACGACCGGCCCTGGGTCACGCCACCGCCGCCGGAAGAACGCCGGGTTGCCGTGGTGTCATCGGCCGGGGTTCACAAACCCGAAGACAAACCCTTTGCCTGGAACGACCACGACTGGCGCAGTTTTGCCAGTGATCAGCAGGCCTTTCGTGTGAGCCACGCCTCGACCAATTTCGATCGCAGCGGCTTCATGCAGGACCGCAACCTCTATCTGCCCTTCGACCGGCTCGATGAGCTCGTCGAGGAAGGGGCCCTGGGGTCCCTGGCGCCGACTCATTACTCGTTCATGGGTGGTTCGATGACGCCCGAAAAGTTTCTGCCCCATGCTGAAACGGCGATTGCGACCATGAAGGCCGAAGGCGTCAACACGGTGGTTCTGGCCCCGGTCTGACCCGCGTGTACGCGCGCCGTGAGCGTGCTTGCACATGTGTTTGAACGCGCGGGCCTGGCAACCACCCTGGTTGCGCTGGTCTATGATCATGCCCTGGGACAGAAGCCGCCTCGCGCGGTCTGGGTCCCCTACTGGTATGGCCGCACATTCGGTGCGCCCAATCAGCCAGACCTGCAGATGCGGGTGCTGCGTGCTGCCCTCGATCTGCTGGACCGTCCGTCCTGGCCGGTGCTCGAGACCTATGAGGAAGAGCCGCCACCCACGGCCGATCTCGATTCGTGGTCGCCCTCATGGGACATCGAGCCGGTCGACGAGGCCATCTCCGATGCCGAACTGGCGCAGAGGTTCAGGCATGATCTTTCTGTTCTCGCTCCGCTCCATGCCGAAGCGACCCGTGCGCATGGATGGTCCACCTTTGGCCTGGCTGACCGGTCGTTTCAGGAACTCGAAGGGATCTTTGTCTCCTATCTGCTGGAAGGTCCCACCGACAACATCCCCAAACGGGATCGGGCCTTTGTGATCAAGCACGGGTCCCAGGATCTGACCGATGCCTTCTCGCAGACAGCAGCGCACTTGGGTGGTGATGCGCCCTTTGCGATCCGGCGCTGGTACTGGACCCGCAGTTCGTTCGGTCTGGTGATGCGGCGTATCGGCGAGGCCCTGCACGACGATCCCGATGCCAAGACCCGGGTCGCTGCTGACGGGTTGTTCATACCGCGCGAGTGGAAACTCTGAGCGGGGGCATCCTTGGCGCGAGGTCTAGGCGGGATAGAGTCCGCCCGCATCGGACTCGAACACGATGCTGGCAAGACTGCAGTTGCGTGG
>CALIUG010000085.1 GCA_938048755.1 uncultured Alphaproteobacteria bacterium
GAGACTCACATAGAGCATGCGCAATGGGCTGGATGGCCGATTCCAGCCGCAGCACTTTGGATATTTGTGAAGGCAGCGACACCATTGACGCTATCGCTGATTCGAGCGCGGCACTGTCCAGAGACCCTCGAGCCTTGGCCACAGCCACGGTCACACTCAGCAGAACAGCAAGCTGGCAGACGAAGGTCTTGGTCGCAGCAACGCAGATCTCTGGGCCCGCATGGGTCGGCAGCACGACATCGGATTCGCGCGCCATGGAGCTGGATTCGGTATTGGTGATGGTGACGATGGTCTGCCCCTGCTCACGTGCATACTGCAGCGCGGCAAGCGTGTCGGCAGTTTCCCCTGACTGCGACAAGAACACGGCAACACCACCTTCAGGCATGGGCGCATTGCGGTAGCGGAACTCAGAAGCGACATCGACTTCGACCGGCATTCTGGCGACCTGTTCCAGCCAGTACTTGCCCACAAGCGCTGCATAGAAGCCGGTACCGCAGGCAATCAGGGTCATGCGGGGCACACTTGCCAGATCCACCTCAAGGCCAGGCAAATGTACGTCGTTGGAAACGGGGTCAAGATAGCGCGCCAGCGTCTCGCCCACAGCCGTGGGCTGCTCATGGATTTCCTTTTCCATGAAATGGCGATGGTTACCCTTGCCGATTGCCGCCCCGGAAAGCTGGGTGTTGACGACTGCACGGGTCACCTTGCGCCCGTTGGCGTCATAGATGACGGCGCCATCACGGCGCACGATGACAAAATCATCCTCGTCGAGATAACTCACCTTCTGAGTATAGGGAGCAAGCGCAATGGCGTCGGATGCCAGGAACATCTCGCCCTCGCCCCAGCCGATCGCAAGCGGTGCGCCCCGGCGTGCCCCGACAATCACGTCCTCACCGCCGCCAATCAGGATGCCCAGGGCAAACATGCCCTCCAGGCGCTCCATCAGGGCAACCATGGCCTTTTCCACCGACAACCCCTGGTCCAGCAGGCGGTCGAGCAGATGCGCCACAACCTCGGTATCGGTCTCGCTGGAGAAACGCGCGCCCTGGGCGGCCAGTTCGTCCCGGATATCACGGTAGTTCTCGATGATGCCGTTGTGCACCACGGCAACACGACCGGCGATGTGGGGATGGGCATTGGTTTCGTTGGGCACACCATGGGTCGCCCAGCGGGTGTGGCCGATGCCGATCGAACCCGCCAGGGGCTGGTCACGCAATGTTTCATCGAGGTTCCCAAGCTTGCCCGGTGCCCGGCGGCGATCCACCGCACCGCCAACCAGCGTGGCAATACCCGCGGAGTCATAGCCCCGGTACTCCAGACGCCGCAGCCCCTCGACCAGCAGGCCGGATGCTTCGCGCTCGCCGATCACGCCGATAATGCCACACATGCCTAAACGTCCTTTTGTTGTTTGCGCCGCTCTTTTTCGGCGGCATTGCGTTGATGCAGCGTTTTGGCCATGCCCTGCCGCATGACCTGCTCGGAACGCTCGACCGCTAGAGCGTCCGCCTCGACATCCCGCGTGATCGTGCTTCCCGCGCCCACAATGGCGTTGTCACCCACCGATACCGGAGCCACCAGGGCCGTGTTGGAGCCGATGAAAGCGCCCGCACCGATATCGGTGTGATGTTTCAGATAGCCGTCGTAGTTGCAGGTGATGGTACCCGCACCGACATTGGCGCCGGCGCCCACACGGGCATCGCCGATATAGGAAAGGTGATTGGCCTTCGCGCCCTCTTCCACCCTGGCATTCTTGATCTCGACGAAGTTGCCGATATGGGCATCGCGGCCCACATCCGCACCCGGTCGCAGCCGGGCGTAGGGTCCGATGCGTGCATCTTCGCCAACCACGCATTGCTCGAGATGGCTGAAGCTTTTGATGATCGCCCGGTCGCCGATCGTCACGCCGGGCCCGATCACGACATGAGGTTCGATCCGGACATCGCGTCCAATCTGCGTATCCCAGGACAGGAACACCGTTTCAGGTGCCGGCATGCTGCAGCCCTGGATCATCGCATGATCACGCAGACGCCCCTGCATCACCGCCTCGAAGCGTGCCAGGTCCAGCCGGTCATCGGCGCCGACCGTGTCGTCGGGGTCATCCACCTCCAGAACGGTCGCGGTAAGGCCGCGACCACGGGCGATGGTGACGATGTCAGTCAGGTAGAATTCACTCTTGGCATTGTTGTTTTCAACCGCATCCACCAGCTCAAACAGAACATGAGAATCAATCGACATCATGCCTGAATTACAAAGGGTTAGAGATTTTTCCTGATCTGATGCATCACGGTACTCAACGATGCGTTCCAGACCTCCATCCCCGCCCGTGATCAGCCGTCCGTAGCGGTTCTGCGTCGTCACGTTGATGCCCAGAACCGCAATGGCCGCACCGTTGGTCCGGCGCGCCATGACCAGTTCATGCAGGGTCCGCGCTTCCAGGGTTGCGGCATCTCCAAACACGACAATCACGTCAGCGTGGTCCTGATCCTCGCCAAACCCGGCCAGCGCCTCCCGCGCGGCCTTGACGGCATCGGCGGTGCCCTGGGCGATCTCCTGCACGGCCGTTGCAGCCGGAGCCACAGCCTGTTTCAGGTTCTCCATGCCCGGCCCGATCACGACAACCGAACGTTCCGGGTTCAGGCAACCGGCAGCGGCCAGCACATGGTTCACCATGGGACGTCCGGCGACGGGATGAAGAACCTTGGGCAGATCGGATTTCATGCGGGTGCCAAGGCCTGCACCCAATACCACTACGGCAACGCCCAGCAGGGCGAGATCATCAGTCATGGCGGCCTTTTTGGTTGAACGTCGAGTTGCGCACTGTGTCGCGTGATGCAGGGAACGTGCCACGGCAGCCCGCTCCATTCCAACTCAAACAGTCTTTCAACGTGTTTCAGACCAGGGTCATACCGCCATCGACGGGGATGGCGACCCCGGTGACATAACCGCCGTCATCGGACACCAGCATGGCCACGACCGATGCAATCTCCTCGGGCCGACCCAGGCGCTCCAGCGGAATGTAGCGTGCCATCCACTCGCTGCGTTCCTGCGGGTCATCCAGCCAGCCTTCCAGCATGGGCGTATCAATGGGTCCGGGCAGAACCGCGTTGACCCGGATGGCCGGACCCAGTTCGGCGGCAAACTGCCGGGTCAGCCCAAGCTGTCCCGCCTTGGCCGCCGAATAGGCGCTGCAGCAGGAGACCTTGTCGCCCATCACCGCGTTGGTCGAACTGATGTTGACGATGGCGCCGCCCTTCTCGCCCATGGCACGTGCTGCCGCGCGGCAGGTCCGCATGACGCCGCTGAGGTTGATGGCAAGCGCCTCGTCCCAGTCCTTGTCGGAGAGTTCATGGACCGGTGTATAGGGAAAGGTGCCGGCAGCATTGACCAGAATGTCGAGCCTGCCGCTCCATGCCACAGTCGCATCCACCGCTTTCTCACCGCAATCGGTGGCCGCCAGATCAACCGGCAGGCACGAAGCCTCGCCGCCCGCTGCCGCAACCTCGGCCACGACGGCATCCAGCGTGTCCGCGTGCCGACCGATGATGAACACCCTGGCACCCTCGGATGCCAGCCTGAGCGCCGTTGCCCGCCCAATCCCCGAGCCGCCGCCGGTGACCAGCGCCACCTTGTCGTTCAGTCCACGCTCCATGGTTATCTCTCCCTGTTTGTCTGATCCCGGAAACTCTAGCGGGAACCAGTCGTGCTGCGAACCATGCGGGAGTTGATGATCAATCTCACGCCCCTTACGTTGCACGCTTGTTTCCCGCGCATCGGAGCCTGCCTTGACCCGCAATCACCGTTTCCGTGCCGTCGTTTTTGATCTCGACGGAACCCTGATCGATTCCGCACCCGATATTGCCGATGCCCTCAACATGGTGATGGCCGAACTGGGCCGTGTCGGATTTACCGACGGCAAGGTGCGCCAGATGGTCGGTACCGGCTGGGCCGGACTGCTGCAACGCTGCATGGACATGACCGGTGGCATGCCAGATGAGGGCCTCGACTGGGTGACCGAGCGGTTCCGCACCCACTACGTACCGCGCAGCACGCGCCTTTCCAGCGTCTATCCCACGGTTCTAGAGACCATCCGCGAGCTCCATGACGATGGCGTGCGCATGGGCATCTGCACCAACAAGCGCCAGGAGGCCACCGACATCGTGGTCAGCGGCTTTGGTCTGGGCACCTTCATGGGTTCTGTCATCGGTGGCGATACCGGCATCATGAAGCCTGATCCCGGCCATATCAGCGCCGTTCTGGACCAGCTCGACGTTGCCCCCGGTGATGCCGTCATGATCGGCGACAGCCGAGCCGATCTGGACGCTGCCCACGGCCTGGGGATGCCCTGTGTCCTGGTGCGTTATGGCTACACCGCCGTCCCGGTCGAAGACCTGGGCGGCAACGCCCTGATCGACCGCATGGCCGAACTCCACGACGTCCTGCCGAACCTTTAAGTTTCGACCTGGCCATCACTGTTTGCCGTCGTCCATGCACCACTGCCTGCCCCGGGCCCGATTGACCAGGCATCGCGCTCACAACGACACGAAACCCTGAACATGCGGGATGGAGCACCCGGCCAAGCCGGGCTATGACGGTGAGGAACTCAGGAGAAAACCACCATGCTGCAAGGTATCGACCACATCGAAATCATCGTCCGCGACCTCGACGAATACGTCGCCTATCTCCAGAAGCTGGGTTTCGAGCGCATCATGAACACCAGCCATCACGGGGATTCGGCCGAACTGAAGATGCCCGGCAGCGACACCATCTTCGAATTGCATCAGGTCGGCGGCGAGGAAGTGCCCGGCATCAACCACATCGCGCTGCGCGTCGATGACATCAATGCCACCCATGAGGACCTGAAGAGTCAGGGCATCGCCATCGAGGAACCGCCCGGCGACGTCGTCTCAACCGGCCGTACCAACATCAACCTGCGCGACCCCGACGGCTGGCGCCTCCAACTGGTCGACGCCAACCGCAAAAAACCGCGCTACAGCGCAGACGGTCACTGAACGCAACCGTGAGGCACGGAAGAAATCAGGGCCTCAATCAGGTTGCATATGCGCATTGCAAGTCTACCAATCGTCGCCACATATAGAAGAGGCTCACCTCAAGAACGGAGCGTTTCATGTTCAACACCATCCTCATTCCCGTCGACGGCTCCCAGCCCTCCACCAACGCCGTTGCGCTTGCCGGCAAGATGGCGGCCGAACAGGGCGGAAAGCTGATCCTGGCACACGCGCTTCACCACACGGCCGCGCCGTCGCGACTTCACGAGATTGCCGAACGGCTTGGTTTTGCAGACGAGATGGAAGAGTCGTTCAAGGACGTCGATGTCGTCGCCACAGCCGCCATGATGCCGGGCGCTGCTGTCGTCACCAGCCTGTCTGGCGAAGCTCAGAAAGAGTTCGGAGAACACCTGCTCAAGGCTGTAGCCGCAAAGGCTAGACAAGCTGGCGCAAAAACCGTGGAAACACTCTGCATTGAGGAGGCTCCGGCAAAAGCCATTCTGGATTATGCAGGCAAGCACGATGTGGACCTGATCGTCATAGGCAGTCGGGGGGCCGGCAAACTCGAAGGTTTCCTTCTGGGCAGCGTTTCCCAGAAAGTCGTCGAGGAATCGGAATGTCCCTGCCTGGTCGTGAAGTAACGCGCCTGTCTGCGAGATAGGGTTTCAGGGACAGTTTACTTAACTCGCTGGGGCAGTGGTCTGATCGACGCCATGTGTACCGGCCGAATTAGGTAAACTGTCCCCGAAACTCGTCACAACAACTCACGGCACTCCAGGTTGTCGAAGGCCAGGAACCAGCGTTCCAGATTGCACCACCAGCTGGCATGGCTTTGTCCGGCATCACACTGGAACACCGGCACGATGACATTGCAAAGGTGGGCGATGCGATAGTCGCCGGCTAGATCGTCCCAGCCGTAACCCGTCACCCCCGCCGCTTCCAGCTCCTCGAGATAGCAACGCAGCATCGGTTCTTCCTGCTTCGCGCGTCGCTCCGGGTACCAGTATATCGCCATGGCCAGCGCCAGATCACTGGCGGCAAAGTCCACGCGCCAGTCCTCCCAGTCGATCACGACACAGCCATCCCGGTCCGGGTCGCGGGGATAGAGAACATTCCACAAATGGGCATCACCGTGGATGGCGCAGATCGGCGCTGTCCCGCTCAGCCGCGCCGTCTTCAGGACCAGGGCATGGGACACCGCGTCCTCGAGAGTCGCGCGCCGCGCCCTGGAGAGCCGGTCACCCAGCCCATCGAAGAAGCCCGGCAGCAACCCTTCGACATGCTCCTGGAGCAGGCGCTCCCGATCGGTGAGCGCGGTGCGATCCTGTCGGGTGTCATCTACGCTCCAGCTCCGGGCATGAATGGCTGCAAGTGCTGACATCGCGCCACGGCACCGGGCCTCCGTCGGCGGCAACGGCCACGGGCTCTCGACATGGGTCTCGCGCAGATCGGCCAGCACCAGACAGGTTGCCCCGGACGTCGCATCCCGCAGGGCCGCATAACAGGGCGCCAGCGGCAAACGTTCATCACGCCGCCCGGCGTAAAAGGCATGTTCGCCGGGAAACAGATGTTCGAGGGGGTCCGGCACCTTGCGGATCTTGATGAAGAACCGCCGTGGCGTATCCGCCGGCGCGTCATCATCCGGCTCGGCCTCGACAAAGGCCGTCTGCGCCACATTCCAGACCTGGTTGGGCGTCACGTGGATCGTCTTGATCGACTCTGCCGAAGCAATGCCGGCTTCGAACAAGATTTGGGATAACCAGCCTGCGGAGAGATCGCCGATAGAATCCGGGACGTGGGAACGTTGCGCCATATATCCTACGCCTCTATGAATCCTGAGCTTCAGTCGCGCTTACTGTTTACTTGATTCGGTCGGCGGCTGAATTGGCATCGATTGAGCGATTGGCGCATCGAATCAAGTAAACTTTCACCAAATTCAGTATTCTACTACACTATCGACGAAATTTCTGCTCATAGGGGCAAACTCCGCGCATAGGTAAGGGTTAATTTAGGCAAAATGTCACCGAAAAACCCTTCACTCGATAGAAGCTAGGCGTCCTATGACCTACAAGTCAAAACGAACTATATTAGTGATATTTACTTGCATCATATTGTCATACACATTCATATCTTGCTCATTCCATAATAAAAATTCCACAGAAAACTGCGACAACCTTGAAAGGGATACAATATTAGAGACTTATAATAGCCGACTAAATAGTCGTGACGATATCCAGATACTTGCCTTTGCTTATGAGCGATGTGATCTTCTATGGTTGTTTGCGCGCGACGCTGAACTTTTGACATCGGGAGGTCCGAGCGAATTGAAAGAGAAAGGTCTAATTGCATTAGAAATTTCCGCAAGAGTGGGAATCCATCGCTCGCAGATTTTTCTAGCCCTTGCTTACTCGGCAGGGAACGGACTGGAAATGGATAAAGATAAGGCTTTGTATTGGGCTTATGTTGCATTGAATTGTTTAGAAGATAACACACTATCAAAGCAGGAACCTGCACCATTCTCGTATTCCAAAATTGTGGAATCCATAGAAAAATATGCAGATGTTTATCTTCTTCGTACATCAAGGATAGGGCATGGACTGATCATCATATATTCTGTAGATAGTTTCGGTGACAGTTTACTAAATTCTCACTAAATGCGCGCTTCAGATCGGCACACGGAACGCCTCTTCCAAACCTAAACCTCGGCCCTGGGCAACGGTGCCCTGCCCCGGATCACGTCGGCGGTCTTTTCCGCGATCATGACGGTCGGAGCGTTGGTGTTGCCGGTTACCAGGATCGGCATCACCGAGGCATCGACGACGCGCAGGCCCTCGATGCCCCTGACCTGCAGGTCCTTGTTCACGACGGCCAAGGGATCGCTCTCCACACCCATCTTGGCGGTGCCGACCGGGTGGTAGCCCGAACAGGCGCCCCGTGCGACACCGGCCAGGATTTCCTCGTCGGTCTGTGCGTCTTCACCGGGTGAGGTTTCAACGCCACGGAAACGGTCGAAGGCCGGCTGGCGCACGATCTCGCGACCCCATTTGACGGCTTCGATGAACTCGCGCCGGTCGCGCTCCTCGGTCAGGTAGTTGGGTTCCAGGATCGGATGGTCCGTGGGATCGGTGCTTCTGAGCTTCATCCAGCCCCGCGCCTCGGGATGCATCTGGTTGATGTCGAGCTGGAACCCCGGAAACGCAGATTTCTTGTAGGTCGCGGGATCTTCCTTCACGCCCATGGGGGTGAAGAACACCTGGAACTTGGGGAAGTCAGGCTCATCGGATTCACCAGGCGAAAACGCACCGGCAGACCAGAAGGCGTTGCCGCCGGGGCCCCACTTGCCGCCGGAAAGGAAATAGCTGGCGCCCAGGAACAACGCCCGGTCCGGCCTCTGCCAGCGGTCAAAGGTTGCCGAGGGGTCGGGACAGGTGAACTGCACGGGGATGTTGAGATGGTCCTGCAGGTTCTGCCCCACGCCCGGCAGGTCGGCCTTCACGTCGATGCCCAGCGCCTTGAGGTCATCAGCAGGCCCGATGCCCGAGAGCATCAGAAGCTGGGGCGAACCGATGGCGCCCTGACAGACCAGCACCTCACGATCCGCGCGGGCTTCCATCACCTTGCCGTCGCGCTGATAACGCACGCCCACGGCACGCCCGTTCTCGATGATCAACTGATGCACGAAACTGCCGGTGCGCACGTCCAGATTGGGACGGCCCGAAGCCTGTCCCAGATACATGCGTGCCACGCTGGAGCGTTTGCCGTCGGCAATGGTGAAGTCGAGCAGATTCGCCCCGACCTGGCCCGCGCCATTGAAATCAGGACATTTGGGCAGGCCGCTCTGCAGGCAGGCCTCGACAAAGGCATGGTCGATGGCCTGCGGGTTGCCGGCCGTGCCGGTCTTCAGGGGACCTGAGTCGCCCCGATACGCGTCGCCACCGGATGTTCGTGTCTCGGCCTTCTTGAAGTAGGGCAGCACGTCGCCATAGGCCCAGCCTTCAAGGCCAAGCTGACGCCACTGGTCATAGTCGCGCGCATTGCCGCGAATGTAGATCATGCCGTTGATCGCGCTCGATCCGCCCAGCCCGCGACCGCGCGGCCAGAAGATGCGGCGGTTGGCCAGATGCGGCTGAGGTTCGGTGTAGTAACACCAGTCGAACTTCGTGTTGCCGAAGGCCAGCGAGTTGGCGGCAGGCATATAGACCCGGAAGTCCTTGTTGGTCCCACCGGCTTCCAGCACCAGCACCCGCACTTCCGGGTCTTCGCTCAGGCGCGTCGCCAGCACCGACCCGGCAGACCCGCTGCCCACGATCACATAGTCAAAGCTCTCAGCCATATCCCACTCCGCTTCAGCGCCGCTGCCCCGGATTCAGAGCGCGGGTTTCGGGTGCACCCTCGTTGCGCGCATTCTCGCTGCGATGGTCGTAGCCGCGCGCGCGTTCCCAGGCAATCATTTCCCCGGACCGATAGTTCAGAATCAGCGCACGGCGCCTCCGGTCCGACGTCACGTTGCCACCTGCCATATGCAGCATGTTGCCGTGATGGATGGTGCAGCTCCCTGCCTTCAGCACCACCGGCACACCCTCGCCGTCGGCAACCTCAGTCTTCAGGCCCTGCCCGCGCGGACCGGCCCAGTCATGGGTGCGGGTCAGCTCGTTATGCGAGCCCGGCACGAACCACATGCAGCCGTTTTCGATGTCGGCATCGTCCAGCGCCAGCCACACGGAAAACGATCGCCGATCCGGTATGCCCGGCAGCCAGTAGGCCTCGTCCTGATGCCAGGGTGTGGGCGTGGCCGTACCCGGCAGCTTGTCCATCACCATGGTCATGTCGAGTTCCATGTCCTCACCCAGAATAGTGCGGGCGGCCGCCAGCGTGCGCGCGGCATGACCGGTCTGAAGCACCTCGGGCACGAAGTCATGAACCTGCATGATCTGGGTCGTGCGCTCGATGGTTGATGGCTCGGCATCAAAGTCACCGAAATCCGCGCGCTGCCCGCCGGCCTCGATTTCTCCGGCAAACAGCGGTTCCAGGGTTTCCGTCAACGCGGCCACCTCGGCAGGCGGCACCATGGCATCGATCACCAGAACGCCGTCACGCTCGAACATTGCCTTGTGACGTTCACCAACCGGTGTTGTCGTTCGTTCCAGTTGTGCCATGCCCTCTGCCCTTCAGCCGCTCGAACGGTAACATGCAAGGGGATACGGACAAGTCACCATCGCCTCTCCATCGGGCCAATTTCGGCCCGGTTCTGATCAGCGCAGGAGCGCCTCTCGCCAAAGCGCGGCATGAAACTTGGTGCGGCCTTCGAACTGTTGCATCGCGGTCGGAACATCCAGATCAAACGCCTCTTCCCGATCTTCGCCCAGGGCTGCCAGCCGCATGATGAACCAGTCGGTGATCCCGCTGGGCGGTGCAGACTCGAAAATCGGAAAGTCGGGATCACCGCCTTCCTCACGCAGCCAGGTGTTGCCGAGATGGGGATCAAGCGCCATTGCCCGGGCCAGGCCCACCATATCGACAGCACCGCTCGCCACCGCATCAATGGCCTGTTCCCGCTTCTTGAACCCACCCGTTGCCATCACAGGCACACGGGTCACGCTCTTTGCGCGTCGGGCGAATTCAACAAAGTAGGGCCCTGGGCTTGAACTGTCCGAGGCAGCCTTGGCGCCGAGGAAATAAGTTCCCCCGCTCAGGTCGATCAGGTCGAGCGAGGTTTGATCAAGAAGGCGGACCACTTCCAAGGCATCATCTTCGGTCAGGCCACCTTCCATCTTGTCGGTCGAGTTGATCCTGATCCCAACGGGATAGGACGGGCCAACGGCACGCCGCACCCCCTGGATCACCGCAAGCACAATGCGAGATCGCGCTTCGACCGAACCGCCATAGCCATCGCTCCGGTGGTTGAACAAAGGCGACAAAAACTGACTGAGCAGCCACCCGTGCCCCGCATGAATCTGAACGCCGCTGAAGCCTGCGTCTTTGGCATGGGCGGCCGATCTTGCGTACATGGCGGGCAGTTCTTCAACCTCTTCGGTCGTCATGCCCGAGCATTGCAGACCTTCCATATCGAGAGCCGATGGCCCCGGCATGGCCGATCTGTGGCCACAGATGTGCGCCATCGACCTGGGCGCGTTGCGCCAGGGACCTCAGAGACTCCTGATCGCTGTGCGCTCCCAACACCAGGTTCCCCGGATTTTCCGGAAAGCGGGGATCGACCTGCACCTCGCCGATCATCGACAGGCCCGCGCCACCCTGCGCCCAGCGTTCATAGAGGCGCAGCTGCGTCGCCGTGGGATTGCCCTCGCCGTTGCCCAGGGAATCGGTCATGGCCGCCTTCGCCATCCGGTTCTTGAGCACCACGCCACAGGGAAGTTCCAGGGAGCGTCCGAGAACTTGGAAGCCGTCCGGGCTTTCATTCGCCAAGGGTAGTTGGGTCATTGCAGGCCTTTCATGGGAACAAGTCTGGACCTTCGGCCCTCTGCGCGAAGGTCACAAGCCCCGCCTGCGAAATCCGGACCTGCGCACCGCTGGAAAACGCGGCGCGCTGCTCGGCATCGGCCAGGAACATCGGGCAGGCCGTGCCATAGAGCCGCTCGGCGACCACGATACCGGTCATGATGTTGATGTCGGGGTAACCGATCACGATGCCCGCGGGCCCGCAGCCACGCCGCAGGGTATCGGCGAGGTTGCCGGGTGTACCGCCGGAGCCCCGGATGTTGGAGACCACAAGGCACTGGCCTCCGATCAGAACATCGCATTGGGGATGGCTGCGGTCGATAATGCGCCCGGTTTCGTAATCGATGCCGCCCTAGAAGCTGACCGGCGCATCGAGCACCAGTGCGGGTGCATCGACCACACCGCCGACCAGGGGTTCGAGCGGCTTCATGCTTCCAGCACCAGATCGGGGTCGTGCCACACTTCACCCCGCACCGCGCTCTCCACACATTCACGCAGGCTGGCGATGGCGGTCTCAACCGGCAGTTCGCCCGGCGCGTAATAGGCGTACTTGCCTGAATTGGTCATCACGCGCCCGTTGAGGCCATGGGCCACGGGACGCCAGTAAAGGCAGGTATCGGCCACCGGCGTCACACCCGCCGTGCGCAGCGTCTCGATCCAGCCCTTCTCGCGCGCGCACTCGAGAACAAAGCGGTTCATCTGGATATAGAACGGCTTCCCATCCTTCACCATTTGGCCCGCGATCAGTTCGGCCAGAAGCCCGACTTCCGACAGCGGCGCATGGGGCGTGCCGATCACCACCGCATCGATCGGGCCACTCTCGAAACCGGTCATCTCGCGGCGGGCTGCAACCATGTCGGCGACCGAGATTTCGCCTTCCTCGACCGCTTCACCACCGGTTGCCTGCTCCAGCGTCGCGGCCTCAGGCGTCAGTCCCACGGCATGGTAGAGCGCGACACCGCCCGCCGACGCACCGGTCGCGCTGATGCCCCTCAGGTTCTCCTTCGTCGCATCGGGATTGACACCCGTCAGCACAGGAATCTTCATGCCGGCCTTGCGGCCCATGGCATGACCGATCAGCTGATAGGAAAGATCATCGCCGGCCAGCGCCTCGGGCAACGCCGCCACATCCAGATGCAGCGTCGCGCGTCGGCCTTCATCGGTGTGCAGACCGACATGAGGCACCACACCGGTCAGGGCGGCGGCTATGTCGATGTAGTCGCCGTACTTCAGCGTGCGCGCACCCACGACGCTGTTGAAATAGGAGACCGCATTTGATTCCGACACGGCAATCTGGCTGCCCAGCCCCGGCGCACCCGGAAGCTGATAGGGCGCACAGGTCATGGCGAGCTTGCAGCCCACCCTGTCGTGGAGTGCGCTCAGATCCCGGCTGCGTTCGCTGGCCCATTTGCCGTAGTCGTCCCGCCGCAGCAGCGGATTGTCGGGGTCATCAACGCCGACATTGGTGTAGGTCGGCACCGCCACCCGGGCGCCCTCTTCTGCCAGCCATTTCAGTAGATCATAATGGGGCTGAATGGTCGCAAAGGTCGTGTTGGTATAGGCCGCCACGATCGGTTCGAACCGCTGCACCCCATGCATGGTGCCTGCCTTCATCAGCAGACCGATGGCAAACGCCAGCACCGGCCCGCGCCGGCCGTCGGCCATCGCCTGCTCATCGGGCGTGAGTTGCATCACAGGCTTCAGTGATAGGGCCTGTCACCCAGCAGCGTGATGCGGTGCATCTTGCGCGGGCTCGTGAAGTTGGAGGTGGCGATATGCATCGTCGCGCGGTTGTCCCACAGGGCGAGGTCGTGGGGCTTCCAGGTGTGGCGGACCTGATAGTTGGGATGTTCGGCGAACTCGCACAACATGCGCAGGATGTGGTCGCGCTCGACGTAACCCAGTCCGTTGATATGTTTGGTAAAGGTGCGATTGACGAACAGCCCCTTGCGCCCGGTTTCGGGATGGGTGCGCACCACCGGATGTTCCATCGGCGGCAGAGCGATGATGTCCTGGGCTAGCTTCTCGATCCCGCCGCGCCCGTTCAGCACCGATTCCCCGAACGCCATGTAATAGTCGTGGGTCGCGGTCATGTCCTCGACCATGTCGCGCACCTTGGGCGACAGCGCGTCATAAGGCGCATGCAGGCTCGACCACAGCGTATCGCCGCCGCCTGTTATCGGCACGACCTGGCAGTGCAGCATGGTCGCCATGGCCGGCTTCTCGCGGAACGTCACATCGGTATGCCAGACATCGTTGTAGAGCGATGCCGCCGTGCCATCCTGATGGATGACGGTGACTTCGGGCACCTCGGGCACGACATCGAACACCGGGTGCGGCGGCTCGACCTCGCCGAACCGGCGTGCGAAGGCCAGCTGCTCTGCCGGGCCGATGCGCTGGTCCGGCAGGAACACAACCAGATGCTCCAGCATCGCCTGACGGATATCGGCGACCGTCTGGTCATCCAGGTCCTGCGAGAGATCAACGCCATGGATATCGGCCCCGATCGTGGGATTGCGCGGCC
>CALIUG010000086.1 GCA_938048755.1 uncultured Alphaproteobacteria bacterium
GGCAGGGTCTACCTGGGTGACGTGGACATTACAGGCCTGAAACCTCACGAGCTGTTTCACAAGGGCCTGTTGCGCACGTTCCAGATTGCCCATGAGTTCCCCAATCTTAATGTGCGTGAAAACCTGATGATGGTTCCGGGCGAACAGTCCGGAGAAAATCTGCTCAACGCCTGGTTTCGGCCGTCTGCCGTACGTGAACAGGAAGCACAGTTGCGCGAGCGTGCTGACGAGGTGATCGAGTTTCTGAATCTCTCCGCAGTGGCAAACGAACTGGCGGGCAACCTCTCGGGTGGTCAAAAGAAGCTGCTCGAGCTTGGCAGGACCATGATGGTCGATGCCAAGATCGTGTTCCTTGATGAAGTCGGTGCGGGCGTGAACCGAACCCTGCTCAAGACCATTGGTGAAGCAATCGTGCGTCTCAATCAGGAGCGTGGTTACACCTTCTGCATGATCGAACACGACATGGATTTCATTGGCGGCCTTTGCAGCCATGTCATCGTCATGGCTGAGGGCAAGCTGCTTACCCAGGGCACGTCGGAGGAGGTGCGCAACGACGAACGTGTGATCGAGGCCTATCTGGGGCGGGGCCGCAAACAGCTTGCGGCAGCAGAACAATGAGCATTCTTCTGGGCGAGAACATGGTTGGCGGTTACGGCGGGGCAGATATCCTGCAGGGCTGTACGGTGGCCGTCGATGTTGGAGAGATCGCCGTCATCGTTGGCCCAAACGGGGCTGGAAAGTCCACGGCGATGAAGGCCGTGTTCGGGATGCTCAATCTGCGCGAGGGCAGGGTGGTTCTTGACGGCAAGGACATTACCGCGCTTTCGCCCCAGGCTCGCGTGAAGGAGGGCATGGCCTTTGTACCCCAGACCAACAATGTTTTTGCGGGCATGACGGTTGAAGAGAATCTGGAGATGGGCGCCTATCTGCGTACCGATGATTTCAGGGGAACGATGGAGCAGATCTATGATCTGTTTCCGATCCTGAAGGAAAAGCGTCGGCAGGCGGCCGGTGAACTGTCAGGGGGGCAGCGCCAGCAGGTGGCCTTTGGTCGCGCGTTGATGACTGAGCCGAGGATCCTGATGCTGGACGAACCCACGGCGGGCGTTTCCCCCATTGTCATGGACGAACTGTTCGACCGCATCATCGAGGTCGGCCGCACCGGTGTTGCGGTTCTGATGGTCGAGCAGAACGCAGCACAGGCACTGGAGATTGCCGACACCGGCTACGTTCTGGTGACGGGCGAGAACCGTTTTACCGATACCGGCGCGGCCCTGCTGGCCAATCCCGAAGTCCGCCGCTCGTTCCTGGGGGGCTGACGATGGAAGGCATCCTCAACGCCGTCGTCCTGTTCTCGAACTTCGTGCTGATCCCGGGCATGGCGTACGGCTCCCAACTCGCACTCGGCGCGCTGGGCGTAACGTTGATCTACAGTATTCTCCGGTTTGCGAACTTCGCCCATGGCGACCTGATGGCCTTCGGAACCATGTTCGTGATCCTGATTACCTGGTGGCTTCAAAGCATTGGTGTGGGGATTGATCCGCTGCCAACGGCTTTGCTGGCGTTGCCATTCGGCATGGCCGCCGCGATTGCCATCAGTCTGTTGTCTGACCGATTCGTCTATCGCTTCTACCGGCGCAACAAGAGTCCTGCGGTGATCTTTGTCATTGTCTCCATTGGCGTCATGTTCCTGATGAACGGGTTGGTGCGCGTCATCATTGGACCGAACGATCAGGAGTTCGGGGACGGCGCCCGGTTCCTGATCAAGGTGCGCGAGTTCAAGGAAGCAACCGGTCTCAACGAAGGCCTGGCCCTGAAGCTGAGCCAGGGTCTGACGATTGCTGTGACCTTTGTGGTTGTCATCGCGCTGTTCTGGTTTCTTCAGAAGTCACGCACGGGCAAGGCAATGCGCGCCTATTCGGACAACGAGGATCTGGCATTACTGTCGGGGGTGAATCCCGACAAGGTCGTGATTGTCGCCTGGGTAATTGCCGGTTCGCTGGCAACGATCGCCGGTACGCTCTATGGCCTCGACAAGAGCTTCAAGCCCTTCACTTACTTCCAGCTTCTGTTGCCTATCTTTGCTGCAGCCATCGTGGGCGGCATCGGTCACCCTGTGGGTGCCGTGGTTGGTGGTTATGTCGTCGCGTTCTCCGAGGTCACCGTGACCTATGCCTACAAGAAATTCCTGATCTACCTCGTGCCGGAAAGCTGGGAACCCGAAAGCCTCGTTCAGCTTCTTTCGACGGAGTACAAGTTTGCGGTCAGCTTTGTCATTCTGGTGGTCGTCCTGCTCGTGCGGCCAACCGGCATCTTCAAGGGCAAGGTCCTATGACGTCTTCCATGCGCGGTCCTATCTGTTTTGCCATTATGGCGGTTCTGCTCGCGATCGTGGGTTTTGGCCAGTCCTGGTCCGTGGCGCTGTCGATCCTCAACCTCTGCCTGATCTCTTCGATCATGGCGTTGGGTCTCAACATGCAGTGGGGCTATGCCGGTCTCTTCAATGTCGGCGTGATGGGGTTTGCCGCTCTGGGTGGCGTTGCAGCGGTTCTGGTCTCCATGCCTCCGATCCAGGAAGCCTGGGCGGCCGGTGGCTGGGACATGCTCTGGACACTGGCCATGCTGGTTGTCACGGTCCTGGCCGTTCTGAGCGTTCGACGCCTTGTGCCGTCCGGAGGCTTGCGTATCGCCCTGACACTGCTGGTGCTGCTGTGCGGGTACGGGTTGATCCGGGTCTTCTTCGATCCCGCGGTCGATGCCATCGAAGCGGTCAATCCGGCAAAGACCGGTTATCTCGGTGGGCTCGGGCTGCCCATTCTCCTGGCATGGCCGGTCGGCGGGCTGGTGGCTGCAGGTGCAGCCTGGCTCATTGCCAAAATCGCCTTGGGCCTGAGGGCAGACTATCTGGCCATCGCTACGCTGGGCATTGCCGAAATTATCCTTGCGATTCTGAAGAACGAGGATTGGCTGGCCCGTGGCGTCAAGAATGTCAGTGGCCTTGATCGCCCGGTTCCCTATGAAGTGGAATTGCAGGCATCGGCGCAGTTTGAATCCTGGGCCCATGCGATCGGCATGGAGACGCTGGAGGCGTCGACCATTCTGGTAAAGCTCTGTTACGCGGGCCTGTTTCTGGCTGTGCTGGTCGTCATCATGGTGTTGGCTCAGAAGGCGTTGCACTCGCCCTGGGGCCGCATGATGCGTGCGATCCGCGACAATGAAGTCTCGGCCGAGGCGATGGGCAAGAATGTGACCCGTCGGCATCTGGAGATCTTTGTCATCGGCGCGGCTGTGATGGGCATCGCTGGTGCCATGCTGACCACGCTGGACGGCCAGTTCACGCCTGGTACCTATCAGCCCCTGCGTTTCACGTTCCTCATCTGGGTCATGGTGATTGTCGGAGGATCAGGGAACAACTGGGGTGCCGTGTTGGGCGGGTTCTTCATCTGGTTTATCTGGATTGAAGCCGAACCCGCCGGCCTGTGGCTGATGGACTTTCTGACATCGGGTCTTTCGCCCGAAAGCGCCTTGCGGGCGCACCTGCTGCAGGGGGCGGCCTATATGCGCCTCTGCGTCATGGGTCTAATCCTCCTGCTGGCGCTGAGATTTTCACCACGTGGCCTGATTCCCGATCCGGTTCGGCGCTGAACCAAAGAAAAAGCCGGCTGGCCAAAGGGCCAACCGGCTTTCCTGAAACGAGCAGACTGCTTGGATCAGCCGCCGGTGCGGCCCAGCCCGATCTGCTTGGCGAAGTTCGAACGCGCCTTGGAGTAGTTCGGGGCAACCATCGGATAGTCGGAGGCAAGGCTCCATTTGGCGCGATAGTCGGCCGGCGAAAGATCATGTTCGGAGCGCAGATGACGCTTCAGCGTCTTCAGCTTGCGACCACAGTCGAGGCAGACGATGTGATCGTCCTTGACCGAGCGCTTGATTGAAACAGCCGGGCTTCCGGGGTCGGAGGAGGGGGCTGCGGCTTCAGACTGACCGGCAAGTGTGCGGTATACGCTGTCGATCAGGGTCGGAACCATGGAACTGTCTGTTGAATTGTTGCTGACATAAGCCGAAACAATTTCGGTTGTCATTTCAAGAAGTTCTGCACGCGATAGTGCATTGATTGCTTCTTCTTCATTCATCTTCTTCACCAATTGTGTTGTTGTGGGCTTTAGATAACGACCCTGTTCTTGAAATACAAGTGGAGCGCAAAAGTTCCGTCGTTTCTTTTAAAGCTTGTGCGTAATCAATGATTGAGTATCTCGAG
>CALIUG010000087.1 GCA_938048755.1 uncultured Alphaproteobacteria bacterium
TGACCCGGCAAATCCCAATACGGAGACTCTGGGCCTGGATTGCTGGGCGTTGGCAGGGGGCATGGGCGATCGCCAACCCATCGAAGCGCGCCCCGACGTTCTGGTCTATTCCAGCGAACCGTTCCCGGACGGCCTGGAACTGACCGGACCGATCACGGCCCATCTCCACTTTGCAAGCAGCGCTGTCGATACCGACGTGACCGTTTCGCTGGTCGATGTGTTCGAGGACGGCAGCGCCAACCTGATCCAGGACGGCATCCTGCGTTGCCGCTATCGCAATGGCCTGGATCGCGCCGATCTGATGGAACCTGGTGCAGTCTACGCCCTGGAGATCGATGTCTGGTCGACCAGTTATGTCCTGGCACCGGGCCACCGGCTGCGCGTCGAGATTTCCTCCAGCAACTTCAACCGCTATGACCGCAACCTCAACACGGGCGAAGCCTTCGGCCAGGGTGACAAACCTGTCGTCGCCTCCCAGACCGTGTTCCATGACGCAACCAGGCCCTCGTTCGTCATGCTTCCCGTAGTCCCGCGCTGAAAGGACAAGCCATGAGCGAGACGTTTGGTGTAATCCCGCTGGGTACTGCTCTGGGTGCGGAGATCACAGGCCTTGATCTTGCTCAGCCCTTTGGCGGCAACACAGCCCAGGCACTGCTCAACACGCTCGGCGAACACGGCGTGATCGTGTTCCGTGACCAGGAACTCACACCTGACCAGCACCGAGCTGTTGCCCAGGCGCTGGGAACCATCAACATCAACCGCTTCTTTCCTGCAGTTGAAGGACACCCCGACATTGCCGAGGTGCGCAAGGAAGTCGATCAGAAGACGAACGTGGGCAGTACCTGGCACACCGACCACTCCTACGATGCCGAACCGGCGCTGGGATCGCTGCTTCATGCCCTGGAGGTGCCCGATGTGGGTGGCGACACCCTGTTCGCCGGCATTTATGCCGCCTATGAAACCCTGTCGGATGGCCTGAAGGACACGCTGCAGAGTCTGAACGCAGTCCATTCCAGTGCCCATGTCTTCGGCGTCAAGGCCGTGCAGGGCTATGCCGAAGACCGCTTCAACAATGCAGACAAGGCCACACAAACCGTGACTCATCCGGTTGTCATCCGCCATCCGATTTCGGGCCGCAAGGCATTGTACGTAAATCCGCAATTCACCCTGCGTTTCGACGGCTGGACCGATCAGGAATCCGCCCCGTTGCTCGCTCTCCTGGCAGAGCACGCGACCCGGCCCGAGCATGTATTCCGCCTGCAATGGGCGCCGGGCACGCTGGCGATCTGGGACAACCGGGCGACCTGGCATCAGGCGATCAACGACTACCACGGCCACCGCCGCCTGATGCACCGCATCACGCTGGATGGCTGCGCCCTGGAGGCAGCTGCATGACTGCACCCCACCACGGCCTTGCCTTCTGTTGTGCAACCGGACTTGTCCTTATGCAGTTCGCGCTCAGTGTTCAGGCGGCAGAAGAAAGGGTTCACATTCGTTCACTTACCCCCGGGACGGCGACATCCCTTCTGGATGCGCCCCATAGCGGTGCCAGGATCTGTGACCTTGCAGATGCAACCGCAGCTGTCTTTCTTCAGCGCGCCGATCACGGCCCCCACAAGTTTGCCAGGATCGAAGTCCTGGACGGCGATTGTTCCGGGCAGCAAGGGTATGTCGCCTGGCGAGCGCTCGACCCCGAGCCATAGCGGGACTGGCAGCTTCTGTTTGACTGTCGATCACCAACACAGAAGCTAGGCTCACATGAGCCAAATTGATGCAAAACCCCAGAAATTCGCGGTGGAAGTGCCGCTTTGGATTGCTCATGTTCATGGGAGCCAAAGGAGCACCGCCATGCCGTCCTTGATTCGAACGTTCCTCGCACCCGTATTTGCACTTCTCGCAGTGATGATGACCATGACCTTTGTCGACGCCACGCCAGCTTCCGCCGAAACCAGCAAACGCGTTCCCGCTGAATGGGAGGAACAGGAAGCGATCTGGCTGCAATGGCCCGGACACTGGGAGAAGACCTACGAACCGGCCTTTGCCGAGATGAGCAAAGTGATCTCCAGCTATCAGAAGCTCCACATCCTCTATGACTCGCCCGGGATCATGAACGATGCCCGCACGGCCATTGCACGGGCTGGCGGCGATCCCGACAACGCCAATCTGATCTGGCATGAGGTCGGCAGCGACAGCGCCTGGATGCGCGACAACGGCCCGGTCTACGTGATCGAGGATGGCGCGATGACGATCCAGAATTGGGAGTTCGATGCCTGGGGTGGCGCCTTCGGTGCCGACATTCCCTTCGGCAAGGACAATCGCGTCCCGCAGGTCGTGGGCGAGATCGCTGACATTCCCGTCGACCACGTGGATATCGTGCATGAGCGCGGCAATCTGGAATTCAACGGTGTCGATACCGTGATGCTGAACTGGAGCGTGATCGGCGATTCCAGACGCAACCGTGGTTACACCAGGGAACAGGCCGAGGCAGACCTGAAGGAACACTTCGGCGTCTCAAAGGTGGTCTTCATCGAGGGCGTGCCCAGAGGCGACCTGACCAACGGCCATATCGACGGCATCGCCCGGTTCATCAGTCCGACAACCGTTGTGGTGGCCGACTGCACCGGTCAGTCACAGTGCCAGGGCAACGTGAACGGCAACGACGCCATCTTCGACGCTGCAGCAGAGGCCATTGCTGCAGCCGGGTTTACGGTGATCCGCGAACCCATTGAGGCTACCGCGCGGTATCAGGGCCATACCTTCGATACAAACTACATGAACTGGCTGGTCGGCAACGGCTTTGTCATCACGGTTGGCTTCGGCAACGCAGAAGCCGATGCGGCGGCCAAAGCGCGTATCGAAACCTACTTCCCCGGGCGTGACGTCTATGTCATTGAAATGCTGGACTCCTGGGCTGCCGGTGGCGGCGTGCACTGCCACACCAACGACCAGCCCGCGATGTCGACCATCAATGCCTCGCTGAGCCTCGAATAGAACCTTCCGCATGGGCATTGCTCCCGGGCAAGACTAGTCTTTCCATCCAACC
>CALIUG010000088.1 GCA_938048755.1 uncultured Alphaproteobacteria bacterium
CGAGGGTTACCACACCTCCGCACTCCACAAGACCAGTGCGGGAGAGGCTATTCCCACACGCTTGAGCTGGGTGAGCGAAGATCGGGACGGAGGCTCGTGGTCGGACCTGCACCACCCCTTTGCCGGCGACCTGCCGCCACCGCCCCTTCCCGACTGGCCCGCACCACTTCCCGGACTGCCGCCGTTCGTGAACAAGGAGATGGTTTTCTTCCATGTCTGGCCGTGCTTCGGTTTCTATCTCAATGCCGAGAAGGTGACCGCCTACATCGTGGAACCGGTCGCCCCCGGAAGGCACCGCTTCGTATGGCGTGTCATGGTTCCGGAAGAGCGCACGCGGGAACCAGGATTTGAAGCCTGGCGTGACTACATCGCCGAGAGGATCGACGTCATCCAATCAGAAGACACCATGGCCTGCCGGGGCGTGCAGAAGGGGCTGGAAACAGGGGCGTTGCAGCCCGGCCGATATTCGGACAAGGAACGCGCCATCTGGCACTTCCACCGCTGGTACGCCGACCGCATGAGTAGTGAGGTTATGGAAGGCCGGTAGAAAGTCGGGCCGGCGAAAAGGTCTCCTTGTCGAGACCGAATTTCGTGAGGCCTTCAGAAAGCTCTGTTTCCAGGATCACAGCCGCTGCATAGGCCGAAAGACCCGCTGATGTCTGAATTCCGGCTCCCCCCTGGCCAATGTTCCAGAAAAAACCCTCCAGCGACGGATCGAAATCTGTGACCGGCAGCCGGTCGGGCACGAAGCTGCGCAGACCGGCCCAGCGGCTTTCCATGCGGGTGATTTCCAGCGTGGTCCACTCCATGATGTTGTGGGCCGCCATGGCGAGGTCGAGTTCTTCTGGTTGGGCATCACAGGGGTCGCTGGGTGTTTCGTCAGCGAGTGAGGCCATGATCATTCCGGCATCCGGCTTGAAATAGAAACTCTCGCCGTCATCAGCGGTCAGAGGCCAGAATGAATAGTCCATGTCTTCCGGCCCCTGGAAGCGGAACGCCGTGCGCCGCATGGGCTGCAGGCCGACCGGCTTTGCTCCCGCCATGACGCCCAGGGCGTCGCCCCATGCACCGGCACAGTTGGCCACCAGCGGGGCCTGGAATGTGCCCGCCCGGGTCTCGACATGCCAGACGCCGTCACGCCGCTCAAGACCAAGGACATCGGCATCGCACACCAGCTCAGCCCCGGCCCGGCGCGCACCACGCAGGTATCCGCCGTGAATGGCATGAACATCGATATCACCGGCGCCCGGCTCCCAGATACCGCTTCGCACCTTGTCCTCTCGCAGGACGGGGCAATGCTTGTGACAAGTCTCGAAGTCGATGGGGTGGAGGATCGTGCCCATCACGTGGGCCAGACTTTCCTCATCAAAGTGGGGATGTTCTGTATCGTGGCCGATCAGCAGAAGTACGGGCCTGCTGTTGATCAACGGGGCGTCGGCAAAACCTTCAGGCGGGTTGTCGATGAAACGCTTGGTTTCCTCCGAAAGAGCCTGGATCTCGGTCCCGCCAATGACATCGGTGTAGTGGGCAGCAGAGCGACCGGTGCTGTGATAGCCAGGCTGTTCTTCCCGCTCGACCATCAGCACCCGCTTGTGGGGCGCCAGACGATACGCCAACGACGCTCCAACAGCGCCGGCGCCTACGATGATGACATCAAATTCCTGCATTTCCTGCCCCTCCGTCTTGCGGGGCTTGACCCCGATTACTCGGCCGGCTCCTGTGCCGGACGGTCCACATTGATGGTCTCGGCAACTTTGGGCAAGGCATCCTGAAGCCGCAGTACGAGACCGAGCAAGGGTGGCACAAGTGTGAGAGTCAGGACAGCTGAGAGCGACAAGCCGCCGACCACCACCGAACCCAGGCCACGGTAAAGTTCCGACCCGGCGCCGGGGAAGACCACTAGCGGCAGCATGCCAAACACACTGGTCAGGGTCGACATGAAGATCGGCCGGATACGGTTGCGCACCGCCTCCTCGATCGCAGCCTCAGAACTCATGCCGTCTTCACGGATGTGATGCAGGGTCTGATGGACCAGAAGAATCGCGTTGTTGACGACAATGCCGATCAGAATCACGAAACCAAGCATGGTCAACATGTCGAGCGGCTGATGCTGGAAAACGTTGAGCGCCAGCAGTCCCAGCACACCGCCTGCGGCAGCGACCGGAACGGAGATCATGACGATCAGCGGATGCAGGAAACTCTCGAACAGCACTGCCATCACCAGATAGACAATGATGAGCGACACCAGCAGGTTGATGACCATGGCATCCCAGGTTTCGGTCAGCTTGTCTGCCGTACCGGAAAGACGGAGTTGTACGCCTGGTGGCAGTCCGGCATCACGCATGACATCGATCACGCCTGCCTGGATGAGATCAATGCCGGTTTCCAACGGCACGTCCGAGGGAAGATTGACGACCAGTGTGATTGTTCGGTTCTGCTCAAGCCTGCGGATCTCGATGGGGCCGTTGGTCACAATGATATCGGCCAGGGAGGAAACCGGAACAATGAGGCCGTCACGGGTCACAACCGGCAATTCCCCGATCCCCTGGGTCTCTTCGATGTGTTTGTAGGGCCCGGTCAGGGTGAGATCGATTTCCTGACCCTCCAGGGAAATCTCCTTCACGCGCAGGCCTGAGTTGAAAGCGTCAATCCCGGTGGCAAGTTCTTCTGCCGACAGTCCGTTGTCGGCCAGACGCATCCGATCAGGAATGATCCTGACCTCGGGCACACTTCCGGTGATGGAGGGCTGTGCCCTCACCTGGGTTTCTTCCGATGGCAGTAGTTCGTAGACCCGGCGCTGTGCTTCGATGGCGACCGCCATCAGAACATCAAGCTGCGGGCCCGAAATGTTGAAATCAACCGCGCGGTTACCGCCGAGCCCCCGGCCAAAGATGCTGGGCTGGGAGAAATAGACCGAGGCGCCCGGCTCCAGCAGCACGGGTCCGCGCATGACGTCCTTGAGACCCTGAATCTCGTCGCCGTCCACCGCGGCGGCACCAATCCAGGTCCACCCCGCACCGGAGCCGAAATAGAACCGGTCAAAGATCGGTGTGCCGTCTTCATGGACGGGCAGGCCTTCCTCGTTCTGCGATTTCCAGTAGGGGCGCGTCGCATCTTCAACACGGGTCGCGATCTCGTCCATGGTGCCAAGATTGTAGCCCGATGGTGGCGTCACGTAGCCCGACAGGAAGTTGCGATTGCCGTCGGGGAGATACTCAAGTTGTGGCAGGAACACAGCCGCAATCAGCAACGCGGTTCCCGTGATGCCTGCCACCGTCAGCAGGGAACCCGTGCTGCTGCGCGCAACCACACGCGTGAAGCGCTGAATCGATGACGATGTCTTCGATCCCAGGGTGTCCAGGGCAGCAACGCGGAAGCGGCTCTTGTCATCGACCTTCGCGAACAGGCGCGCGCACAGTGCCGGAATGAGGGTAATCGCGACCAGTAGTGACAACACCACCGAAACGGAGATGGCTACGGCAATATCGCGGAACACCTGTCCGGCTTCCATCTCCATCACCAGGATGGGAATGAAGACCATGACGGTGGTCAGGGCCGAGACCATGATGGCGCCCCAGACCTGCCGGGCGCCCTCATAGGCAGCCTTGCGGGCGGGCATGCCCTGTTCGCGCAGACGGTAGATGTTCTCGAGCACAACAATGGCAGCATCCACCACCATGCCTACGGCGAAGGCCAGGCCAGCCAGGGAAATGACATTGATCGAACGGCCCAGCGCGGCCATGGCAACGAAACTGCCGATCACCGATACGGGGATGGCAATCGAGATGATCAGCGTTGCCCGCGGCGAGCGCAGGAAGGCGAGCAGTACCAAAGCAGCCAGAATGCCGCCAACCCAGATGTTGTTGGTCACCAGGTCGATCGAGGCATTGATGTAGGTTGTTTCATCATAGACCTGCACCAGTTCCAGCCCGGCATTGGGCAGGTCAAAGGCATTCAGTTCATCCACCGCCAACCGGATACCGTCCATGGTGGTGATGACATTCGCGCCGGGCTCACGCACAGCACGCATGCTGATCGCCTCGGCTCCATTGAACCGGAAAAGGATCTGCAGGTCCTTGTAAGCATAGTCGACCGTAGCGATGTCTCCGACGGTGACACGCGCCAGGCGGCCGCTGAAGGAATCCTCCGAACTGACGACAACAACCTCGCGAATATCGTCCAGCGTGGCGAATTCACCTTCGGCACGCACGGTGTAACGGCGTTTTCCTTCATCCACATAGCCTGCGGTTGCCGTACTGTCGGCAGCACGGAGCGCGGCGATCACATCAGGAACCGTCAACCCAAAGCGCGCCAGGGTTTCGGGCACAACCTCCACCCGGACTTCCCGCTCGGCGCCACCCCAGCGCACGGCATCGGCGACGCCGGGAACACGTTTGAGTCGGTCCGCAACCACATCATCGATGAAGTCTGCATACTCATACATCGGCCGCGGATTGTCCGGCGTGGCGATGATGTTGAACCAGGCAATCGGCGTGTCTTCGCTGGTTGCGGTATCGAGTTCAGGCTCATCGACCTCCTCGGGATATCCCGAGACCCGATCAAGACGATTCGAGACCAGAAGGAACGCCTTGTCCATGTCGGTGCCGACCTGGAATTCGAGCGTTATCTCACCTTCGCCGGATTTGGCCCGGGCAAGCATCTGGGTCATGCCCTCGATACCGGCCAGCACCTCTTCCTGGGGCAGGATGATCTCGCGCTCGACTTCCGAAGGCGACGCGCCCTGCCACTTGGTCTCGACCGTGATGATGGGGCGATTCACATTGGGCGTGAGCTGAATCGGAATGGTGTTGAGAGCCAGAAGACCGAACAGCAGAATCATCAGAACGGCCGCGACCACCGCAACCGGTCTGTCGATCGCCAGCCTGATCAAGCCCTTCATGGCGTAAAGCTCAGCGTGCTGCCTTCGCTGAGGCCTTCGTTGCCGCGAACGACGGCAAGTTCTCCCACACCAAGCCCGGACAGGACCACGAACCGATTGCCGATGGCACCGCCCAGTGTCACGGCCCGTTCTTCAGCGATTCCGCTGCCGCCTGTCACATCCGCCTCCGTCACGACAAACACGGTCGTTGCGAGTCCGGATCGTATCACGGCGTCCTTGTGCACGGTGATCATGTCTGTTTGTGGCCCCGATGGGATTTTCAGCGTGACCGACTGTCCGTCCGCCAACTCGCCGGCAACCACTTCCCAGGCAGGGGTAAAACGTACCGGGCGCGTTCGCGCCTGAGGGTCTTCCGAGACACCCACGGCCCGGACAAAAGCCTCACCTGACTGACCGTTATCCAGAGTGACCTGAATGGCCGTGCCTTCGGCAAGGCCGCCGATACGGTTTGACGGTACATCGGCCTCAATCTCGATCCAGGCATCGTTCAACAGGTTCGTCACCGGGTCACCGACATTGAGATAGGAGCCGACCTCGGTGTGGCGCAACACCACAACGCCGTCATAGGGCGCCACAATCGCTGCGTCGGCCAGTTCGTCTTCAACCAGCGCAAGTTCAGCCTGCGCACTCAACAATTCTGCGCGAGCGGCAGCCACACCGGCTTCGGCAATGGCCACCATCTGCTGGCTATCCTCAAACCGCGCCTGGGAAAAAGCCGCAGACTCGCTCAGACTGCTCATCCGGGTCAGTTCCTGCTCCGCAAGCGTCTGCTGGGACCGTGCCACGCCCAATCGGGCTTCGGCACTGCGGACTTCCGCCCGCTTGAGGTCGCTGTTGAGTTCAAGACGGTCGGTGATCAACTGGACCATCACCTGGCCGGTCTCGACCCGGTCGCCCACTTCGACAAGAACATCCGCCACCGCACCTTCAGACTGCGCAGCAACCTCACCAGCCTGACGGGAGACAAAGCGTCCGATGACCGCTGCGGTTTCGCTGATCGGCTCGGCAGACACGGCATCAACCCCAACCATGATGGCATCATCCTGAGCCAAGGCGATTGTTGGTGTCTGCAGGGCCAGAAAGGCCGCAAGAAAGCCGAGATGACGTAGATTCATGGGGATGTCAGTGTACACTCTAATGCAAGAACAGTGGCCCGAAAGACCTGCCGGTCCACTGCGTTATACGTTCCATTCCGACGAACCCTACGCCGGGTTTGCGAAAAAATCAGGCCTGCAAACGCATGACCACCCGCTTCTACACCCATAAAGCCTGCCTGGACCACGACACCGGTCCCGGCCATCCCGAGCGCATTGACCGTCTGCGCACCGTCCACAGGGCCGTGGAATCCGGCACCTTCGGTGCTCTGGAGCACCATGAGGCGCCCAGGGCGACGAGAGACCGCCTGGAACTGATGCATCCATCAGATCATGTCGAGGAGGTTCTTGCCGCCGTCCCTGATGAAGGCCAGAGGCATCTTGATCCCGATACCGTGGTATCGCCCGGTTCCGCCGAAGCCGCCTTGCGCGCCGCGGGTGCCCTGGTCGATGCCGTCGATGCCGTCGTCACTGGCAAGGCTGACAATGCCTTCTGTGCAGTTCGACCACCGGGGCATCATGCCGAACCGTCTCGGGCGATGGGCTTCTGCCTGTTCAATTCGGTTGCCATTGGTGCAGAGCATGCCAGACAGGCGCACGGACTTGCCCGGGCAGCTGTGGTCGATTTCGACGTCCATCACGGCAACGGCACACAGGCCATGTTTTGGGACCAGGAAGGCCTGTTTTATGGTTCCACCCATCAGTTTCCACATTATCCAGGCACCGGGCGACCCGACGAAACCGGCCGTCACGGCAACATTGCCAACGCTCCGCTGGCCCCAGGAACCGGGAGCGAAGCCTTCCGGCGGGCCTTTGACGAGGTTATCCTGCCCTCGCTACATGACTTTTGCCCAGAAATCGTCTTCATTTCGGCGGGTTTTGACGCTCATGAGCGTGATCCTCTCGCCCAGATCAATCTTCATGAGGAAGACTATGCCTGGGCGACCGACCGGCTTGCAGAGATTGCAGGGGATCACGCGGGAGGACGCGTTGTTTCCGTGCTCGAAGGCGGTTATGACCTCATGGCACTGGGCTCCAGCACGGCAGTCCATATTGAACGTTTGATGGCGGCAGGCAACGGAGACACGACATGACCAAGGCATCAGGTCACGATGACATCAAGAAAATGAGCTTTGAAGAGGCTCTGGCCGAGCTTGAAACCATCGTGGAGCGCCTGGAGAGCGGGGAAGCCAGGCTTGATGATGCCATTGGGGCCTATGAACGCGGTGCCGCCCTGAAACAGCATTGCGAAAGCAAGCTGCGCGAAGCCCAGGACAAGGTCGAAAAGATCCGGCTGGGTGCTGACGGCAGCGTCAGCGCCGAACCCACGGAAATCGAATGAACCATTCTTCGGCCCATCAGATGACGGATATCAGTCTGGTCCTTGGCGAAAATGCCACCCGCGTGGAAGCCATGCTCGACCGTCTGCTACCCGACGGCGGCGGTCCGGAAAAACCCCTTCTGGATGCCATGCGGTACGCCTGCCTGAATGGTGGCAAGCGTTTGCGTCCCTACCTGACCGTGGCAACAGCACGCCTGTTCGGAGTTTCCGAGGAGCAGGCCTTCCGCGCCGCCGCGGCCGTGGAGATGCTGCACTGCTATTCGCTGGTGCATGATGATCTGCCCGCCATGGACGATGATGAACTGCGCCGTGGCCGTCCGACCTGTCACATCGCGTTTGATGAAGCGACCGCAATTCTCGCCGGCGATGCCCTGCTCACCCTTGCTTTCGATATCCTGGCCGATCCCGCAACCCACGATGACGCGGCTGTGCGGATCGAACTGGTACGGGGCCTGACCGAGGCAGCGGGCGCCCATGGCATGGTTGCCGGCCAGATGATCGACCTGGCCGTGGAGCATCGTCAGGTTGACGCCGCGACGGTCGAACGTCTGCAGGCACTCAAGACCGGCGCGCTTATCACCTATTCGGCAGAAGTCGGTGCAATTCTGGGCGAAGCCGACCCGGATGCACGCGAGAGCATTCTGGCGTATGGTCGTGATGTCGGATTTGCCTTCCAGATCGTCGATGACCTGCTCGACGAAGAAGGCGATGAAGCTGCCATGGGGAAAGCTGTCGGTAAGGATGCCGGAGCCGGCAAAGCAACATTGGTCGGTGTGCTGGGCAAGGATGCAGCACGCCAAAAGGCGGATCGTTTGGCCGAACGCGCCGTTGAATCTCTGGAGGCGTTCGGCGATGCCGCCGATGCGCTCCGTGACGTGGCGCGGTTTGTCGTCACGCGCCGCACGTGACCCTAGGAGCGACGTTATCGTGACCATTTCCAACGCCACCCCCCTGCTTGATCGCATCAACGTTCCAGAGGACACCCGTGACCTCTCGATTCCGGAACTGCGGCAGCTTGCCGATGAGGTCCGCCACGAGATGATCGATGCGGTCTCCCAGACCGGTGGTCACCTGGGTGCCGGGCTGGGTGTTGTGGAACTGACCGTTGCCATCCACCACGTCTTCGATACACCCCATGACCGCCTGATCTGGGATGTCGGCCATCAGTGTTATCCCCACAAGATCCTGACCGGGCGCCGTGATCGTATCCGCACGCTGCGTCAGAAGGATGGCCTGAGCGGCTTTACCAAACGTGCCGAGAGCGAATACGACCCCTTTGGCGCCGCGCACAGCTCCACGTCAATTTCTGCCGGTCTGGGCATGGCCGTGGCGCGCGACCTGAAGAAGGAACGGCGCGAAGTCATCTGCGTCATCGGCGACGGCGCCATGTCGGCCGGCATGGCCTATGAAGCCATGAACAACGCCGGTGCCCGTGATACCCGACTGATCGTTATTCTCAACGACAACGACATGTCGATTGCGCCGCCCGTCGGCGCCATGAGCGCCTATCTCGCACGCGTGCTGTCATCGGACACCTACCGCTCGGCACGCCATGTCGCCAAGGACATCGCCTCACGTTTTCCCAAGACCCTGGAAACCACCGCCAAGAGGTTCGAGGAATATGCCCGGGGCATCATGACTGGCGGCACCCTTTTCGAAGAACTGGGGTTCTATTACATCGGCCCGATCGACGGTCACAATCTCGAACACCTGATCCCGATCCTGAAGAACCTGCGCGAGACTGACGAGGACCGCCCGGTCCTGATCCATTGCGTCACGCAGAAGGGCAAGGGTTACGAGCCGGCCGAACAATCCGCCGACAAGTATCACGGTGTCAGCAAGTTCGATGTCATCACCGGCACCCAGGCCAAGGCCGCAGCAAAGGCGCCCAGCTATACCTCGGTCTTTGCCAAGGCATTGATTGCCGAAGCCGATGCGGACGAAACGATCTGCACGATCACAGCCGCCATGCCATCGGGTACCGGAGTCGACAAATTCGCTGAAAAATACCCCGACCGCGCCTTTGATGTCGGCCTGGCAGAGCAGCATGGCGTCACCTTTGCGGCAGGGCTGGCATCCGAAGGTTACCGTCCCTTTGCTGCGATCTACTCGACCTTCCTGCAGCGCGCCTATGATCAGATCGTGCACGACGTTGCCATCCAGCGACTGCCGGTCCGGTTCGGCATCGACCGCGCCGGCCTGGTCGGCGCCGACGGCCCGACCCATGCCGGCGCCTTTGATGTCACCTATCTTGCATCCCTGCCCGGCATCGTCACCATGGCGGCTGCCGACGAGCTCGACCTGATGCACATGGTTGCGACAGCAGCACAGATCGACGATCAACCCTCTGCCGTACGTTATCCGCGCGGTGAAGGCGTAGGGTTGGAGCTTCCCGAACGTGGAACCCCCATCGAGATTGGAAGGGGGCGTATCATGCGCGAAGGAACCACCATTGCACTGTTGTCATTTGGCGCACGCCTGCAGGAATGCATGAAGGCTGCTGATGAACTGGCGACACGCGGGCTTTCCACGACCGTCGCGGACGCACGATTCTGCACGCCTCTGGACACCGACCTGGTCGACCGTCTGGCACGCGAACACGAGGTGCTGATCACCATCGAAGAAGGCTCCATCGGCGGCTTTTCGTCTCATGTTCTTGATCACCTGGCACGCAGCGGTGCACTCGACAGCGGCATCAAGATCCGCCCCATGATCCTTCCCGCCTCCTTCATCAATCAGGCCAAGCCTGAGGAAATGTATGACGAGGCAGAGCTGAACGCGCCTCACATCGTCGCCAAGGCGCTGTCTGCCCTGGGGCGCGATACTGCGGAAACGCCGGCGCGCGCCTGAGCGGGAGATCGACATGCGGAAGTTCTCCCTTGCCGGCGCCCTGATCGTCGGCCTGCTGGCTGTTTCTGCCAACCAGGCAGAACTTCAGGCCGAAGACGGCATCTTCAACCTCTCTGAGGTCGATTGTCTGACCCTCAACATGTACTGGGAAGCGCGCGGCACCGGCGAAACCGGCCTGCGCGCGGTCGCCCATGTTACGATCAACCGGGTAAAGAGCAGCCTGTTCCCGGACTCGATCTGCGAGGTTGTTGCTCAGGGCGGCCAGAACGCCGCTGGCGGCGCCTGCCAGTTCAGCTGGTGGTGCGACGGTCTGGACGATTGGCCCTATGACATGCGCATGTGGCGCGCCGCCCACAGCATCGCGCGCAAGGTGATGCTGGGCCGTGACAGCGACCCCACCAACAACGCACTCTGGTATCACGCCGATTATGTCGACCCCTATTGGGCGTCGTCCTATGAACAGACTGTGCAGATCGGCGCACATATCTTCTACCGGTAACAGCGTGGCTAATCCCAAGCGCCTCCGGGTCGATCATCTGCTCGTGCAGAACGGACTGGCCGAGAGCCGGACCAGAGCCCAGGCCCTGATCATGGCTGGCGTGGTTTACCTTGGCGAAACCCGCATCGACAAACCGGGTCACCAGGTTCCGGCCGATACCGAGCTGACGGTACGCGGCCGCGATCACCCATGGGTTTCACGCGGTGGCCTGAAGCTTGACCAGGCCCTGGAGCATTTCGAGATCGATGTTGCGGGCAGGACCGCGCTTGATCTCGGAGCATCGACTGGCGGTTTCACCGACGTTCTCCTCTCGCGTGGCATCGCTCACGTCTTTGCCATCGACGTCGGTCAGGGACAGTTGGCCTGGCGTCTGCGACAGGACGAACGTGTGACGGTGATGGAAAAGACCAACGTCCGTGCGCTGGATGCCGAAACCTTTCCGAAACCGCCTGAGGTTCTTGTCGCCGACCTCTCCTTCATCTCGTTGAAGGTAGCGCTTCCGCCGTCACTGGAACTGGCGGCGTCCGGCGCCTTTCTCATCGCCCTGGTGAAACCCCAGTTCGAAGCCGGCAAGGATCAGGTTGGGAAAGGCGGAATCGTGCGGGATTCAGCAGTTCACGACGCCGTTTGTGAGGAAATCAACCTGTGGCTCTCCAGGGAGATGGGCTG
>CALIUG010000089.1 GCA_938048755.1 uncultured Alphaproteobacteria bacterium
GCCCTGTTGCCGCTCAAGGCTGAAATCGTGGCCCAGACGCCCACCAATCTCGATGACGTTGACGTCGCCGGACGGCGGCTCGGAAAACGGCGTGAGTTCCGTGACCGTCTTGTCCGCCAGCACGTTTTCCCAGGCCAGTTCGTTGAGATAGAGGCGCTCGTGCGGGACCGGGCGATAGGGTGCGGCTTCGTCGTCCCGTTTGACCCTGGCCTCGTCGCGGCGGTGTTCATAGTGATCGCGCACGACTTCCAGGCGCGAGTCACGAGCCTCCAGAATACGATGATCCAGAATCACCAGGGGGTCGTTCAGGTAGGATGTGACGGGTTCAAGATGGGTGTGGAACAGAGCAAGCCAGTGCTCCATGCCGGCATGGCGCACCCCTGCAGCAACCGCTTCATAGACGGGGTCACTCCCGGTCGAGATGCCGAACAGTTCGCGCCAGCCATTCCGGAAACGTGCAATGGAGTCTTCATCGAGAAGCGCTTCGCTCGCAGGATCCAGCGTGACCTCAGCGGGTTTTCCCGATGATCGCTGCGTCAGAGGATCAAACGCCCTGATCTGCTCGATCTCGTCCCCGAAGAAATCCATCCGGACCGGTTCGGCCGCGCCTGAGGGATAGATGTCGAAGATATCGCCGCGCTGGGCGAAGTCGCCTGATTCCATGACCGAGCTGACCCGGTTGTAGCCCATGGCGTTGAGATCACGAGCCAGCACCTCGGTCTCGCAGATATCACCGGGCACAAGTTTCCGCCGGAGGCCAGCAAGAGCAGCTGGAGGCGGCACCCGCTGGAGCAGACCGCCCGCAGTCGTCAGCATGACCACACTATCGTTCCGGCCATCTTTCTGGCGCTCGCACAGGTCGCCCAGGACGGCAAGGCGCTGTCCGGCCGTCGCAGGATGCGGCGATACACGGTCATAGGGCAGACAATCCCATGCGGGAAAGGAAACAACGGAGGTCTCGGGTGCAAAGAAGCCCAGTGCGTCTTCCAGGCGCTGTGCACGTTCGCCGTCCCGCAGAACAACCAGGATGTCACGGCCTGTGGTTTCGCGCGCCAGGGACGCCAGCAGCGTGGCATCAACGCCTTCCGGCGCACCGCAAAGCACGTTCCTGCGACCTTCGGACAACTTATCTAGTATATTTAACATGTGCTTATGACAATTTATGAAATTCAAAGATTAAATCGATAATGTCATTCCGATCTTCGTCCGGCACAGGTAATCGCCTGACCAACCAGCCATGCACCTCAGGGTCTGGCCGCTCCATGAAGGCTTCGAACCGTTCAAGCTGACCATCGTCCATGGATTCCAGATGTGCATCGGCAAAGCGGCCGATAAGAAGGTCCAACTCCTGCGTGCCGCGATGCCAGGCACGAAAGCGCAACCGCTTTATTTTGTGCTCACGATCCATCATCGCTGTCATGACTGCGCCTTGGAAAAATTGGGGGCGCATCGTGTAACCCGGCCATGCTGCTATGTCACCTGCACGCGCCAAACGATATGCTCAGGGAATCATGCGGCCCGAAATTCTCTTCACCCTGTTCACACCCGTCACCGGTCTGGAAGGCATTGGCCCCAGACTGGCGAAACTCGTGGAGAAGGTGGCAGGTCCACGCATTGTGGATCTGTTGTGGTTGCTGCCCACCAATCTGATTGACCGCACGCCATCCCCAACCCTGGCCGCAGCCATTCCCGGCGGGATTGTCACGGTGACCGTCACAGTGGATGAACACCGCAAGGCTCACAGCAAGCGGCAGCCCTATCGCGTGGTTTGCCATGACGACACCGGCATCCTGACCCTGGTGTTTTTCCATGCCCGCGAGGACTACCTGCAGAAACTGTTGCCCACCGGCCAGACACGTCTGGTCAGCGGCAAGCTGGAGCAATATGGCGACGACCTGCAGATGGTGCATCCCGATCACGTTGTGACCTTGGATCAGGCGGATGATATCCCGCACATGGAGCCGGTCTATCCGCTTACCGAAGGTCTGACGCCGAAGGTGATGCGCAAGGCGGTCGCAGGTGCCCTGAAACGGCTGCCGGAACTGCCGGAATGGCAGGACACGGCCTACTGTCAACAACGGGGCTGGCCGTCATGGGGCGATGCCATTGTGCAGGCCCATGCCGCGCAAAGCCGTTTGGAGCTCGAACGCAAGGCGCTGCGCCGGGAACGCCTCGCTTTCGACGAACTCCTGGCGAACCAGCTTGCCCTGGCCCTGGTGCGGGCCTCGCAGAAGCGCGCCAGGGGCCGCCCGGTCAAAGGCGATGGCAAGCTGACCGCGAAGGTGGAGCAGGCCCTGCCCTTCAAGCTCACACCGTCCCAGAACATGGCTATTGCCGAGATTACGGCTGACATGGCCCGGGACGAACGCATGCTGCGCCTGCTTCAGGGTGACGTTGGCAGCGGCAAGACCGCCGTGGCCCTGATGGCCATGCTCGCTGCCGTGGAATGTGGACGTCAGGCCGTGCTGCTGGCCCCTACGGAACTGCTCGCGCGCCAGCACCACAAGACGCTTTCGGCCATGGTGGAGGCCGCGGGCATCAACATCACGCTGCTGACCGGCCGCGACAAGGGCAAGGCGCGCGCGGCAAAGCTGGAGGCACTGGCTTCAGGCGTAAGCCAGATGGCCGTGGGCACCCACGCTCTGATTCAGGAAGACGTGGTTCTCCATGATCTGGCCCTGGTCGTGATCGACGAGCAGCACCGGTTCGGCGTGCATCAGCGACTTGTGCTGACCGACAAGGGCAAGGGCGTTCATGTCCTGGTCATGACCGCGACACCGATCCCTCGCACTTTGCAGATGACGTCCTTTGGTGATCTCGATGTCTCACGCCTGACCGAGAAGCCAGCGGGGCGAAAGCCCATCGCAACCCGTGCCATGCCCCTGGACCGGCTTGATGACGTGATCCAGGGCGTTGCCCGGGCGACACGACAGGGCGATCGCGTCTACTGGCTGTGCCCTCTGGTTGAGGATTCCGAGGTCAGCGACCTTGCCGCAGCCGAAGAACGGCACAAGGCACTGCAGATCACGTTTGGGGATCGAGTCGGCATGATCCACGGCCGCATGAAGGGGCCCGAGCGGGATGCCGTGATGGAGCAGTTTGTCGCCGGCGACATCGACATTCTGGTCGCCACCACGGTGATCGAGGTCGGTGTGGATGTCCCCGAAGCCACAATCATGGTGATCGAACATGCCGAGCGTTTCGGCCTGGCGCAGCTTCACCAGTTGCGCGGACGCGTGGGCCGCGGGGAACGCCCCTCCTCCTGCCTTCTGCTCTATGCACAGCCTCTGGGTGAAACGGCGCGTTCGCGCATCAACATTCTGCGGGAAAGCGACGACGGTTTCGTGATCGCCGAGGAGGATTTGCGGCTACGGGGTGCCGGCGAATTGCTTGGCACACGACAAAGCGGCTTTCCCCAGTTCCGTCTGGCCGACGTGATCGAGCAGAGCGATTTGCTGGCCGCCGCGCGTGATGATGCCAAACTCATCATGGCCCGCGATCCCGAACTGGCGAGCGAGCGCGGCAAGGCGCTCCGGGTTCTGCTCTACCTGTTCGAACGGGACGCCGCCGTACGGCTGTTGCGCTCAGGCTAGGTTCGGGCTTCTTCGTCCGATTTGTCTTCAGCCTTCTCCACGACATCAGGCGTAACCACGCCGCCGGAGATAACGAGCTTGATCCCCTGCTCCACCGACATGCTGAGAAAAATCACATCTTTCTTGGGCAGGAACAGCAGATAGCCGGAGGTTGGATTGGGGGTCGTGGGCAAAAACACGTTCACCACCTCATCCTGAATGGCATCCTGAACTTCGCCCTTGGTTGTGCCCGTGGCAAAACCGATGGCCCAGCAACCTTCGCGTGGATAGGGGATCAGAACGACGTCGCGAAATGCTCGCGAGCTCTGTGAAAAAACCGTCTCGAAGATCTGTTTCAGCGCAGAATAGATCGAGCGGACCACCGGCATGCGATCCAGCAGGTTCTCGCCAAAGCGCACAATCCTGCGCCCGACCAGACCGGTCGTGAGCCAGCCAATGATGGTGATCGCGACGACAAAGATAAGAACGCCAATGCCCGGAACGGCAAATGGCAAGTAGTTTTCAGGATTGTACCGCTCGCCCAGCAGCGGCAGGACCTTCTCATCAATCAGGCCAACGACCAGCGTCACAAGGTAGATCGTGAGGACGATGGGCGCGGTAACAATGATGCCGGTGATGAAGTAATTGCGCAGCCGTTGCCAGAATTTGCGCCTGGGCTTTTCTTCACTGTCACGGGGTGGAAGCATGACTGTCTCCTGCATGGCCGAGTTAGCGACCGCCTGACGCGCCTGTATGTACCCAGAATCCGGCAACAACAAGGTCATGATTTTGGATCAGGCGGACGTGACACGAACCAAGGTGAAGGGTGAAGTGGGGCAGATCAGGATCTGTGCCGATATGCCGGAAACGGCACGTCATGTTTCAAAGCAGAACATCCGGCACGCTTCCACCGGAACAAACCGCCGTGCTTCAATGCGGCAGACTTCGTCACCGTCCTCGCGATCCGCAGCGGGAAGCTGCAGTTGCACCGGATTTATGTCGGAAACCGGGCTTTGGCGCTCGCTTGAGGCTTGGTTCTTGCATGGTTATCGTGCACATAACGCAGCGATGCATGGTTTGAGTTTTCGGGGGCGAGGATTGTGGCGAAACAGCCAGAACTGACGGAACGGCGCGCGGAAGTCGCCAGAAACGCCAAGGCTTTTTTCGACGCCGCAGTCGAATCCCAGAACAAGGGTGACCTGAAGGCCGCCATCACCGGATATAACAAGACACTGGCGCTGGCCCCTGGTTATGTGTCGGCCCTCAACAATCTGGGCGTTGCCCTGCGCAAGGAACGCAAACTGGATGCGGCGATTGCCTGCTACCGGCGCGCGCTGGAACGCGACCCCAAGAATACCCAGACCCTGAGCAACTTCGGTAATGCTCTCAAGGACGCGGGACAACACAAGGAATCGATCGAGATGTTCCGGCGGGCGATGGAACTCAATCCGACCGATGCCGGCATGGTCTACAACTTCGGCATTACTCTGAAAGACGCCGGCCTGATCGACGAAGCCCTCGATGTTCTCGACCAGGCGCGCAAGCTGAACCCCGATCTGCCCGATATCCGTTGGGACATTGCTTTGGGCCACCTGGTCAAGGGCGATCTGGAAAAGGGCTGGCCAGCCTATGAATCCCGTTGGGAACTGGCCTACACGCCCAACCTGCGGTTCCCCGACAAGCAATGGAACGGCAAGAAGGTGAAGGGCACCATCGTCATTGCCACCGAGCAAGGTTACGGCGATGCCATCCAGTTTGCGCGTTATGCCCCGCTGGTACGCAAGAAGTGCAGCCGCCTGGTGCTGGTAGTGTCGAGAAGGGATCGAAGAACTCCTGGGCACGGTCGATGGCATCGACGAAGTGGTGACCCGTGGCAAGAAGCTGCCGGAGTTCGACGCCTACATTCCATTGTTGTCGCTGCCCCATGTCCTGAAGACCAAGATCACGACGATCCCAAAGACCTTTCCCTATCTGCACGTTGATCCGGCCAAGAAGGCGCGCTGCCATGAGCTGCTGCGCCCGCTGGGCAACCGCTTCAAGGTCGGCATCGTCTGGGCCGGCAGCCCCAGCCACAAAAACGATCACAACCGTTCGGTCAGCTTCAACAACTTCCTGGAGTTGCTGCGCGTATCAGGCATTGCCCTGCTGAGCCTGCAGAAAGGCGAGCGCGT
>CALIUG010000090.1 GCA_938048755.1 uncultured Alphaproteobacteria bacterium
GTCTGCTTTGGAGCTCAGACCATCGCAACCATCGATTTGACCAAACCATGAACTGTAAGGCATCAATCCGAACACGTGTCAGGCATCAGTCCGGGCTGAACACTTGATCCGACGATCCATGCACTGGAGCCGAACTGCGTGTAGACGCTGCATTTGCATTGGGGATCAGGGCAAGCGCAGTTCCGGGGGAGGCACGCCGTCGCGGTCTTCGGGGGCGACGGCGAAGGTGTTGAGCACCATGGCCAGAAGCGTGAAGTAGCCAACCATCACGGTCAGTTCGACGACGCCGGTTTCGCCGACCTGCTCCAGGGCGGATTGGTAGATCTGTTCGCTGGTCGATTGGGTCGTGCAGAGCTCACGGCAGTAGTGCAGGACTGCACGTTGAGCCGCAGAAGCCACTTCAGGTAAAGGTTCGTTGTTCAGTACGGCCGCAATCAGTGCCTGATCCATCCCTTCGCGCAGGGCGATCACGACATGGGCGTTCCATTCGACCGCGCTGTTGCCGTGGCGGGCGACACACAGGATGGCGAGTTCCCGGATGTCAGGATCAAGGGAGCTTTCGAAACGCAGCGCCGCACCCAATTCCTGAACGCGATCGGTCAGAACCGGACTGCGAAGCAGGGCAGGGAAGGGACCGCCGACCTTGCCGCGCGGACCAGCCAGGATGGCATCGTGGATGCGACGCTGCTCCGGAGACATGGTTTCTGGGGGCAGCGGAGCGAGTCTGGCCATGCGGTCTGTCCTCAGCCCTTGGGCAGGCCTTCCTTCACCGGACCATGACGCAGTACGGGCCCGCATTCGGGAAAGCTCTCGTAGCGGGGCAGATCGTCTGCAATATCGAACCAGGCGATGCGCTCGAGATCGAATGCGTGGCCTGTGGGGACCAGTTTTTCCGGCTCATCGAAGGTACTGATGTGGAACTCGAAGATATGCCCCAGTTCGCCGCCATCGCCTTCCCAGGTGAGCGGTGTGCCGCAATCGCCGCAGAAAGCACGCACGACGCCGGGCGAGGATTCATAAATCTTGCGTTCCTTTCCGCTGAAGCTGACCTGATCGGCCTTGTAGCCGGCCAGAGTCACGACCGCTGCGCCGTTGTGCTTGCGGCAGGAATGGCAGTGGCAGTGGTTGATCCCGAAAGACTCGCCCCGTGCCTCGTAACGTACGGCGCCACACATGCATCCACCGTTCATGGTTGTCTCGCTCATGATCTGATCCGCCCTAATCTGTTGTCGCGTTGGGTGGCATGGTTCCATGGTCGACGCCCCGCGTCGAGACCGATGTGCGCTTGGCATCCCGAGCAACGCGGCTATGTTGAAATCTGCAGGACAAATCGCGGGGCGCCAATGTCGGTCTACAAGGGATGGAGCGCGGAAGAACTCCAGCATCAGTATTTTCTGCGCGGGTTGCGGCCCGACTACGAAACCGAGATGATTCCAGGATGGCTGGAACGCTCACGGGTGTTTCGGGAACAGGCAGGCGGATGGCTGGATCTGGAATACGGCCCACGGGAGCGCAACCGGCTGGACATCTTTCCCGCGACCCGGGGTAATGCGGGGTTCGTGCTCTGCATTCACGGCGGTTACTGGCAGCGGGGCGACAAGTCGGTCTACAGCATTCTGGCTGAGCCGCTGGTGCGGCGCGGGTTTACCGTGGCGATGATGAACTACCAGATGTGCCCCGATGTGAAGATGAGTGAAATCCCACTCCAGGCGCGGCTTGCCGTGGCCTGGCTGTGGCGTAATGCGGAGGCCTACGGCATCCGTCTCGACAACTTCAACATCATGGGCCATTCCGCGGGCGGGCACCTGACCGCCGAGATGCTGTGTACGGACTGGAGCCAGGAAGCGCCGGATCTTCCAGCCGGGTTTATCCATGCAGGGGTTGTGCTTTCTGGCATTCTCGACTTCGAACCGATCCTCTACTGCTGCGAAAATGAAGGTCTGCGGATGGATGCCCAGGAGGCGCGCGCCGTGAGTACGATCCATCGTGTCCCGTTCGGCGACAAGCCGGAATTCGTCGGTTATGGCGCCAACGAACCGCCCGACATGCAACGGCAATCAAAGGACTATGCTGCCAGGAACGGCAGCGCGGTATGTTATGCCATTCCAGGCGCGGATCACTTCGATGTCGTTGATGTTCTGGCTGATGAAACAAGCCCGTTGTTCAAACAAATCGTTGATTTCATCAAAGTTTGATCGCGTCTGGTCTGTGCAACGGGAGTGGAGCCTCCTATAATGCGGCATTCATAATCAACCCCGCAGCAAGCGAGAACGGGAGCTTCATGTACAAGAAATCAAAAGCGACACGCCTGATCGATGACCTTATCAGCGGAGATCTTTCACGCCGTGACTTCCACAAGACCATGGCGGCAGCCGGTCTGGGCATGGCCGGCTCTGCCTCGATGGCTGGGTCCGCGTTTGCGGCGAACACCAACCCGGCTGATCTGGTAGTCTTCGAATGGGCAGGCTACGAGTTGCCGGAATTCTTCCCGGCCTATGTCGAGAAATATGGTACCGAGCCCCAGTTCTCTCTCTTTGCTGAAGAAGAAGAGGCGCTCCAGAAACTGCGTTCGGGTTTCCCGACGGACATTTCCCATCCTTGCAGTGGTTCTGTTGCGCGTTGGAACGATGCCGGTGCGATCCGCCCGATCGATCCGTCACGCATCGACGCCTGGGGTGACATCTTCCCCAGCACGCTCGAAATTCGTGGCGTCCAGCTGGGCGGCGAGTACTACTTCCTGCCCTGGGACTGGGGTAACAGCTCCATCCTCTATCGAACCGATCTCGTGGATCTGGGTGGAGAAGAAGAATCTTACGGGCTTCTGCTGCAGCCGGATATGGAAGGCAAGATCGCCATGTTCGACTCGGTCGATTCCACCTTTGCCGTTGGCGGGTTGATGTCGGGCGCCGAGGACATCTTCAACATGTCCGATGCGGAGATTGAAGAAGCGACCAAGGTTGTGCGTGATCTCCACAAGAATACGCGTTTCTACTGGTCATCGCCCACGGAGTTCGAGCAGGCCATGGCATCGGGCGAGATTGTTGCCGCCTGGTCGTGGAACAGTTCGATCATCGCGATGAAGGAACAGGGCGTTCCGGTCGCGTTCATGAACCCCAAGGAAGGGATCATGACGTGGATCTGCGGCTTCACCATCATGACCGGCGGAGAATCCTCCGACGATCTGATCTACGATTACCTGAATGCGGCCATGGAGCCGCGTTCCGGCCAGTATCTCATTGAGGCCTATGGCTACGGTCATACGAATGAGTTGACCTATGATCTGGTGGATCAGGAAATCCTGGAATCACTCGGCATTGTCGATCCTGTGGCGCTGATGGCCCAGGGCAACTTCTATGACGAAATTCCTTCTGACGTTCGCGAGAAGATGATCGTCAAGTTCGATGAGGTGAAGGCAGGCTTCTAAGCCGCGCCCAATCTCGTTTCGCTGAAAAAAGGCGGCCGGAGCTCTTTTGAGTTCCGGCCGTTTTTGTTTGTGTGGCTACCAGGTGATGCGTACGGGTGACATGGACCAGATGACCTGGGCTTCATCAGTTCCGATGTTGCGGAAGCGGTGGGGGAGCCAGGAGGAATAGGAGAAACTGTCGCCGGTTTCGAGTTCGATGATTTCATCGTCCAGGGCAAGTTCAATCCGGCCCTTGATCACGATCCCATGCTGTTCGCCTTCAAAAACATAGCCCTCGTTGGGTCTTTCCAGTTCTCCGGCGCCGGCAGGGAAACGCGACAGAATCATGTAGTAGCCGCCGGCCAGACTGCCTGACAGCAATTCATCCTCAAACCCGAGTTCTGCAAGGCTGCGCGTATAAAGATTGCTCAAGGGGCGGCGGGCATTGGCGCGCACCACACAGGCGCGCTCGAGCGGTCCTTTTCCTGTTCGGGACAGGAAAAACCACTTGGGGTCAACGTTGAGGGCCTCACCAATGTCACTCAGGAGGTCGACGGAAATGCGTGAGTCGCCGCGTTCGATCCTGCTTAGATAGGCAATCGATTTGCCAGTACGCTCGCTCAGGTCTTTGAGAGTGAGGCCGCGTGCTTTGCGGACCTCGCGAATCTCCGCGCCAACAGAGGATGTCGTATGGTGGTTCCGGTCTGTGGGTTTGATGTTCTTCGCCATGTCAGGCCTGGAGGTGGGGTTGGCTAGATCGGAATTATTGGTTGAATTCCGAACAAAATTTCTCGAACAATGCGAATTCCAATTCTAATCCATTCTATCAGGCAGAGACCAGCATGCGGTTCGATTTCATTCCCTACTTCAACGCAGGGGAAGTCATTCCCTGGACCGAGACAATCGAGATGATGCGGGCCCAGACGGCCGTGGCCGAAGATGCAGGTTTCACGACCGTTTGGCTGACCGAGCACCACTTTGCCCATAACGGGTATCTGAATGCTGCGCCCAACCCGATCCTGATCTGTGCCGATCTGGCCGCGCGCTTCAGCAAGATACGCGTGGGGCAGGCGCCGGTCGTGTTGCCTGACTGGCATCCGCTGCGCGTGGCCGAAGACATTGCCATGCTCGACAACATTACAGGCGGCAGGGTCGATTTCGGTGTCGGAAGAGGCATCAACGAGCGGACATGCCTTCAGTTCGACGTGCGTGCGGACAAGCGGGACGACAAGAAGAGTTATGCCATGTTCCGGGAATGCCTGGAGGTGATCCTGAAGGCTTGGACCCAGGACCCGTTCACCCACAAAGGTGAGTACTTCACGTTTCCCCAGCCCGGCTGGTACGAGACCAACCGGTTCTTTGAGCCCCACGATCCCCGCTATCACGCCCCCGACGGCGAATACATCGCCATGTCGATCCATCCCAAGACCTATCAGAAGCCGCATCCGCCGGTCTGGTTCATGTCGAATGCGCCCTTCACGTTCGATTATGCCGGCAGTCAGGGCTTCAACCTGATCGCGATGTCGGCGCCGCACGGCAACATCAAGGCCTGTTGGAACGCATACAAGGACGCCGTCACCAAGGCGACGGGCACAGAAGCCGTTCTGGGGGAGCGCGTCGGGATGTGTACCTTCATGTATGTCGCACCAACCATGGAAGAGGCCGAGCGTGATATCCGTCCCGCCATCAATCACTACTACAACTACATCAGCGGCACCCGTCCCAGCGGTAAGTGGGCACGCAAGGGTTTTCTGAACAAGGATGAGGAACTGACAGCCCAAGACCGTGACAGCGATTGGTTCGACTTCCTGCAATCGCGCGGCATCATCTGGGTGGGATCGCCCGACTACATCACCGAGAAGATCGAGATCTGCCAGGAGGCGTTCAACCTGCAGCACCTGATGATGCTGCAGCAGTATCCGGGCCTGGGCCTGGAAAAGGTGCTGGCGAGCCTGAGCCTGTTTGCCGAGAAGGTGATGCCGAGATTCGCCTGACCCTTCGATGCACAGATTGATCGGTTCACCGGGTTGTTACGTGATTTTGAACCAACCGTGCTTGCCCTGGTGCGATCACGACTACATTTCTTGCAGTACCTAAGGGTCCGCAATAGTCTGCAGTTTGCGTATGTCACCGGGGGCGGTCACTCTTAAGGGCGCGTTAACATGACGACGTTGAATCTGAGTCTCAGCACAACGCTGCAGACCGCGCTCGGTAATGCAGGTGTCTGGTCCTACGCCGTCTACTTTGACGACAACGGTGCGAACTGGACGGATCTGGTTCTGAACGGAGTCGTTCAGAACGCAGGCACCAGCACGATCACTCTTCCTGAGCCCTATAGCGGGGGCAGGCCACCAAAAAGAGATTGAATTTATGGGAATAGTACGATCAACTATACTAACATAAATATATGAAGATCGAGGTGATTCTGTGGTACAAGTGCGCGGTCTGATTTTTATGGTGTCGACGTTGGCTGTCGCCGTTCTCATTACCTCGTGGGCTGAGGCTCAGGAGTTCCTGGGGCCTGAGGCATGCCAGAAGTGCCACAAGGCCGAAATCGGCGTTTGGGAGCAGACACCCCATGCAGCGTTGTTCAGCGAGTTCCACAAGAACAAGGATGCCCGCGATATCGTGAGGGCCGTGGGGGATCGCAATCCAAAGAGTAGCGAAACTTGTATCCTGTGCCACTACACGGCCGTGATCGACGTATCGGGCGAACCCGATCCCGTCGCTGGGCCGTCCTGTGAAAGCTGCCACGGTGCAGCGTCGGAATGGATTGAGATCCATAATGATTTTGGCGGGCAGGGCGTGAGTGCCGAGCAGGAGACGCCCGAACATGAAGCCCAGCGCATTGATGCCGCCGCAGAGGCGGGCATGATCTGGCCCGATATGACGTTTGATGCCACGCGCAACTGTTACAGCTGTCATGGCCTCAACAACGACGCACTGGACGAGGAGACGGCCACGCTGATGCTGGATGCCGGTCATCCGATCAACGCCGATTTCGAATATATCGAGTACAGCCAGGGCAAGGTTCGCCATCGTTTCTATCCGCCCGAAATCAGTGTCAATCAGGAGCTGACCGCCGCCGAGAAGGCCGAGTGGTATCTCGTTGGTCAGGCTGCATCGCTGGTCGCCGCCAAGGAAGGCCTGGCAGACCTCTCACATCCCGATTATGTCGCGGCAATGGAGACTCGGATCGCCCGGGCGACCGAAGCCCTGTCGCGTGTTAATGCGGGCGCGGCCGTGCTGGCCAGTCCTACGGAAGCGAATGCGCGTGCCTTTGCCGATGCGATTGCAGACGAGGATCACTCGGCGGCGGTGTCCGATCTTCTGCCCACGCAATACAAGTAGAAATTTGGTGGCCTTCTCTACCGGACTGATCTATCCTGTGTTGGGAGCGGTTCGGTTCGGTTGGGGCTGGATAGGGCTTTCGGGGGTTTATGATCAACGCGATTTCGCGCCCACAACGTTGGGATAATCCGTTTGACGAGGATCTCGATGAAGACAAGATTGCTTCGATCCTTGCCCTGCCAGCGTTCGTCGATATCGACGGCTCCCGGTTCCCCGCCCAGATACCGCTTGAGGGTATTATCGCGAACGATGCACGCCTGGTGCGTTATCGGCGGGGCGAAGTGGTGGTCCGTGACGGCGACTACGGGAACTCTGCATTTCTGGTCGTCGAAGGATCGGTAAGCGTCATACTGGCTCCGGGTCTGCCCGAATCGGTGCTGGGCAGGTCGTCGAAGAAGAAACGCGGATTTGTCTCCGCGCTTTCGCAACTCTGGACTAACCGCAAGGACGTATCCGAGGCCCGGGTTCCGAGAGGAAACGAGGGCAGCGCCGCCGCCAGCAAAGCTCTGGAGTACGGCCTGGTCGACATAAGCAAGGTTTCCAAATCCCAGACGATGGTGCAACTGAGTCCGGGCAGGATATTTGGTGAAATTGCGGCAATCGCGCGAAGCCCGCGTACGGCGTCCGTAATTGCCGATGATGCTGCTTTGTTGCTGGAAATTCGCTGGCAGGGATTGCGCGAACTGCGGCGCTATGACCCTGGATGGCGCAAAAGCATCGATGACACCTATCGTGCCAACGCTCTGAAGATGCACTTGATGGAGGATACGCTTTTCGAGAAGGTCCCCGCCGAGGATCTTGATCGCGTCGCGGCGGCAACGCTTTTTGAAACCTATGGTTCTCTGGAATGGAACGTGAAGTTCAAGCGTGAGATGCAGACCGGATCCAGTGCCGACGCCCCGATCGCTGCTGAAGGCGATTATCCCGACGGCCTTCTGATGATCCGCAGTGGCTTTGCCAAAGTCAGCCGCAAGATAGGCAACGGAGAGCGTGCGCTTACCTATCTCAGTGCCGGCTCGCTTTTCGGTTTGGGCGAACTCCACCGCATGTGGAAGGGTGGCGATGAGGAGGTCGTGTTGCGGGCATCGCTCAGTGCATTGGGATATGTCGATGTGCTGCGCGTTCCTTACTTCGTTCTCGATGAGTATGTTTTCCCCCATCTGGACAAGGAACCCGAAGACCATCTTCAGGCCGCGTTCGAACGGCCGTTGACCGCGGATTCGTTGCTTGAATGGGCGATCGATCACCGGTTCATAAACGGCACGCGCACCATGGTTGTCGATCTGGATCGATGTGTGCGCTGCGACGATTGCGTGCGTGCGTGCGCCTCGACCCATGGCGGCAATCCACGTTTTGTTCGACACGGGAAAGATCACGACCACTGGATGGTTGCCAATGCCTGCATGCATTGCATTGACCCGGTGTGCATGATCGGCTGCCCGACAGGTGCAATTCACCGCGATCAGGCGACCGGGATGGTCGTGATCAACGACGCGACATGCATCGGCTGTCAGACCTGCGCGAACTCCTGTCCCTACGACAACATTCGCATGGTGGAGATCGCCACGCCCGAGGGTGGTCCCATTGTTGCCAGCGAAACCGGCGTTCCTCTCCTGAAGGCGACCAAATGCGATTTCTGCTATGATCAGCTCGGTGGCCCTGCCTGTGAGCGCGCCTGTGCGCACGACGCGCTCAAGCGGACCAATTTTGCCGATCTCGCACAGATGGCAAAAGAGCGGTGAGGTCCCTCGGTTCCCTTCGCCTTGCGCTGCGCGCCGGGTTCGGTCTGGTCGCCGTTGGATTATGCGCGCTCATCGTATGGTACGACCACGACCAGAGGATGTCCCTGGAGCAGGTCGAGGTCGAGACCGGCTGGATACTGGCCGCAGCAATCCTGTTTCTCGCCTTTTTCAATGTGCGCAAGAAACTTTCGATGGTGCCCCTGGGCCGCGCCAGCGACTGGCTGGCGGCCCATATCGCGGTCGGCGTCGGGGTCGGTGTGATCTACGCTGTTCACGTTCGGGACCTCTGGCCGTCAGGATACGAACTCTATCTGGCGCTGTTGTTCTATGCCGTCATGCTGTCTGGCATCGGTGGCTACCTGCTGCAACGCATGCTGCCCCAGGCCATGACCCATGTGCGCAACCAGTTCATATGGGAACGCATTCCCAAGGAACTGGCCGACCTTCGCGAGCAGGTCGAAGATCTGGTGTTGGAATGCGCCCGCGAAACCGGCAGCGAGGTACTGCCGCGACTGTACCGTGAGGATCTCGCCTGGTTCTTCCGCAAGCCACGCTTCACTCTGGCTTCGCTTTTAGATGCAGAGGCTTCCACGTCCTGGGTCCGCCATCGTTTCGGCAGCGTGGAAACGTATCTAAGCGGCAGCGAGGGCGAATATCATTTCCGTTTGCGTTCTCTTGCTTATGTTAAGGGTGACATTGATCGTGCGTTTGCCGTGCAGGGCGTCATGAAAATCTGGCTTCTGATCCATGTTCCAGCGACGTATGCCTTTCTTGTGCTGATGGTCTGGCACGTCATACTTGTTCACGTCTATCTGGAATGATCTCGTGAAGCTTTCATCCAGAAGATACAGCTTTGAGAAAAGTCCCTATGAACGGCCCAACAAGGATTGGCGTTGTGGCCGCGCCGCCGCGTGGGGTATTCCTTGCCCTATGGGGCCAAAGGGAGACGGCTCCTGTGGTGGCGTCGCGAAATGCGAGCCGTTTTTCGACAAGAACAACAACCGCTGGCAATGTCGCCGGCCTGCTTCGGAAGGTGGCCCGTGTGCGGAGGGGCCAAGTCCCACCGGACTTTGTGCCCATCGTCAGCCGCCCTGTGCGCCCCGCCACACGCTGCGCAAGATTCGTGGCAGGATCGCGTTGCTCGCCGTGCTTGTGGTCGTTGCCGCGATTGGCGCAACGCTGGAGTATGGTGGCAGTGCAGCCAGCATCGGCAACAGCCTGAGCGCAGGGCCTCTGTCGGTTGAACATACGCGTTTTGTCGGTGGCGAATGCAGCGCGTGCCACGCGCCCCATGATTCCGAACTGGGATCCTGGGTATCTCATGCGTTTGTCGGCAACGACATGACGATGGCATGTCTCGATTGCCATTCGTTTGAGGGTGAAGCGCGCAGTGCCCATAATTTCATGGAATTGCCTTCCAGTGATCTTCCCGACCATCTTACGACCCAAACGCAATGCATCTCCTGCCATACCGAGCACAATGGGCTGGACGCTGATCTGACAACCTTGAGCGACGCTCAGTGCAGCACCTGCCATCAAGTCGAGATGGCCAGCTTCGCAGATCATGTGGCCTTCGACCCGCAGTTTCCCTCTCGGCAGCGAACCGCGGTGCGCTTCGACCACGTCAGCCATCTGGGAAAACACTTCCTGCAGGCCGGCGAGAATGATCCCACCGGATGCATCGACTGTCATGTCGTTGGCCGTGCAGAAATCGCAGTGCCGATCCGAGCCTTTGCTGAAACCTGCGCATCATGTCATGCCGGAGACATCGATGATCGTGCCCTGACGGTGTTTTCGTTGCCCGAGATGTCTGCCGAACAGTTCGTGGGCCTCGATCAGGAATATCTCGGGGAACTGTGTCCCGACTACGGGTCGCCCGAGTTCGACGAGTCGCTGGATCTGGCGCGGCAGGCTGTTGCCAATGGCGATCCCTTTGGTGACTTCGAATCGGTCGCCTTCGGAGAAGGCATGGACCCTGTCATGCAGTGGAGCATGGCCAGTGAAAGCGCCGACATCTATGACCTGGCGTCCGATGAAACGGTCGTCGACGATCTGCTGTGGCTTTATCTCGATATGGCAGACAGCGGGACTTCCGCGCTTGCCGAACTGTTCGATGAGAGGATTGGCGTAGCCGGTACGAGCGCTTCCCTGCTTGCCGGCCTGAGCGATGCGACCGTGCGGCAGGCCGTCTGTTCCTGGACTGCCAATGAAGAAGTGTTCGAGGACCCGCCCTTTGGCGGTGGCTGGTATGTCGACGGCTTGAAGCTCAACTACATGCCGGGCCGCCATGCCGATCCGGTCATGCGGGCATGGTTGGATATGGTCGTAGTCGCGCCGGTTCTTGCCGCCGATGAGGGCGTGGAGACAAGCCAGGCCACGATTATGCGCGATACCCTGATCGACCCAAGGCAAGGAGCCGGATCCTGCGCGCGTTGTCACGCCGTGAGTGCTGTCGACGATCTGGAGGAACCAGTGCTGGCCAAGGTCGACTGGCTTCAGGAAATCGTTCCGTGGAGCCCTTATCTCAGCTACAATCACGGGCCTCATCTGAACCTGCTAGGTGAGGGAAAGGCATGCGTGCAGTGCCATCGCCTGAACGATGAAAGCGGCATGGGTGATGTGTTCGAGACTTTTGATCCCCTGCAATCGGCAAGCAGCTTCATCCCGATAGGCAAGGATCAGTGCGTCGCGTGCCATGGCACAGAAAATGGCATGCAAGCCGTGGGGGCTCCCCAAGGCTGTCTGCTTTGCCACGACTATCATCTGGGCTCGAGCTTCGAACACCAGATGGTGGATATCCAATCCACGGTTGAGTGATGTAATCATGACCACCCCACGACTTCCGAACCCGGCCTTTTCCAGATTGCTGACCAGTATGGCTCTGGCGCTTATGATCCTGGCAGTTGAGTCCGGCAATCTTCATGCGCAGAACGATGAGGAGGTCGTGGAGGCGGCCCTGGCGGTCGAAGAAGACCCCCACGCGGCCATTTTTGACGAGGACAACTATCCAAGTGCGAGCCAATGCGCGTCCTGTCACGAGCGGGTCTATTGGGAATGGGCATCTTCCAATCACGCTTATGCGTCGATTTCGCCTATGTTTCACAAGTTCGAACAGACAATCAACGACCTTTCCTCGGGTACGATCGGCACCTTCTGCGTGCGCTGTCACCAGCAGATCGGGACCCAGATGGGTGAGCCCCGAGAACTGCCGTTGTGGGAACGCAGTCAAATTTCTCGTGAAGGAGTCACCTGCATTACCTGTCATCGCGTGGCTGCCCAGTACGGCAAGGTCAACGGTGAACGCACGATCGTCCCCGGCGACATCTATGAGCCCATGCGCGGCAGCGGCGAGGGCAGCAATATCGAAACGGTTCTGGAAGACCCCGATTTCTGGAAGGTCGACATTGATGGCGAAAGCCGCGGCACACCGATCCATCGCGGCGTGATCGAGTTCGAACAGATCACGGAGTCGGAGTTCTGTGTTTCGTGTCATCAGGTCGCAGTGCATCCAGGCATCAAGCTGGAGGTCGTGTGGGACCAATACCGGGATTCGCCGGCTGCAGCCAACGGTGTGCAGTGTCAGGACTGTCACATGGGTGCGGTACCGGGCGTCGCGGATGGTTATGAATTGGATTATGCCGCCATCGTAGATGGCGAGCCTGTGGGAGAGCCCCGCGTCCATCACAACCATGCTTTCTATGGCCCAGGCTATCCCATTGCTCACCCGGGCATCTTCCCGCACAATCCGGATGCGGAAGCGTGGACCATTCAGGAATGGCTTGCCTTTGACCATCGCAGTGGTTGGGGTACCGACGACTTCGAGGATGTTGCTTTTCTCTACGAGGACGCGTTCGACTTCGTCGCTCCAGATGTGATCGACCTTAGCCATGAGGCTGCCGAGACCGGTGATGAGATGCCGCTCGATGACATTCTCGAATTGCTTGATTTGGTGATCGAGGCAGCCGACGAGCGGGCAATCCAGATGAACGATCCCCAGCCCCTTGACGCCGCTGTTGCGGCGCTGACCGGTACGGTTGACGCGATCGAGGCGCGCGGAAGCGATGCCAGAGATCTGGCAGAGCGTCTGGAAGCCGATGTCGAGGCCGTGCGACTTGCTTTCGGTTACGGCTTCCCCGAGGCTTGGGAATTCTCCGATGATCGTGTCGAGGCGCGCGAGGTCGTCGACTGGAACATTTCGCTCCTTGAGGACAAGCGCGAGCTGCGAGTCCAGGTCATGGAGAACGGGTCGAGAATCGATGGTCCCTATTTCGATGACGTGCCGAAGATGGGCGCCTCGTTCTCCTTCTCGTATCGTGTGACCAACCTTGATGATGGACACAACCTGCCTTCGGGCTCCCTGGGAGCCCAGCCGGAGATCTGGCTCAACGTCGCGCTGGTCGACCCCGATGGCAAGACGGTGTTTGAATCCGGTTATGTCGATTCAATCGGCGATATGGCAGATCTGCATTCGCTGGACGTTGCCTCCGGCGCGATCGAACACGACGATCAGCTCTTTAATCTCCAGACGAAGTTCCTGACGACCAATGTCAAAGGAACCGATCGGGAGATGTATCTGCCGGTCAACTTCGATATTGACCAGATTCCCTTCATCCGCCCGGCCAACGTGCCGACGAGTGTGCTCAACCATCCGCCGTTCATCCGCATGGAAGGGCGCAGCATTCCGCCGCTGGGATGGCGCATGGCCGATTATACAGTCCCGGCCGATGCCATGACCAAGCCTGGCACCTATACTCTTGCGGTACGTCTGCGCAGCCGCGCCGAACCGATCTATTTCATGCGCTTCGTTGGTGCCACCCCGGAAATGGAGCAGGCCATGAACGAGTGGATGATCGACATCCATCCCTATGCAGTGACCTTTGAGGTGAGCGAATGAATATTCTGTTGAGGCGCCCGGGGTGGCGAACGACTCTTCAGGGCGCGGTGGGCGCGCTCTTTGGCATCGTTTTAGCGGGTTTTGCTTTTGCAGAAG
>CALIUG010000091.1 GCA_938048755.1 uncultured Alphaproteobacteria bacterium
ATCTGCTCAGGCGTATATCTCTTCCGGCTCATCTCTTCCTCCTCCCGTGGAGTTCAGATTAGCCGGACTCGCTCATTCAGCATGGACCAGTTTTAGGGGAGCAGGTCATCGGTTATCTCGAAAGCGCTGTCATGATCTGGGGTGTTGTCACGGCAGGTGAAGCGATTCCCGAAGATGGTCTGGCCGGCAAGTATGCCGGTGTCAGTGCCGAAATCGCAGCGGGTTACGGCGTTGGCGCAAATGCGCTCGTCTTCGGCGAAGAGTCGATTGCCTTGCAGCCGCTATCGGTTCAGGGCGGCGAAGGTCTCAACATCGCTGCCGGTGTTGCCCAACTGACACTCAAGAGGGTTCAGTAACCGACCAGGCCTGACACGGGGCCAGCAATGGAGGGCCGGATATCCACTAGACCGGATCATGTTTACACGGAAGCACGTTGTGCTTCCGTGTAAACATGTGAATCCGTTCTACATCATATAGTTAGAGCATCTTCACCTGTCTTGGTTGTATCGCAAAGCGATTCAATCAAGACAGGATATGCTCTAGGGATGTTCGGTCCTTTCCGTTTGGGACTTGGCCCTGTCAGGCGTCACCCTGACTTGAAACTGGGGCGCAGGTTCACCGGTGTGTTGCACCAGATAAACGTCGCGCGTTTGTTTCCCACATTGAAGAAGCGGTGTGACAGCTCGCTCGAGAAGCCATAACTGTCGCCTGCTTCCAGGACAAAGGTCTCGCCTTGGATGGTCAGTTCGATGCTGCCTTCCAGGATGTAACCGGACTCCTCGCCTTCATGGCAATAGGCGTCGTCGCCGGTCGAACCCTGCGGCTCCAAAGTGGTCAGCCCCATGGCCTGGCTGCCTTCCAGATTGGGAGAAAGCAGGTAGTCCTTCATGCCCAGGTAATCGGTGTAGCCAAGGTCGCTATAGGCCAGGCGGCGGCGGCTGTTCTTGCGCACGATATAACGCTGCTCGCGCGGATCGGCGTCTTCATCGGCCGGATAGAACCAACCGATCTGCACACCCAGCGCGTTACTGATGGTCTGGAGCATCAGATGGGAAGGTTTGGTGATATCGCGCTCGACCTGGCTCAGATAACCGATCGACTTTCCGGTGCGCTCGGAGAAATCGATCAGAGTCATTCCCTTGACCTTGCGCAGCGCGCGGATTTCCGCGCCCAGGGACCAGGTTTCCTCTGAGTTATCGTGGGGAATCGCGTCGACCACGGGTTCTGTTTCCAACTGCCAAAGAGGTCCCGACATCGTAGTCCCCCAATCCCGCGAAACAAAGGAACTTCACAACCAGTCGGGATCGGTCTCCAGCACCGTCCCATCCCCCTCTGCCGTGGTCTTGAGCCATGCGCGCGCCGAATCCAGCTCGTACTGCACCATGTAGCGCATGGCCTGGATCTTGCCGCGATAGAAGGCGGCATCCCCGGCCGAAACCTCATTCTCAAGTGCACGGCCGGCCGTGGCGGCCTGGCGCAACCACAACGCCGTTACGACGATATGCCCGAACCCGTTCAGGAAGGGCGTGGCACTGGCCAGCGCCGCGGCAATCTTACCGGCACCCAGGCGCACCCGTGTAGCCTCCAGCGCGGAGCCGACCTCCCGCCATGCGTCCCGCACCGCCAATGCCTCATCAGCAAACCCGGCGTCTTCGGCCTCGGCAGCCATGGTTTCGACTTCCCGGGAGAGCGCATCCAGGCAGGCCCCGTCCTCCATCACCGCCTTGCGGCCCAGGAGATCAAGCCCCTGAATACCCTGTGTTCCCTCATGGATCGGGTTCAGTCGGTTGTCGCGATAGAGCCGTTCGACCGGAAAGTCCCGCGTATAGCCATAGCCACCATGCACCTGGATCGCGAGTTTGTTGGCTTCCAGACAGAACTCGCTTGGCCATGCCTTGGCCACGGGCGTGATGATGTCGAGCAGACGCCTGGCATGCTCCCGATCCTCTTGGGCATCGGCGGTCTTTTGATCATCAACCATCATGCCGCACCACAAACCCAACGCCAGGCCGCCTTCGACATAGGCTTTCTGCTGCAACAGCATACGCCGTACGTCGGGGTGTTCAATGATGGGGATAGGCGGCGTCGTCGGATCACGACCGTCCAGCGGTCTGCCCTGCTTGCGCTCGCGCGCATAGGCCAGCGCATGGAGATAGCCGGAATAACCCGACATGGTCGCACCCAGACCAACACCGATCCGGGCCTCGTTCATCATGTGGAACATGGCGATCAGGCCTCGGTGCGGTTCACCCACCAGCTCACCGATGGTCTCGCCGTTCTCGCCGAAATTGAGCAGGCAGTTGGTGATCCCGCGGTAACCCATCTTGTGGTTTAGGCCCGCGAGCTCGATGTTGTTCCAGTCGCCGGGGTTACCATCGTCATCCAGACGGTACTTCGGCACGACAAACAGCGAGATTCCCTTCACGCCCGGCGGCGCATCGGGAAGTTTGGCCAGAACCAGCTGCACGATGTTCCGGGATATCTCCTGGGCCCCGCCGGAGATCCACATCTTGTTGCCTTTGATCGCATAGGTCCCGTCATCACGCGGTGTGGCGCGTGTGCGGATATCTGCCAGGGATGATCCGACATCGGGTTCACTCAGGCACATAGTGCCGAAAAACCGCCCTTCGTTCATGGGCACCATGTAGCGGCGCTTCTGATCCTCTGTCCCGTGCGCCTCCAGCAGATTGGCCGCTGCGCGCGTCAGCAACAGGTAACCGGTCGTCGACACATTCGCGCCCTTGAACAGCGCAGCACAGGCCTGCCCGATCGTGAACGGGAGCTGCATGCCGCCCAGTTCTTCGCTCACGGTGGAGGCAAAGAAACCTGCATCCCGCAACTGCTCCAGCGCGGCTCCGGTTTCGGGAATCTGCACCACCTTGCCGTCGACGACATGCGGCTCCGCGACATCGGCCTTGGCCGCATGGGGCTGGAGTTGTTCATCGGCCAGGCGGAACGCGAGATCAATCACCGCGTCAAACGAAACCCGGTCATGCATGGCATAACGCTCACGCTGTGTCAGCGCGCCGGCATCCAGCATTTCATAGAGCAGAAACTGCAGATCACGCCTGCTGCACACCGTGGACATCACAAACCCTCAAACCACCCGGAAGAGCCAGATACGATGCTGTACTTCGGGTTCACCGTCCGGCATGGAGAAGAACGGCGCACCTTTTTCCACCAGCTCCCACCTTCCCTCTGCGATCAACGCATCGAACAACTCGACAAAGCCCGGCGGCCGTTCATCGTCGCGCAGGGTGAAACAGATCAGGCCACCGGGTTTCACAACCCGTATCAGCTCTGCAAACGAGGAAGGCGGTGCATGGCCCGGCGTAAAGACACCCGAACTCAGCACCGCGTCATAGCTGTCATCAGCGTAATCCAGCGGCTCTCCGAGCACACCGACCCGGACATCGCGATAGACCCCCTTTTCGCGGGCAATCTCGAGCATACCCAGGGAAAGGTCCATGGCATCCACACAGGTGAAGCCATGCGCCTTGGCTGCCATCCCGACCGTGCCGCTGCCTGCTCCGGCGTCAAGGATCGCAGCATCGTCGGCAAGCAGATCACGCACCCGCGCAACAATCAGCTCATGCCCGCGATAGCCGTAATCGCCAACTATCTGCTGGTCGTAGCTGGTGGCCCAGTCGTCATAGGCCTTGCGCAGTTCATCCAGATTCCCTGCGCGGTAAACCTTCTCAAGATCAAGGTGGTCGGCCATCGTTTCGCTCCGTGTCTAATGCAACGCCATCGCCGCCTGAAGTCCCTCCACCACAGCCTCTTCGGCTGTACGCGGTGAGAGTGCATCACCGATCAGATGCAGGTCGCCAGACCAGGACTCCGACAACGCATCATAGAGCGAAACCTCACGTCGGTGACCCTGGGCCAGAACCAGCGTATCCACTTCTTCAGCCACCAGCGCATCACCGTTTGTCATGTGCTGGAAGAAGACGCTGTTGTCATCCGCGCCAAAAAGCCGCGTATAGGCGCGGGTTTCAACGCCCAGGCTGTCGAGCACGCCAATCCAGTGATCGCGCAGATAGGACTGCAGGTTCTGGCCGGGCTGTGTGCCCTGACAATAGAGCCGCACATGGCAACCGTTGCGCGCCAGCATTTCGGCCACGCCCATGCCGACCCAGTCGCAACGCCAGTCGGCGATCACGACCCGGCCGCCCACATTGGCCTCCCCCTTGATCACCGACCATGCATCCACCGCATGGGCCTCATCCAGGCCGTCCAGCGCCGGCAGATATGGCACCGCACCGGTCGCCACAATCACGGCATCGGGCTTTTCGGCGGCCACCAGGTCGGCATCGGCCGTCACACCGGTTTTCACCGAAACGCCGTGTATCGCCATCTCGTGGGTCAGATTGGTGATGATGCCACCAAATTCGGCACGGTCGGGCAGCATCTGCGCCAGCCGGGTCTGGCCGCCAAGCAGGCGGTCCTTCTCGACAAGGGTCACATCATGTCCGCGCTCCGCGGCTACCGCAGCAGCCTTCATACCGCCCGGCCCGCCGCCGATCACCATCACCTTGCGCGGATTTTCTGTGCGATCCTTGGTATGGGGAAAGGTCCGCTCGCGCCCGGTTTCGGGATGCTGGATGCAGGAGACAATCGCACCCATGTGGCGATGGCCGATACAGGCCTGATTGCAGGCGATACAGGCGCGGATATCTTCCGCCTTGCCCGCTTCGGCCTTGGCGGCAAAAAACGGATCGGCGATCAGCGCCCGCACCAGACAGACCATGTCGGCCTGCCCACCGGCGATGATCTGTTCTGCCGTCTGGGGTTGGTTGATCCGCCCGCCCAGCATGGTGGGAACTCCAACGTCCCTTTTCAGGCGCGCAGCAGGATCGGCGAGGTAACCCTGCTCGACAAACATCGGCGGCACGATATGCACCGCGCCGCCGACCGATGCCCCGGACCCGCCGATCACGTTGACGTAGTCGATCAGCCCGGCATCGGCCAGCGCCTTGGCAACAGCGCTGCTTTCATCAGGCGAGAGGCCGCCATGGTCCAGTTCATCCACAGAAATGCGGATGCCCACCACCGTGTTGCTATCCACCGAGGCGCGGATCGCCGTCAGGGATTCCGTCACAAACCGCAACCAGTTTTCAAAACTGCCACCGTATGCGTCTGTTCGGATGTTGGCGCGCGGGTTGATGAACTGCGCGGGTAGACAACCCATCGAGATCATGTATTCGATACCGTCGAGTCCGGCCTCGGCCATGCGCCGCGCACCCTCACCATAGGACCGGATGATGTCGCGGATCATCGCCTGGGACATCGGTGCAGGCATCACATGATGGCGTTCGTCGGGCACTTCCGAAGGCGCATAGGCTGGCAACAGAGCACCGTTTACACGATGCGCCACCGCCCGGCCGGGATGGAACAGCTGGCCGAACATGCGTGCCCCGTGTTTATGGGCAACCCCGGCCATCTCCCGAAGTTCCGGGATGGCATCATCGTCGCTCACGGCCAGCAGGTTGTGGCGCACCTCATAACTTTCGTGAACCGTATGCGCCTCAGTGATGATGAGCCCCACGCCCCCTTCTGCCCGCGCCGCGTGATAGGCGACCAGATCGGGCATCGTCCCCGGCGCGCGCCCCTGACTGGTGCCGTGGGGCCCGAAGATCACCCGGTTTCTGATTTCCAGGCCGCCCAGCTCGATGGGTTGGAAGAGATGCGGGAAGGCAACCATCAGGTGCTGACCGGAAGGTTGTGAACCGTGAGTTCAAACTCTTCTCTGGAGTATGGCCCGTCCAGTAGATGCTCCATGGCCTTCATCACCTCAGGCCACCGCGCTCCGCTGGCCTCAAACTTCTCCTTGTCGGACCAAACGGTTACACCAATGGACGGACCACCTTCATCGTCAAAAGTATCAAGGATGTAGAGCAGACCTGATTCCTCAGGGTCGTTGCTTGCCAGAAAGTCCTCGGCAACCCTGCTGATCTCGTCCCTGGTTCCCGGTTTCAGCTTGAAGTGATTGATCCGCATGTAAGGCATCGTGTCGTTCTCCGTGTTGTCAGACCGCGAAACCGGCGCGCAGGCCTTCCAGAACAGCCTCTTCAGCCGTGCGTGGGGCTAGCGCATCGCCGATCAGATGTACCGCCACACCGGTACCATGAAGCTCTTCCCACAGGCCGGCTTCGCGTTTGTGGGGCGCGGCCAGCACGAGGGTTTCGACATCGTCACAGATGATCGGCTCGCCGCTGGTGACATGCTGCATGAAGACGCTGCTGTCATCGGCACCGTAGAGCCGGGCGTAGGGGATCACCTCCACACCAAACTTGTGGAGCTGTCCCATCCAGCCATCGCGCACCATCATGGGCAGGTGCTCGCCGGGCATTGGTCCGTTGACGCACAAGCGCACGGAACAGCCGTCACGCGCCAGTTTTTCGGCGACACCCAGCCCGATCCAGTTGGCATGCCAGTCATAAACAACGACCTTGCCGCCGACATTCGCCGTGCCCTTGGCCACCGCCCAGGCATCAACGACATGGGCCTGGTCCATGCCCTCCAGGTCGGGGCGTTGCTCCACCGCACCGGTCGCCATGATGACGACATCGGGCGCCTCAGCCGCAATGATCTCCTTGGTCGCTTCGGTGCCCCTGCGGATCGTGACACCATGGATTTCGCATTCACGGGTCAGGTTCGTGACGATCCCGCCAAACTCCGTGCGCCCCGGCAACAGCTGCGCAATCAACGCCTGCCCGCCCAGCTGCGTTGCCTTCTCCATCAGCGTCACGTGGTGTCCGCGCTCGGCCGCAACAGCCGCGGCCTTCATGCCACCAGGACCACCGCCAATCACCAGCACCTTGCGCGGCTCCTCGACCTTTGGTTTGTCGTAGTAGTCCAGTTCCCGTCCGGTCTCGGGGTGCTGGATGCAGGAGATGGCAAAACCCTTCAGACGGTGGCCGATGCAGGCCTGATCACAGGCAATGCAGGCGCGGATGTCATCGACTCTGCCTTCGCGCGCCTTGTTGACGAACTCCGGATCAGCAATGTGGCCGCGCACAATGCCGATCATGTCGGCCTCGCCTCTGGCAACAATCTCCTCGGCGATCTGGGGCTGATTGATGCGCCCGGCGATCATCACCGGCAGGCGTTTCACCGCCGACTTCAGTTCTCCCGACTTCTTGCCGGTATAGCCGGCGTCATACTGCATATGGGGAATGATGTGCTGCCAGCCGGTATAGGTCGCGGTCGAACCCAGCACGATGTTGAGGTAGTCGAGCACACCGTCCCCGTCGAGCGCAGCGCAGGCGGTCTGGGATTCCGCCATGGTGAGGCCCTCTTCGTCCATCTCGTCGGCAGAGATACGCAGGCCCAGAATTTTGTCGCCTCCGATCTTGGCACGAATGTCGGCGGCGACCTCGCGAACAAACCGCATCCGGTTCTCGAAACTGCCGCCGTACTCATCCGTGCGTCGGTTCAGGCGCGGGTTGATGAACTGGCTGGCGAGATACCCCATGCTGGAAATGATCTCGACGCCGTCCAGCCCTGCTTCAGCCATGCGTGCAGCACCGTCACCATGGGACGTCACGATTTCGCGGATCAGATCCGCCGTCAGGGGTGTTGGTACCGTCTTGTACATCTCATCGGGAACCTCGGACGGCGCATAGGCCACCATCTTGGTGCCATCGACCGAGGCTGCCGCAACACGACCTGGATGAAAGACCTGGCCGATGATCTTCACGCCATAGTCCCGGCCCTTCTGACCCAGACGCCGCAAACCCGGCAGGCAATCGTCGTTGGATGCCCATGCCCGCCCGCCGGGCATGTAGGTCGGGTGCACGCAATGCACCTCGGTCATGATCATGCCCACACCGCCCTTCATGCGGGCTTCGTGATAAGCGATCATGGCGTCGCCGATGCGCCCGCCCTCAGACAGCGATGTGTTGTGCCCAGGGACAAAGACCCGGTTCTTGATTTCCTGCCCCCTGATCTCGATGGGCGAAAACAGATGGGGAAACTGGGAATGGCTCAAGACATAGCCTCCACGATCAGGTTGGAAAAATGCTGGTGTGGCGGGTCCCAGAAGCCCGAGAGGACACCGCCATCAAAGGCCGGCGACCGGCGGCCAATCTGCATCCACTCGACCGCGCCGATATCCTCGCGATTCAATTCGTCCCACATGTCGGCCACACACTGTGCGGCTTCGGCGTACATCGGGTCGGTAGCAGCGTCACCGACCAGGAAGATATGCAGGTGCTCGACCGTGTGATCGGGCGCCGCCGGAAACACCTGAAACACGGTCAGCTGATCGGGCCAGAGCTGGAAACAGGTGCTGGGAAACAGATGATAGCCGCCCGAAAACCGCGCCTGTTCGGGCGTCAGACCCGGGTGGTAGGGAAGCCCCAGCCCCCGGCCCTCCTGGGGTTCGCCAACCAGATACTCGGTCCTCAGAAACTTGCCGTCGGGCACAAAGGCGCTGCGTTTGCTCATGGGATAGAAGGCATTGAGCCGGGGATGAATGGTCGCAATGTGGTGGTTGTCGAAGTAGTTTTCGAACACCAGCTTCCAGTTCGCCCGAAACTCCCAGGTCACCGTCTTGTAGAGACGCAGCGCCCCCAGATCATGATCGGGAAGCCGCCGGGCAAGCGGTGCGATGTAGTCCTCGAACGGCTCAGCCCTGCCGTCCAGATTGACGAAAATCGAGCGAAACCACATGGCCATGCGGATCGGCGTCAGGCCCGGCCCATCCCTGGGAACGTCATGCTCGCCTGCGCCATGAAAATGCGGACGCGTGCGCAATCTGCCGTCCAGACCATAGGCCCAGGCATGATAGGGGCAGGTCAGGACCGACTGATTGCTGCAGGCCTCATCCACCAAGACCACGCCGCGATGCCTGCAGACATTGTGGAAGGCCCGGATCTCACCATCGCGTCCGTGCACCAGGACCACGGGCTTACCGGCGATCGTTGTCGGGAACACGTCGCCGGGTCGAGGCACCTGATCGACACATCCGGCATACATCCAGGTGCGCGCAAACAGCCGCTCGTTCTCAAGCGCCAGCCATTCGGGATCGGTATAGCAAGCATTAGGCAAGCAGGTGCCGCCTTCGCCAGTCGGACGTGAGAGCCGCTCCCGCAGATCCGATGTGATGATGGTCTGGAAACTCATGACATCGCCTCGGCCACAAGGTCGGCGAAGTGCCGGGTTGCGGGGTCCCAGAACGGGGAAAAAGCGCCGCCATCGAAGCCCGGCGAGCTTCGGGCCCGCTGCATGTTCTCGACGATCCTGAAATCTTCCGTGTTGAGCTCGGTCCACATGTCGTACACGTCCTGACGTTGTTGTGCGAGCGCCGGATCTTCAGCTCCCTCGCCGACAAAATAGAGATGAATGTATTCGATCGTCCGGTCCGGCGCTTCTGCGTGAAGCTGGAAGACCGCCATCTGATCGGGCCATATCTGGATGCAGGTGGTGGGGAACAGATGGAAGTACCACTCGGTGTGCGCCGTATACGCATCAAGGCCCGGATAGTGCGGCATGCCAAGCCCGCGTCCTTCCTCCAGTTCGGGGATTTGCACGGTGGCGAAAAACCACGGTCCCTCGACGCTTGTCGCAGGACGCTCCGTGATGGCGGTAAACGCCTCGAGCTTGGGGTGCACGGCAGGCACGTGATAGGGATCGAAGAAGTTCTCGTAGACGAGCTTCCAGTTGGCCTGAATCTCGAATCGCAGCGATGAAGCGTGACGCAATACCGAAAAGTCATAAGCCTGCGTGCGCTTCGAAAAGGGCTTCCAATGCTGCTCGAATTCTGGCGCCTCTCCGGAAAGATCGACGAAGACCAGATCGTTCCAAACAGCGCTTCGCACAGGCACGAGCCCCGGCGCATCCGGCCCGGGGTCGGTATCGTGGCGCCCGCCGCCGTGGAAATGCGGCCGCGTGCGCAGCTTGCCATCAAGACCATGGGCCAGGCATGGTACGGACAAGTCAGCAGCTTGCGGGCCTTGCACGCCTCGGGCACCAGGATCGCGCCGCGGTGGCGACAGACATTGTGAAACACCTGAAGGGAGTCCTCATCGTCGCGGAGCAGTAGCAACGGAACGCCTGCAACTTCCACAGGACACACATCGCCCTTGCCGGGTACATCGTGCTGAAACCCCGCCAGCATCCAGGTCCTCCCAAAGAGATGTGCGTTCTCCAGCGAAAGCCAGCCGGCATCGGTGTAGCAGTGGTTGGGCAGGCCGGTCGCCTCTGCCGTGGGTTTGCCGATACTGCTCAGGACGTCGTCACTGAGCACATCGCGAATCAGGTTCATGGTCATGCGTTTTCATGCTCCAGCATCAATTCGGCGACCTGACGGGCAAAAAAGTGCGTGCCGGGGTCCAAGAACGGAGAGAACGTCCCGCCATCAAAACCGGGGGAAACACGACCGCGCTGCATGGATTCCAGAGGATCGATATCTTCGCGGTTGAGGTTATCCCAGGTCTGTATCGCAGCCTGTCGCATCCGGTCATATTGCCCCGCCATGGCTTCGGGGGCGAAGAGCAGGTGGATGGTTTCGCGCGTGGTCTCCAGTCCGGTCGGCTCAGCGACCAGGATGGCGATCTGGTCGTACCAGACATTGATGCTGCAGATCGGGATCATGGTGAAGAACCGCCCCTCGCGGTGCAGCACATCGGGTAACCCCGGCAATGCCGGCAAACCCTTGCCTCTTCCCTCTTGTGGCGCCGCAATGACATGCCACGTCTTCAGCAGATGATCGGCGATGGGCACCATCGGGTGGCTGGTTTCCATTGGCGCGAACGCGCACAGCGCGGGATGGATCGCGAACTTGTGGTAAACGTCGATGAAGTTCTCGTGGATATGCTTCCAGTTCGCCGCGACCTCGAAGGTCAGCGCCCCGCCATAGGCCAGTTCCTGGGGTGCCCAGCCCTCCAGCGCATCGTCGGCCAGCAGCATGTGCTCGGCCAGCGGCGCGGCATCCCCGTCGATGTTGACAAACAGCATGCCCCGCCAGCTCTCACACCGGACAGTACGCAGTTTACCGCGCGCATCGCCGTCTTCCAGGACATCATGTTCCCCGCCTCCGCGAAAGTGCGGACGCGTGCGCAGCGTTCCATCCAGACCATAGGCCCATGCGTGGTAGGGACAGGTCAAAACAGACTTGCCGCTGCACGGTTCCTCGACCAGCACCGCTCCGCGATGGCGGCAGAGATTGTGAAACGCACGGATCCTGCCGTCGCGTCCATGCACTAGGATCACCGGCTTGCCCGCGATGGTCGTGGGGAAAACGTCTCCCGGCCGGGAAACCTGATCGACGCAACCGGCATACATCCACGTGCGCGCGAAAAGGCGCTCGTTCTCCAGCTCCAGCCATTCCGGGTCGGTGTAGCAGGCGTTGGGCAGACATGTGCCGCCCTTACCGGTTGGACATGACAGGCGCGCCCTGATCTCGGGCGTGATGATCGATTGAAAGCTCAAGGTGCGCTGCCTTCATGCGCCACCATCAATTCGGCGACCTGGCGAGCAAAGAAATGGGTGCCGGGATCCCAGAACGGCGACAACGTTCCCCCGTCGAAACCCGGTGAAACTCTTCCACGCTGCATGGATTCCAGCGGTAGGATGTCTTCCCGATTGAGACCGTCCCAGGTGTTGAGCGCGTTCTGGCGCGCCCCGTCGTACTGGGCGGCCATGGCTTCAGGCGCAAACAGTAGGTGGATGGTCTCGCGGGTCGTGCCGGTCCCCGTCGGCTCGGCCACCAGAATGGCAATCTGGTCATACCAGATGTTGATGTTGCAGGTCGGGATCATGGTGAAGAAGCGACCCTCGCGATGGAGCACATCAGGCAGGTTCGGCAGCGGCGGCAGGCCCTTGCCGCGTCCTTCCTGGGGCGCCGCGATGACATGCCATGTCTTCAGCAGGTGGTCGGCAATGGGGACCATCGGATTGCTGGTTTCCAGCGGCGCAAACTCACAGAGCGCAGGATGGATCGCGAACTTGTGGTAAACGTCGATGAAGTTCTCGTGGATGTGTTTCCAGTTGGCCTTGACCTCAAAGGTCAACGAGCCGCCATAGGCCAGGGTCTGGGGCTCCCAGCCTTCCAGATGTTCGTCGGCAGGTGCCATATGTTCGGCCAGCGGTGCAGCCTTGCCGTCGATGTTGACGAACAGCATGCCCCGCCAGGACTCGCAGCGGACGCTGCGCAGATTGCCGCGCGCATCACCGTCTTCGGGAATGTCATGCTGCCCGCCACCATGGAAGTGCGGGCGCGTCCGCAGCTTGCCGTCCAGGCCATAGGCCCATGCATGATACGGACAGGTCAGGGTCGCCAGACCCTTGCAGGGTTCGGTCACGATCACTGCACCGCGATGCCGGCAGACATTGTGAAACGCGGCGATCCCGCCATCCCGACGATGCACCATAACGATCGGACAGCCCGCCACCGTCACGGGCAAGGCATCACCGGGTTCGGAAATCTGACTCTCGAAACCGGCCAGCATCCACATTGGCCACATCAGATGCCGGCGTTCATGTTCCAGCCAGGTATCGCTGGTATAGGCCATGTTCGGCAGCCCGCGCCCCTGCGATGTCTCGGCCCGCAATCGCGCAAGCGCGTCGTCCCCCAGCAGTTCGCCAGCACCGTCCATCATCCTGTTCCTGCAGTCAGTCTCGAGAACAACATACATCAGCTATGAAATTTGTATTCATAAATTTCACACACTTTGTTAGAGTGCGAAAAATCAGCTGAGGAACAAGCCATGGCCGCGCTGCAAGCCCATGATATCGATGTTGCCGAGATCGACCAGAGGCTGGCCGACAACTACAGCCTGCCGACACGGTTCTACTGGGATCCCGAGATATTCGCCTTCGAGCAGGAAGCCATCTTCGCCAAACGCTGGCAGTTCTTCGCCCCCGTCCACAAGGTCATGAATCCCGGCGATGTCGCCGTGCGCCAGGTTGGCAAGTACCCCATCGTCGTCACGCGCGACCGCAAGGGGAAGCTGCATGGCTTTCTCAACATCTGCCGTCACCGCGGCTACACGGTGGCCGAGCAGGATCAGTCGAAATGCCTGCGTCTGGTCTGTCGTTACCACGCCTGGTCCTACAATCTGGACGGCACCCTGGCGAACGCGCCCGATGCCGACGGCGAGGCCGGTTTCGACAAGGACCAGCTCGGACTCACGCCCGTTTCGGTCGAGGAATGGGGGCCCATCATCATGGTCCATCCCGATCCCGGCGCACGTGCGTTCCGCGAGACCTATCCGATCCTCATGCAGACGACGGAGGAACTTGGCTTTGCGCCCGACCCCGCGCGCTACACACCTGCAAAGGAAATCACCTACGAAATCGATACCAACTGGAAGCTTTGGTACGACAACGGTACCGAGTGCTACCACTGCCCCAACATCCACGGCTCTTCGTTCGGTGATGCCTTCAACGTAGCGCCCGAGGACACCACGATCCGTCTTGATGAAAAGTTCAGCTCCTACAAATTCAAGGGCAGCGCGAACCCGAAGGCGAATGGCCTGACGGCAGAAAACTACATCTCGTTCCAGGTCTTTCCTGGCCTTGTCGTCGTCGTCCACGACGACCTCCTGCACATGACGGCCATGACACCGTTGGGTCCCGGCAAGACACGCCACAGCACCTGGTACCTTGCCGAGGAAGGCGCCGACCCGACCCGCGTCGAAGGCTGGATCAAGATCTGGCACGACACCTATTCCGAAGACAACGCGGTCACGGGCACCCAGTACGAAAACCTGACGAGTGCCAGACAGCCCTATAACCGTTATGTGGCCGGCCGCGAGGCCGCCGCACAGCATTTCAACGCGATGATCTGGCAGGATTACAAGGAAGCTCTGGCTGCCTGATGCAGCCTCCTGCCAGATTTCCATTGGCAGGCGCGCGCCAGATGTTAGAAATGCAGTCAAATCCACGCGCAGGAGAGAGATCATGGCCACCTCGCCCCAACAAGTCAGCAACCAGCTCAACGAACACCATGTCCGTGTCGAGTTGGCTGCGATGTACCGCATCTCGCATTTCTATGGCTGGACTGATGTCATCGACACGCATTTGACCGCGCGCGTGCCGGGCAGGGATGATCAGTACTTCATCAATCCCTATGGCCTGATGTTCGACGAAATCACCGCTTCAAATCTGCTCAAGGTCGATTTCGACGGCAACGTGCTGGAAGGCGACTATCCCACCAACGAGGCCGGCCATCTGATCCACACCGCCATCCTGAAAGCGCGGCCGGATCTCAACGTCTCCCTGCACACACACTCGCGTGCCGGTTCTGCGGTTTCTGCCATGCAATGCGGGCTCCTGCCGCTCAGCCAGCAGGGCAACGAGATTATCAAGCTGGTTGCCTATCACGACTATCACAACGTGACGTCAAGCCCGCAGGACGAGTGCGATTCGCTCGCCCGTGACCTGGGTCAGGACGCCAAACTGATGATCATGCGCAATCACGGCCTGCTTTCAGCCGGGCGCACGATGTCGGAAGCCTTCTGGCTCCTGATGCGTCTGGAAACAGCCTGCAAGATTCAGGTCGACGTTCTGGCTTCCGGCCAGCCCTATGTCACGCCCTCACAGGACGCGATCGACGATCTTGCCGCTTACGCGTTACATGCCGATGCCGACGCCCACGATCATTACTGGCAGGCCGCCTTCCGCCTTGCGCAGCGGAAACATCCCGGCTTCGACGCCTGATCCGTCAGGCCACATCCGGCATCGGCGTATAGGCATGTTCGCCATCGTCGAGCGCAGCTTCGCGGCCGCCTAGCGCGGCAATCTTGGCTGCCTGCTCGGCCATGCACTGTTTGTTGACCGCTTCGTAGTCCACGATTTGGCGCAGCCTGGCATCACATGCCGCGATGGTATCGGCGTGCGCGGCATCGCCGGCCAGATCACGGGCCTCGATGGGGTCGGCATCAAGATCGAAGAGTTGGGGCGCATAGCCTGGATAGGCAATGTACTTCCAGTTCCGCCAGCGCAGCATGAACATGCCCGTGATTGCACCGGCCTCGTGAAACTCAGAAAGCACACCGCGCTCCTCGTGGCCCCCGACAGCCAGATCCTGCAGCGCGACCCCGGAAAGATTACCGTCAGCATCGGTCAGCGGCAGGTCATGAGCCTTCAGAATGGTCTGGTGCAGATCAACATGGGAGGCTGGCGCTTCACAGCGTTTCCCTTCCGCAATACCTGGCCCTGCCATGATCAGCGGAATGGCCGAGGACTCCTCATACATGTTCATCTTGGCCCACATGCCGTGGTTGCCCAGCATCTCGCCGTGGTCGCTGGTGTAGATAATCAGCGTGTTGTCAGCCTGCCCGGACTCCTCCAGCGCATCGAGCACCTTGCCGATGTTGTGGTCCAGGAACGAGACGTAGCCGGAGTACGACAGCCGGGCCTCGCGGATATGCTCGTCATCGCGGAAATGTTTGTCGTAGTCCCAGACCGTCTGCTGCACGTCGAGCACGGGATGATCGGGCCGTTCGTCCGCTCCGCGCAGGCGCGGCGGCGTGATCGCGTCGCGGTCATAGAGGTCGTAGAACGCATCGGGCGCCACGATCGGGTGATGCGGTGCCACAAACGAGGCAAACAGCGTCCAGGGCTGGTCGAGTTTGGGCGCTTCGTCCCGCAGCCAGTCACAGGACAGTTCGCAGACCTTGCGATCATAGGCCGTGTAGCGCGACTCACCGCGCCCGATATCGTTGGCAAAATCGGCGTTGCTCGGATAACCGAAGTCTCGGTCCCTCACCATCGTCGATGTGAAACCGATTCCGTTCAGGATATGGACTGGAATGACCTCGCGGGCGAACCCGTTGTTGTCCTCGCTGGACCGGAAATGAAGCTTGCCGATCGAGAGGCACTCGCGGCCTTCGGCTTGCAGGCGGTGGCCCCAGCCTTCGACAGAACCGTCATAGGGTTCACAACTCGACCACGTGCCCAACTGATGGACCCAGCGGCCGGTCTGCATGGATGCCCGGGTCGAGACACAGATCGGCCCGGCGCAATAGGCCGTATCGAAGGTCGTGCCCCGTGCCGCCAGACGGTCCAGATTCGGCGTCTTGACCAGCGGGTCGCCGTAACATCCCGCAATGTCGCGTTGATGCTGGTCGGAACAGATGAACAGGACATTCTGTGGCATGATGGGCGACCCCCCAGGGTTTCAGGCATAGAACACATTGTGCAATGACCGCACCGTTTCGTCACGGAAGGCAATGTCGGCAGGATCGAGATCCCGTTCAGGACGGTCGAACGGCAGGAAATGGCCATGGCGGTCCGCGCCTGAAACACGGCAGGCCCAGTCCCGATCCGACTTTGTCTGGCGCATGGCCGGTGTGATGTAGCGGATGGTAAAACCAATCCGGCGGTCTTGCGAAACATTGGGCAGCGAACCGTGAAAGGCATCACCGTGGTGCAGCGAAATCTGACCGGGCTGCAGGATCAGATCGACCGCCTCGTTCTCATCGATACCGACGATTTCCTGCCCCCGGGAAAGCAGGTTGTTGGCATCCCAGGTGTCCCGGTGCTCGATCTCGTCAATGCTGTGGGAACCGGGAATCACCCGCATGCAGCCGCTCTCGGGCGTACTTGGCGCAAAGGCTAGCCAGGCAGTCACTTCATCGCCGCCCTCCAGGCCCCAATAGTGCAGGTCCTGATGCCAGGAGATATACTTCTCATCACCGGGTTCCTTGATGAAGAAGCCGGTGCTCCAGCACAGCACGTCCTCGCCAAGCGCCGCCTTTGCCGCCGCCACGATCTTGGGGTGGTGGATCAGGTCGAAGGCAAATTGCAGGCAATAATGCGGGTTGTTCAGCAGGATGTCTTTGACATCCACATCACCGCGCTCTCGCTCGAGGTTCTCGAGATGTGTCCGGAGTGCAACCGCCTCCTCAGGACTCATCACCGTGATCGGACTGAAATAGCCATCGCGCTGGTAAGTTTCATGCAGGCCGTTCGTGTCGATCTGCGTCATGGTCACGTCACATTCGATCCGAAGGTTTCGAGTTTCGTGCGCCAGGCAGGATGGTCCTCGACGGCCGTGTTCACCAGGTTGCCAGGCACCTCGCCGCGTTTGACGGCCAGCACGGCACCGATTGCCTCCTGGGCAGCATCGCCGTAACTGCGGTCGGTCATGCACAGCGAATGCGGCGTCACAACCACGTTGGGCATCGTCAGCAGCGGGTTATCGTCCTCAATGGGTTCGTGGGTCGTGACGTCGAGACCGGCTCCACCCAGCCAGCCCTCTCTGAGAGCAGCGATCAGCGCCGCTTCGTCAATCAGGCCGCCACGGCCGGTATTGAGGATCACCGCACCGGGTTTCATCAGTGCTATGCGTTCGGCCGAAACAATGTGACGGGTCTCCTCATTCAGCGGCAGACAGACCGAAAGCACGTCGGCCTCACGGAACAGGGTGTCCATATCGACCGCAGTGCAGTCGAGTGCGGCAATCTCCTCTGGCCGCGGCGTTCGGTTCCAGGCCATCAGGCGCATGCCCAGCGGAGCGGCAAAACGGATCAGCGCCTTGTTGATCTCACCAAAGCTCAGCAGCCCCAGGGTCTTGCCGCGCGGGTCATTTCCGAACAGATACGAAGACGCGACCCAGGCCTCCTCCCCGCCCCGCGCACCATCCACACGTTCGATCAGCCGCGAGGTTACAGCGAGCATCAGGGTATAGGCGACGAGTCCGACAGCTGTGTCATAGGCGGTGGGCGCGTTGGTGTAACCCACACCAAGCCGGGCCAAGCCTTCAACATCCATATCGTCGTAGCCATCGCTGCCACGCGACACCATGGCCAGCCGTGGCTCCCGCCCCAGCGCCTCCACCGGCACCAGGCACTCGAACGAAATGAACGCATCGAGGTCAGCCAATTCGTCTGCGGTTGCCACCTCGTCACTCTCGATGCGCACGACCTCAAGATCGGGCTCGGCTTCAAGCCGGGAGAAGTCGACACCCGGATAGGTAGGATTGCCGTTGCTGTCCCAGAACTCGCCCGACAGACCGACGCGAAAAATGCTCACGTCACAAACCCCTATAGGAGGGGTCATCACGATCCAGCAGCCGCTTGAGCGCGGGCCATTCGTGCACGCCCGGCCGGAAGTCATCGGTGATGTCGCGCGGCTCGTCTTCCTGGCCGGAGTAGTGGTTGGCAATCTCTTCAGGCACCGTCGTCCAGGGCAGGTTGCTCGCCAGCACCTTCATCTGGATGCGGCAGGCACGCTCCAGCCAGTACATCAGAACAAACGCTTCACCGACCGAGCTGCCGACGGTCACGACACCGTGGTTCTGCATGATCATCGCCCGATTGGTGCCCAGGCTCTTCGCCAGACGGGTCCGCTCGTCGGTATCCATGCTGGTGCCTTCGAATGGGTGGTAGCCCATGCTGTTGTAAAAGAAGAGCGCTTCCATGCAGATTGGCTGGAGTCCGTCTTTCAAGGCACAGACCGCAACTGCGTCATCGGTATGTGTGTGCACGATGGCGTTGATATCGGGACGCGCCTCGAACACGCCGCTGTGGATCACAAACCCGGCCTTGGGCACCAGCCCTTCGCCGTCGATCACTTCGAGCGTGTTGCCTTCAACATCCACCTTCACCAGCAAGCTTGCCGTCATCTCGTCCCAGCGCACGCCCATGGGGTTGATCAGAAAGTGGTTGGGGTTGTCGGGGCAGCGCGCCGTAATGTGGTTCCATACAAGCTGCGACCAGCCGAAGCGATCCGCCAGACGGAAGGCAGCGGCAAGATCGACCCTGAGATCGTGTTCGGCCTGTGAAACGCGGCCCTGGTTCAAGGTGAGGACGGATGACATGGCATTGCTCCCGTTCGAAGGCGTCTGTCGGCACCATGAAAAATTCTGCTCAAAATTTCACGCAGTTTTCGCCGAGCCGATCGAGTTCTGCACCTTGCGTGCCGCCTCCATCGCGATATAGCCCTTGGGAAAGCCGGCGTAGAGCGCGGTCTGGGTAATGATGTCGCGAATCCTGTCCCACGCCATACCGCGTTCGGCGGCTGCACGGATGTAGGGTTTCAGATGATCGGCGTGGCCCAGGACTGTGAAGACGGCAATGTTGACCTGGAGCTTGGTCATCTCATCGAGACCAGATTCTGCCCAGACCCGTCCCCAAACGACCTCGCTTGCGAGATCGAAGTACGGCTTTTCCAACGCCTCCATCGATCCTTCGAAGGACTCCATGTATTCGGCATCAAACAAGGCCTCTCGAATGGCTGCCCCTTTGCTCCTCAGTTCGTCTCTTTCGCCCATCGCCGACCTCCCCGGTCACGTTTCTCTCGACATCCTGAAACATTGCAACCAGAATTTCAGCAAATGCACGGCAAGAACCAGGGGACAGCCATGGCCCGCGATCCGCGCTACGACATTTTTTTCGAACCGGTAAAGATCGGCCCGGTTACGGCCAAGAACCGCTTTTATCAGGTGCCCCACTGCAACGGCATGGGGCGCAAGCATCCCACGGCCATGGCGGTGATGCGGGGCGTGAAGGCCGAGGGCGGCTGGGCCGTGCTCTGCACGGAACAGTGCGACATCCACGTCACCTCGGACACCGAACGCGAGATCCGCCTGTGGGACGATCGCGATATCCCCTATCTCGCGCGCATGACCGAGGAGGTCCACAACCACGAAAGCCTGGCGGGTATCGAACTCACCCATATGGGTTATCACGCGGGCAACTATATCGGGCGCGAGGTGGCGATGGCGCCATCGGGCAAACCGGCCTACGGCAACATGCCGTTCCATGCCCGCACCATGGACAAGACCGACATCGCCGACTATCGCCGCTGGCATCGCAACGCGGCAATCCGCGCCAAGAAGGCCGGATTCGACATTGTCTGTGTTTATGCCGGTCACAGCCTCTCCTTGCCCATGCATTTCCTTTCTCCGCGCCACAACTTCCGCACGGATGAGTACGGCGGCTCCATGGAAAACCGCGTGCGCCTGCTGCGCGAGGTGATCGAGGAGACCAAGGAAGCGGTTGGCGACACCTGCGCCGTCGTCGTGCGCATCGCCATGAACGAGATGATGGGGCCCAAAGGCATCACGCCGGAGATCGAAGGCCGGGCCGTCATGGAGATGATCGGCGAACTGCCCGACCTCTGGGACGTCAACGTCGCCGATTGGGAAAACGACAGTCAGACTTCGCGCTTCTCCGAGGAAGGGTTCCAGGAAGACAGCATCAGCTTCGTCAAATCGATGACGTCCAAGCCGGTGGTCGGCGTAGGCCGCTACACCAGCCCCGACAAGATGGTTTCGCTCATCAACGGCGGCGTGCTCGACATGATCGGTGCGGCCCGTCCCTCCATCGCCGATCCCTTTCTGCCAAAGAAGATCGAGGAAGGCAGGCCCGAAGACATCCGCGAATGCATCGGCTGCAACATGTGTGTCGGTACGGCCAACCAGAACACCTACATGCGCTGCACCCAGAACCCGACCATGAGCGAAGAATGGCGGCGCGGCTGGCACCCCGAGGTCATCACGAAAAAGGATACCGACGACCGCATTCTCATCGTCGGTGCAGGCCCCGCAGGTCTGGAAGCCGCGCGCGCCTTGGGCCAGCGCGGCTACGATGTCATGCTTGCCGAAGCAGGCCAGGAGCTGGGCGGTCGCGTTGCCCGCGAAGCGCGCCTGCCCGGCCTTTCAGCCTGGGCCCGCGTTCGCGACTGGCGGGTCGGCCAGCTTCACAAGATGCCCAATGTCGAGATCTTCATGGATTCAGAGATGACCGCTGAATCCGTGCGCGAGACCGGCGCCAGCCTCGTTGCCATCGCCACGGGTGCGCAATGGCGCCGCGACGGATCAGGGCGTTATCACGACTACCCCATGGAGAGTGCCGTCGTTCATACCGACAAGATCCTCACACCCGATGACATCATGGCAGGAGCACAACCCGATGGCCCGGTCGTCGTCTTCGATGATGACCACTACTACATGGGCGGCGTGATCGCCGAGAAACTGGTGGCCGACGGCCACAAGGTTTCTCTGGTCACATCGGATTCCACCGTGTCGTCCTGGACGGCCTTCACCCTGGAACTCGGCCGCATTCAGGCCCGCATGCGTGACCTGGGCATCGATCTTCATCTCAACCACGTGCTCTCCACCATCGACAGCGAAGAGGTCGAGATCACCGACGTCTATAGCGGCAGCACCGAATGGCTCAATGCCGACTCCATCGTCATGGTCACGGCACAGGATCCTGTCGACGGCCTCTTCCATGAACTCATGGCCGACGACGCAGCGAACCAGGCTGCCGGCATCCGGCGTATCTCGCGCATCGGCGACTGCTACGGCCCCGGCCCTATCGCCGCGGCTGTGTTTGGTGGCCATCGCTATGCCCGCGAACTGGGCGAACCCATCGGCGATGATGTCCCCTGGAAGCGCGAGATCGTGGAGCTGTCCGCGGAGATTTGAACAGGGTTAACGCTCTGTTATCGCGCATCCGGCCACCCCATATCCCCGTAAAGTTGTGCCCATTGGCTTGGTAACCTAGGATGAAAGCCACAGTGGGGCGCCATGGATCCCATCCACATGGCGCGTCGAGCCAAGGGGGTACGATGGCATTGGGCACAGGGCAGATAGGTTGCAGACCTCTGGTAGTTCTCCTGATGTTTTTCCTGGCAGGTTGCGCGGGCAGTGCCGTCGATGCCCTGCTCAACACGACCTATCAGGCCAGCGACGAGCCAACCCCCACTCCCCAGGAACGATGGTTTCACCAGAACATCTTTATCGCCGACCTCCACGGCGACACGCTAATGTGGGATCGTGACCTTCTCGAGCGCAGCGATCTCGGTCATATAGACCTCCCCCGCCTGATCGAAGGCAATGTCGCCCTGCAGGTCTTTTCGGTGCCGACTCGCACACCCTACGGGTTTTCGAATCTGAACGGCGACTGCTTCCACCCTGACGGCCTCAACGCTGTGCGCCTACTTCACGCCATGCAGTCGGATCAGCTCCAGGGCTGGGGCTCTACCCTCCAGGAAGCAAACCGTCAGGCTGACAAACTGCATGCTGCCATCACCCAGTCGCAAGCCGATAACAAACGTGATCCCGACCTGCCCTACCTGATGCTCATCAGATCGGCACATGACCTCAATCAACTGATCGAACGCCGGTTCATTTACAGGGAGCCCGTAGTCGGTGCCCTGCTGGCGGTGGAAGGGGTTCATTGGCTCGGCGCCGCGGGCATGACCGATGTCGAGATCGAGGCAGGTGTCGAGACGCTCTATAGCAAGGACTTCCGCATGCTTGCCGCCACACACCGGTTTCACAACGATCTGGGCCTCAGCAGCGAAGGTTGTTCCATCCCCCGCAGCATCGACAATCCCGAAGCGCGCCGTATCTTCTACCGGGCAGCACAGGAACGCGGCATGGTCATCGACCTCGCCCATTCTGGAACGATCACCAACGATCTTGAAGGCGGCATGATCCAGGGGCCTTTTGTCGTTTCCCATGGCGGTTTCGAAGAGCATCTGTGCCGGCGGGAACCGGGGGCATGTGAGAGTGAGCGGAACCTCGGCAACGAGGAAATCGGACTGATCGTCCGCAACGGCGGTGTCATCGGCGTGGGGTTCTGGCCCCAGGCGGTGGGAAAGGACTACGCGGGCATCGTCGGCGCATTCAACCACGCCTGCGGCGTCATCGCGGGGCTTGAATCCGATTCCGAGATCGACCCCTCGGCCCACCTCGCTTTCGGGTCTGATTTCGATGGCTCCGTATCGACACCGTTTGATGCTGGAGGCTATGTCCACCTCGTGGCGGCACTGATGCGCAACCGCCCTGATGAATTCCCGGACCCAGCATCAACCCTGCCGAACGACCCCACGACTCTGCGCAGGGTCGCGGGCCATAACGCCTGTCTTGTCCTTGCGGCGGCGCTTGGTGCCAGCGGCAGCCTTTCGGCGGACTCGATCTGTGCGCCCTTGCTTGCAGGAGACTGAACGATGACAAACCGTGACTGGAATCTTTCCATGGTCAGGGCGCGTGAAGCACTCGCCATGTTGCCTCGCCGCCCCGACAGCGACGATATGATCGACTGGCGCGGCGTTGAAATCGCCCAGATCGACACCGGATACACTGAACACAACGTGTTCGGACCCTGGAACGAAGGCAAAAGCCCCGCGCTCCGGGTGAGTGATGGTGTCAACTTCGTCGAACCTGGCAACCTCCCCTTCGACTCACTGGATTACGAAGGCGTCCAGGGACACGGCACTCGCATCCTCAGCGTTCTGTGCGGTAACCTTCCAGGCAGCATGGTCGGCGTTGCCCCGGGCGTACCCACCATTCCCTATCGCAGCATTCGTCATGTCGTGATTGCCTCGAAAGAGGCACGGAAACGGATTGCCGCGGCCATCCGACATGCCAGCGACGTTAACTACGCCGAAGTCATTTCCATGAGCTTGGGTTTTCCCCAGATGAGCCTGTTTGCTCAGCGTCATCTGGGCGAAGCCGTGGATCACGCCTATGACCGTGGCATTATCGTCGTGGCCGCCGGAGGCCAGATTGTCGACCGGGTCACCTATCCTGGAAAATTCTCGCGAACCATCGGCGCCGGAGGCGTGTCGCCGGACGGTTCAGTCTGGTTCCGCTATGACAAGAGCATGGCCAAACGCTCCATCGACATCTGGGCTCCAGCCAATCCGATCTAACGTGCCAACAGTGTTCTGGAGAACGGCCGTGTCGTGCAGGGCAAGTACGGCGTCGGGGACGGCACGTCCTACGCGACCGTGCACGTGGCAGCTGCCGCCGCAATGTGGTTGGCCTTTCATGACGAAGAGATCGAGAACCGCTATGCCCTGCCATGGCAGCGAGTCGAGGCTTTCAGGAGCCTGATCCGGAGCACAAGCCGGCCGATCAAGGGAACGTACTGGCCCGACAGGAAACGCGGCATCCTCGATATCGAAGCTCTGCTCAGGGCCCAATTGCCAGCACCTTCAAAGCTCGTATACGAAAAACGGAAGGCAGCCGACGAAGTCTTCTAATAAGTTGACCTGGTCATGCTTGCTCGAGACGCTCGATCAGGGCGGGAAGGTCGGCAACCGTATCAATCACGTGATCCGCGCCTAGCGCTTTCAACATCGTTGTTGCGCGCGTTCGCAACGCCGCAATCCCGGCCTCGGGCATCGCCGTCAGTTGCCCGGGGGACAAGCCAGCATGGTTGCCAGAGAGCGTTACACCAACCGCCAGGGTGCCAGCGGCCACGCCTTCTGCGATGCCGGGCTCAGTATCGTCCACCTTGATCACTGTTGACGGGTTATCGATACCCAGTTCCTCAAAGCAGCGCATCATGCCGAAGGGGCCCGGCCTGGTTCTGGGCAAATCATCGGAACATACCAGACAGTCGGGAACGTACCCCTGTGCCGCAGCAATGGGCAGGACACGCTCCATGATCGAGCGTGTGTAACCTGTCGTTGATCCGACATTCATACCCCGTGCGCGCAGGTTCGCCAGCATGTCGAGCGCGCCGGGCACCAGTTCGGCATGGTCAGCGACCACGCTTTCGTTCAACGGCACAAACATTCGGTAGAGCGCATCGACATCGGCGTCACACGGCGATGCTCCATAGCGTTCCCGCCATTGGCGGATGATATCGTCACGTTCCAGCATCGCCTGGATGTGATCGCGTTTGGGCATGCCCATGGGCGCGCGTGCGTCGGCGACTTCCGCGACGATGCCGAATTCGGCAAAGGCCTGAACGAAGGCCGCCACCGGCGCAAACGATCCGAAGTCGATCATCGTTCCGGCCCAGTCGAAGACCACAGCCTTGAATCCGGTCATGTCGTGGGACGTTTCCTGGCTCGGGGTTTCAACGAACGATCTCACTCTCACTCCTACCATATCCAAAGCCAGCAACAGCGCTTGCAGTGGCTCCAACTCAGATTGTATACAATTGCATTCTATTTTATGGAGCCACTGTTATGCTTCCACAATCGACCGACGTTCTCGTCATTGGCGCCGGCAATGCGGCTTTCGCTTCGGCCCATGCCGCACGAGAAAAGGGCTGCAGCGTCACGGTCCTCGAACGTGCGCCCGAGGATGAGGCTGGCGGCAATACGCGGTTCACGGCTGGCGCCATGCGTTTTGCCTATCGCGGCGTCGATGACCTCGTCGCACTCATGCCCGACCTCACCGACGAAGAACTGGCAACCGCGGATTTCGGCACCTACAGCGAAGAGCAGTTCTTCGACGACATGTACCGGGTCACCGAGTACCGCACTGATCCTGACCTCTGCGAACTCCTGGTCAACCGAAGCCGTGAAACCATGTTGTGGATGCGCTCAAAAGGCATCCGCTTTGCCCCGATCTATGGGCGACAGGCTTTCAAGATTGATGGCCGCTTCAAGTTCTGGGGCGGGCTCACGGTCGAGGCCTATGGTGGTGGCCCGGGTCTTCTGGAAGCCTGGCAGCAGGCCTGCGAACGTGACGGCATCGACATCCTCTATCAGGCCCGCGCCGAACGCCTGATCGTCGAGGACGGCAAGGTCACGGGCGCCATCGTACGCCACAACGGAACCGATCAGACGATCACGGCGACCAGCGTCGTCATCGCCAGCGGCGGTTTCGAAGCCAACCCGGAATGGCGCACACGTTACCTTGGCCCCGGCTGGGATCTGGCCAAGGTGCGCGGCAGCCGCTTCAACACCGGCGAAGGCATCCGCATGGCGCTAGATATCGGTGCCGCACCCTATGGCAACTGGTCGGGCTGTCATGCCGTGGGCTGGGAACGCAACGCACCGGAATTCGGCGACCTCGCCGTGGGCGATCACTTCCAGAAACACAGCTATCCCTGGGGCATCATGCTCAACGCCAGGGGCGAGCGATTCGTCGATGAAGGGGCCGATTTCCGCAACTACACCTACGCCAAGTACGGCCGCGTCATCCTGGAGCAACCCGGCCAGTTCGCCTGGCAGATCTTCGATGCCAAGGTCACCGACCTGCTGCGCCCCGAATACCGCATCAAGGAAGTCACAAAAGTCACGGCCGATACCCTCGAAGACCTCTGCGCCCGACTCGACGATGTCGATGGCGAACGCGCACTCGAAACCATCGGGGCCTACAATCAAGCCGTCCAGGCCGATATTCCCTACGACCCCAATGTGAAGGACGGCCGCTGCACCAAAGGCTTGCCGGTTCGCAAGTCGAACTGGGCCAACACGCTCGACACGCCGCCTTTCGAAGCCTATGCCGTGACCTGCGGCATCACCTTCACCTTTGGCGGCCTGCGCATCGATACCTCGGGCCGTGTGCTCGATCAGGACCTCACACCCCTGGAAGGCCTCTATGCGGCAGGTGAGCTGGTCGGCGGCATTTTCTATTTCAATTATCCCGGCGGTACAGGCCTCATGTCCGGCTCCGTGTTCGGGCGCCTTGCCGGAACCTCGGCAGGCGAACACGCCCGATTGCAGAACCGGAGCTGATCATGACCGGATCCGCCAGCGCGTCCCGCGGTCATTGGGTCAGCGAGACCCTGCGTGAGAACATCCGTGACGGCCGTTATGGCCCTGGCGACCGGGTGACCGAGCTCGAAGTGGCCGGACGACTGGGTGTCAGTCGCACGCCGGTCCGCGAGGCCATGCGACGGCTCGAATCCGAAGGCCTGCTGATCCAGTTGCCCTGGCGTGGTGTCGTGGTTGCCGAACTCGACCGAGCGCAGGTCCTGGAGCTCTATGCCATGCGCGAAGTGCTTGAAGGCACCGCAGCCAGATTTGCCGCACAACATGCTGATCCCGGTGAACTTGAGCTGATGCGCGATCTTCTGAACCAGGAAGAAGCCGCCGGTGACGATGCAGAACGCGCGGCACACATCAATCGGGAACTGCATGCGGCCATCTATGCCGCTGCGCGAAACCGCTATCTGCTCTCCACACTCTCTTCCCTTGGAAACGCACTGTCTCTGCTCAAGGGCACGACCTTCGCCGAACCAGGACGAACCGCAGAGGGCCTTCAGGAGCACCGGTCCATCGTTGAGGCCATTGCCAAACGTGATGGCGATGCAGCCGAGACCGCGGCAAGGCTCCATATCGCCAATGCGCGCCGCATCCGCCTGAAATTGCTTTACGGCAACGCCTGATTGGGCGCACGCTCTGGGCTGGCCTACGGGCTTCGTGACGTCCTGAAACAGGGAGTTCGCGTATCATGGCTCTTGTTCAACCAGCCAACGACACCGGCGCAGCAGCACCCCGCCCGCAGCTCACCCTGCCCGCACGCTGCTTCACCGATCCGGACCTCTACAACATCGAACTGCAGCGCATCTTCCGCAGGTCCTGGCAGGTTGCCGGCAATGCATCCGATGTCGCCGAACCCGGTACGTATCTGACCTGTCGCATCGCCGACCAGGACCTTGCCGTCGTGCGCGGACGCGATGGTGAACTGCGTGCCTTCTACAACATCTGCCAGCACAGGGGGCACCGCCTGCTCAATGGCAAGGGCACGCTCAAGGTTACCATCACCTGTCCCTATCACGCTTGGGCCTATGGTCTGGACGGTCGCCTGCGCGGTGCGCCCAATGCAGAAAATGTGCCCGGATTCGATCCGGACTCCGTCGCCCTGGCTTCGGTCCGAGTCGAGGAAGTCGGCAATCTCGTCTTCGTCAATCTCGATGCCGACGCACCTGCTTTCGAAGAGCAGTTCCCTCGGGTTCGCGAAGAGCTTGCAGCCTTTGCGCCGCGTCTTGGCGAAACCCAATTCCATCATCGCAGCACCGCCATGCTCGACTGCAACTGGAAAGTCGCCATCGAGAACTACGGCGAATGTTATCATTGCCGCCACGCCCACCCGTCCCTCACCGCGGGTCTGATCGACCCGGACGCCTATCGCGTGGAATTGCACAGGAACCACCATCGCCATAGCAGCGCGCCGCCTGCCAGCGGCATCACGCTTTATGCCATCGATGAGGCAGCCGGCGATCACAGCCGTGAGTTTGCAGCCTGGCTGCTCTGGCCCAACATCTCGCTACAGGTCAATCCAGGCGGCAACTTCTGCGTCTTCCAGTACCTGCCAGACGGTGTCGACCGCACGATCAGTCATGTCGACTGGCACTTCGGTCCCTGGGTCGAACCTGCCGAACGCGACCGCATTGTCGAGGAGCATCGGCGCGACACCATGCAGGAAGACATCGGCCTGGTGGCCAACGTGCAGATCGGCCTCAACAACGACGGTTACGACCGTGGTGTTCTGATGATCGACCAGGCCAGTCCGCAGGCCGGATACAGCGAACATTCCGTCGCACACATGCAGGATCTCTGGCGCGACGCCATGGGTGAGGCCTTCACGGACATTTAGGCCGGGAGCTTCTCGGCCGGCGCGGCTTTCACCGCCTCGATCACCGACTTCCAGTCTCCAGGCTCCGGCTGGCGGAACAGACGCACGCTGGGATACCAGGGACTGTCGTCACGCCCGGTCAGCCAACGGTAATCCGAAGCATAGGAGAGCAGGATCCAGCACGGCTTGCCCAGCGCACCGGCAATGTGGGCGACCGACGTATCGACCGTGATCACAAGATCAAGGCCTGCAAGAGCAGAAGCGGCATCGGCAAGATCGCCGTCATCAGGCTCAAGATCTTTCAGCTTCAACGCACCGCTGTCATAGGCATTCCTGCTCTCGACTTCGCGCTGCAGACGAAAGGCCGTCACGCCTTCCATTTCCGTCAGCGGCCGCAGCGCATCGGCCGGGATCGAGCGATGACGGTTGTGGCGATGTTCCGCATTGCCAGTCCAGGCAAATCCCACCTTCATCCCATCAACCTGCAGGCGCTCCGCAACAACCGGGTGTGTGGTGGCCGGCGGCGTCAGATAGGGCACTTCGCAGGGGATGGTTTCGATCGTCGTTCCCTTGATCAGCGGCAGGGACATCGCCGGCACCCAGGCATCAAAGGCCTCGTCATCAAGGCTCTCGCGGTCCACCGTGATCATCCTGTCCACCCCTGGCGCCGTCGACAGAAGCCTCCATGTGCGTTTGCCTCCGGTCAGCACGACTTCATCACAATGCTCCCGCAGCCATGCGGCATAACGCACGTGCTGCAACGTGTCGCCCAGGCCCTGTTCCGCCCACAACAGGATCTTCCCGCCAGGCAGCTTGTCCCCTCGCCAGCGTGGCGCAGCAACCGGAGGTTTGCGCGTCGAGAACTTCTCCCATTTCCATCGCCACTCGAAGGCTTCAAGGCCGCGCTGCAACGCGCCAGCGCGCATCAGCGCCAGGCCACGGTTGACCCAGTTCTGCGGCTGATCAGGACGCAGCACGTCACATCTCTGGAAGCAGGCATCGCTCTCTTCAAAACGCGCCAATGCTGCCAGCACGTTGCCCATCACCATATGGGCCGGCGCATGGTCGGGATTGCAGGCAAGGGCCCTGCGCAGGTAGGGAAGCGCCGTGCGATAGTCGGCACGCTCATAACAGATGTCGGCCAGGGCGCTCAGCAGGTTGGCGTTTGCCGGCGCCAGCTCCACGGCCCGGGTCGCCGCTGCAAGCGCACCATCGAGATCGTCGATCTCGAGCAGAATTCTTGCCTTGGTACGAAACTGCGCCGGATTGGCAGGCTCGGCTTCAATTGCACGGTCGATATACTCCCCGGCAAGCTCATAGTCGGCGGCATCGTGAAGGGATGCGGCCATGATGTGCAGCACATCGGCCTTACCCGGTTCAACCTGCAGGATCGACGCGCAGATCGATTGCGCCTCAAGATACTTGCCGTTCTTGAGATATCTCAGAGCACGTTGCGCGGCCGCGCCGACGGAGAGTTCCTGTGCAACTTCCGCACCCAGATACGGGTCGGAACGTGCGACCGCAGCAACACCGTTCTGGTCATCCAGGGCCAATCCGGCTCCTCCTCGATTTCACGCGATTGGAGCGGCCCGTCGGCCCTGCGTCAAATCACCTCGTCCTTGACCGCCTGCATTGACACATGGGTCGACGTGCTTGCGACATGAGGCAAGGTCGAGATCACCTCCCCCAAGGCGCGGCGATAGTCGCGGATGTTCCGCGTTCGCACCTTCAGCAGGTAGTCAAAGGCCCCGGCAATCATGTGGCAGGACTCCACTTCAGGCACCTTGCGCACGGCAGCGTTGAACGCCTGCAGCGCCTCCTCGGTCGTGCTCGAGAGTTTGATCTCGGCAAACGCGACATGTTCCATCTCCATCTTTTCGGGATCGAGAACCGCCCGGAACCCGGTGATGAAACCTTCCTCGATCAGACGTTTCAGGCGCGCCTGACACGGGCTCTTCGACAGTCCGATCCGCGCTGCAAGCTCCGTCACGGGAAGCCTGCCATCCCGGCTCAGTTCACGGATGATTGCCGCATCCAGACGGTCTAGTTGTCCTTGATTCTTCATATTTCAGACGATCTGCCTCTACAATGGCATCAATTCAATCCGTATCGCCTGATTCTGACGCAAGATCGGTCAGAATGAAAGCGGAAGCGGGCCTATCATGGCGCCAGCATCGGAGAGCAAGGCCATGTCGACCCTTTCGGAACTTCGCCAGACTGTTCGCGCCTGCCATTTGAGCCCCGAAACCTCGCTTCTCGAACAGTTGCGCGGTTCTGCTGCAATTGATGAACGCACCCGCGCCGCCGCCTAGGCGCGCGCCATCAGGCTGGTCAACGCGATCCGCGATGACAGCTCACCTGCCCTGATGGAAGTCTTCCTGGCCGAATACGGCCTGTCGACCGACGAAGGCGTTGCGCTGATGTGTCTGGCCGAGGCCCTGCTGCGCGTACCCGATGCCGATACCATCGACGTGCTCATCGAAGACAAGTTCGCCCCCAGTGCCTGGGGTGAACATCTGGGTCATTCCAGTTCCTCGCTGGTCAACGCATCGACATGGGCGTTGATGCTGACTGGTCGGGTCCTGCGTGACGGTGAGTCCAGAGGCGTGGCCGCCATCATGCGTGACGCCATCCGCCGTCTTGGCGAACCGGTCATCCGGGTGGCCGTCGAACATGCCATCCGCGAAATGGGCCACCAGTTCGTGTTGGGCCGCACCATCGAAGAAGCCCTCAAGCGCGGCGAGGATCATCAGGAACAGGGTTACACCTTCTCCTACGACATGCTCGGCGAAGCAGCACTCACCGCTCGTGACGCCGCCAAGTTCTTCGATGCCTATGCCCGTTCCATCAGGAAGCTGGCCGCATCCTGCACATCATCGGACATTCGCGAGAATCCCGGCATCTCGATCAAGCTCTCGGCCCTCCACCCGCGTCATGAAGTCGGCCAGAAATCGCGTGTGCTCGGCGAGTTGACGGAACGGGTTCTCACACTCTCGAAAATGGCGGCCGAAGCCGGCATGGGTCTCAACATCGATGCCGAGGAAGCCGACCGCCTGGATCTCTCGCTGGATATCATCGAAGCCGTGCTTTCCGATGAGGCGCTGGCCGGCTGGGATGGCTTCGGCATCGTCGTCCAGGCCTATGGCAAACGTGCCGGTCCGGTCCTCGACTGGCTCCATGCACTGGCCGAACACCTCGACCGCCGGATCATGGTGCGCCTGGTCAAGGGCGCCTATTGGGACACCGAGATCAAGAGTGCCCAGGTCGAGGGCATTGCCGATTTCCCGGTTTTCACACGCAAGGTCGCCACGGACGTTTCATATATCTGCTGTGCCGCGCGTCTGCTTGCCATGACAGACCGCATCTACCCGCAGTTTGCCACGCACAACGCCCACACTGTCAGCGCCATCCTGGAGATGGCCGACAACAGGACGGCCTTTGAGTTCCAGCGTCTCCACGGCATGGGCGAAACGCTCCACGATCTTGTTCTGGCAGACGAAGGCACACGTTGCCGCATCTATGCTCCCGTGGGTGCCCACCGCGATCTCCTGGCCTATCTGGTCCGCCGTCTCCTGGAGAACGGCGCCAACAGTTCCTTCGTCAACCAGATCGTGGATGAAGACGTCCCCGCCGAAGAGGTCGCAGAAGACCCCTTTGATGCCTTGGATCAGCTTCACGCGGACCTGCCGTAAGCCGTTGTCCCTCCGCAAGCGATCTTTGGCGAACATCGGCGCAACTCCAGAGGCTGGGACCTGCACAACGAGACCGACCTTGCCGAGATCGAAGCAGCGCGCATGGCCTACCATCGGCACATCTGGCAGGGCGGCCCTCTCATTGTCGGCGAGAGCCAGGACGAAGAAACCATGACCATTCTCAGTCCGTGCAACCACAAGGATCATGTCGGCGACCTCGTCATGGCCGGCGCAGACGATGTCGAAACAGCCCTGGCAAACGCCACGGACTGGATGGCAACACCGGTTGCCGAACGCGCTGCCATCCTGCGCAGGGCATCGGATCTCTATGAAGCCAGTTTCGGCGAGCTTTTTGCGCTGCTCGCGCGTGAAGCAGGAAAAACAGCGATGGATTGCATCGGCGAACTGCGCGAAGCCGTCGACTTCATGCGTTACTACGCAGACGAAGCTGAACGGCTGGGCGATCAGCCCGCCCGCGGCCTCTTTGCCTGCATTTCTCCGTGGAACTTCCCGCTCGCCATTTTCTCGGGCCAGATCAGCGCTGCCCTGGCCGCCGGCAACGGCGTTCTCGCCAAACCTGCCGAGTCCACGTCCCTGACCGCACATCGCGCAATCGAACTGATGCATGAGGCCGGTGTCCCCCGCAACGTACTGCAGTTGCTCCCCGGCAAGGGGTCGGTCGTAGGCGCCATCCTTTCAGCGGACCCGCGCATCGCCGGGCTGTGTTTCACCGGCTCCACCGCGACCGCCCAGACCATCCATCGCGCCATGGCTGAACATCTTGCGCCTTCGGCACCGCTCATCGCAGAGACTGGCGGCCTGAATGCCATGATCGTCGACAGCACGGCCCTGCCGGAGCAGGCGATCCGTGACATCCTGGCATCGTCCTTCCAGTCCGCGGGCCAGCGTTGTTCGGCCCTGCGGGTTCTCTACCTCCAGGACGATATTGCCGAGCCGTTTCTGGACATGCTTTACGGCGCCATGGACGAGCTGGTCATCGGCAATCCCTGGGAGTTCTCGACCGATATCGGGCCCGTCATCGACGCCCCGGCCAAACGGCGCATCGTCAAGCATATTGAAGCCATGCGTAGCCAGGGCCGCGTTCTGAAGGAACTCAAGGCTCCGGCCATCGGCACGTTCGTCGCTCCAACCGTCCTGCAGGTCGACGGCATCAGCGATCTCGAAGAGGAAATCTTCGGCCCCGTCCTCCATGTTGCCCGCTTCGAATCCGAAGACCTCGACGCGGTCATCGCCGCGATCAACGGGACCGGATTCGGCCTTACCTTCGGCCTTCACTCGCGCATTGATTCACGGGTTCAGCAGGTCACCTCCCAGCTCCATGTCGGCAACATTTACGTCAACCGCAATCAGATCGGTGCCATCGTCGGCTCCCAGCCTTTCGGTGGCGAAGGCCTCTCCGGCACCGGGCCGAAGGTCGGCGGACCGGCCTATGTTCCGCGCTTCCTGAAGGCCCAGACCTGCGCAACAGCCGTGCCTGAAGGCACCCCAGCCGATCCCTCTGAAGTCCAGAAGGCTCTGGATCGCGCGGCGAAACGCAGCGCAGCCAAACTCAACACCCTTGCCCTGCCCGGACCCACCGGTGAATCCAACCAGCTGACCCGCTTTGGCCGCGGTACGGTCCTGTGTCTGGGCCCGTCTGCCGAAGACTTGAAGGCACAAGCCATGGCCGCACGCGCCGCCGGCTGCTGGCCTGTGACGGTCGATTCAGAGGGCGCCGATGTCGCCGGCGTTCTGGCCCCTGAACATCTAGCCAGCCTCACGAAGCTCGACGCCGTGGTGTCGTGGTCGGGCGAGACGCACCTGCGTGCCCTGCGCGTGGCACTGGCGCAGCGGCCGGGAGCCATCGTTCCCCTCATCTGCGACTGTGACCTGGAACTACGCCTGCACCTTGAACGCCATGTCTGCATCGACACGACCGCTGCAGGAGGCAATGCCGCTCTGCTTGCCAATGTCGCGTGATCCTGCAATGCATGTCCCGGATCAATCCGGAGTGCTCCCGTGACCTTCATCCTCCCGCCTCTCGCTCCCGTCGGCATCACCATCGCCGGCAGCACCGACCTCTTCCCGGTCGCCCGTGCCTTCTGCATCGGACGCAACTACGCCGATCATGCCATCGAGATGGGCGGCAACCCTGATCGTGAGGAGCCGTTTTTCTTCTCCAAACCCGCAACCGCCATCATTCCCGGCGGCGGCGCAATCCCCTACCCCACCGCAACCCGGGACCTTCACCATGAAGTCGAACTGGTTGTTGCCCTGGGCAAGGGCGGAAGCGGCATCGCAGAGGCTGACGCGCTCGATCATGTGTTCGGCTATGCCGTGGGCATCGACCTGACACGGCGTGACCTCCAGGCAGCCGCCAAGAAGGCGGGCCGCCCCTGGGACATGGCAAAGGGTTTTGATGCCTCCGGACCCGTCGGCACCCTGACCAAAGTTGCAGATGCCGGGCACGTTGACGACGCGGCCATTACCCTCACCATCAACGGCGAAGTTCGTCAGTCCGGCAACGTCAACCAGATGATCTGGAAGACCGGTGAAGCGATCGCCTTCCTTTCCGGCCTTGTGGAACTCAAGGCGGGCGACATCATCTTCACCGGCACGCCGGCCGGCGTCGGCTCCGTGAAGCGTGGCGACACACTTCATGCCGAAGTGGCCAGCCTGCCCACCATGAGCTGCACCCTGACCTGAAACAATGCGCGTCACGGTCGAAATCTCGCCTGGCGAACTCCTTGACCGGATCTCGATCCTCGAGATCAAGACCGAGCGCATCAGCAACAGGGACAAGGTTAAAAAAGCTAAGCGGGAACTTGAAACCCTCAACAGATCGCGTGCCGCGACACTGACCGACAGCCCGGAGGCCCTGCAGCGGTTTGCAGATCTCAAGTCGATCAACGAAGCGCTGTGGGATATCGAGAACCGCATTCGCGAATGTGAAGTTGCTGGGAACTTCGGTCCCGAATTCATCGCCCTGGCGCGTGCGGTCTATCAGACCAATGACCGCAGGGCCGTAGCGAAACAGGCGATCGATGCGCTTTAAGCCAGCGATATCGGAGAGGTGAAGTCCTATACCTGACCACAGGCGTGGTAGGATCGGTTTTGGATTGTGGGCCCAGGCACCATGCACGAATTCGGCATCCTTTTTGTTGCAACCAGGGACGGGCGTTACGTCGACGAGGCTCTGGCGTCTCTGAAGAGTCTGAAGGCGGTCGCACCTGATGTTCCCGCCAGCCTGATGACCTCCATGCCCGGCATGCTCGACGGTCAGGAGCACGATTTCGATCTGGTTCTCACCATCCCGACGACACGCGGCCACGGATCGCACCTGGCCGAAGCCAGACTCGATCGCTGGCTGGCTCTCCTTCGCTCACCCTATGAAAAGACCCTGCTGCTCGACACCGATGTTGCCGTCAACTCCGACACCATTTCCGAGATGGCCGGCATTCTCGAGCACGCCGATCTTGCCCTGGTCCGCGGGAACAATCAGCAGGCGCTTCCCGGGGCGTTGGCGCAGCATGCCTATAGCACCCATCTCATGGGAATCCGCAGATCTGCATCAGCCGATCATCTGATTGAAGAACTCGGCAACAGCCTTCGGGCGCAACTCACTCTGGCTGACGATGCAGAAGCCATCCTGGAAGGTGATCTTTCAGGTCTTGCGCGTCTTCCGGAATCGCAGCGAACCAACCTTCTGTGTTCCGACAGTCTTGCGCTCTCTCGTATTCTCCATAGCGGATCGCAGCACCCTGACCTTGTCCTCCACGAACTCGATGGAACGTGGCTGCAGGATGATGAACACGCACTAACAGACTGCAGGGCAAGGCGATCACGCGGGGCTCCAGCGCGAACGAACGAGGTCACGTTCGTCGATCGGCATACGATCCTGTTCCCCCAATCTCTGTACTGGCGCCAACACAAGAACGTCGCCGGGTTCAACAAACAACTGGCAGAACTGGCTGATGAGCTCTGCACGCACGGTCCCACGAGCCAGGCCGGCGCTTCGGGAGGCAAACGCTCACAGGGGAACCTTCTCGAACACGACGCACCCGTGATCGGACCACTGCGTCAGTTGATCGAGGGCGCCATCAATCCCTTTGTGGACCGCGGTATCCGCCAACTCATGCCTGCAACGGGGAGCATGAACCTGGTAATCACGGCATGGGCGCACCTTCTCGAAGAAGGTGAGTACCTGCCCCCACACATCCATAACCAGGCGACGGTCTCTGGGTGCTACTGTGTGGAGACGCCCTATCTCGGCACATCGGATGACGGCAGGCAGGGTCGCCTCATCATCGAAAACCCGGCCACACGGGCCGATATGGTGCCCACGCCTGTGCCCCTCACGACCCAGCATATCGTCGACCTCAACGAGGGCGCCCTCGTGCTGTATCCAGCTTATCTCCAGCATCATGTCGCGCCGTTTCGGGGAACGGGTAAACGCATCATGATTGCCTTTACGGCCTCGCTTGCACCTGCGACTCAGACCGGATGACACCTGTGGCATCAGCGTCCACCACGCCGTCTTCATCAATCACGACACCATAGACCTGCCGGGCACGATTACGGCTGACATACCCTTCAGCGACATCATGCGCCACACGCCGGGGGTCACGCGCCATCGCCGGACCATAACCACCGCCACCCGGCGAAATACCCGTCACGCCATCACCTTCGTCCAGCGTCAGGGTCGCCCAGCCATCTGCCTTCTCACGCACGCCATCACGACGCGTCACATAGTTCTCTGCCGGTCCGCCGGCACCGCCACCACGGGCACCAAGGGCCGGAAACACCGTGCCGTCACTCTGATAGAGAACCTCCAACCGTGCACCATGGGCGGAAAAGCTCACCTGTGATGCCGGTGCGCCGCGAAACGTTCCGGTTCCCTCATGATCAGGCACAAGTCTGCGTTCGGTCACCAGAACGGGATGGCGCAGTTCATCGACCTCGACGCTATCGAAGAACGACATGCCGGCCGTCCCCGTCGTGATCATGGCCAGCCAGCCATCCGCTCTGGGGCTTCCCGCACCCAGCGTGTCGCCCAGGATCAGTTGATCGACAAAGGGTCGTCCGCCACGTTTCTCCTCATGCCCGGAAATCACAGCCTGGGCAGCTGTCTGCACGCCCCCGATCTCTGCCATGCCGTAACCATCGGCAAGATTGGCAAAAGCCAGATGCACGGCGTTGGTCAGGCGGTCGGCAACGTTCTGGGTCGCCACGGAGCAGCTTGTAGGATGGCATGGAATGCCGACCACACAGTTCTCGCGCAGCAACACGTCCAGACACCGAAAGCTGCCGGCATTGGTCGGCACCGTCAGGCCAAGGCTGTTGAACGTTCCCACCATGGCGGCCGTACGCGCACAGGCCTCGCTCAGATTAAGGCCATTGGGCAGGCAGTCCACGTTGTTGGTGAGATCAATGGAGATTCTTCCCTCATCAGGCCGGACATCGATCTCCGCCTTGATCGGGATACCATCCTCCGGTGTACCCGGGAAGGGATCGTGCCGTGTCTCGCCCGTCGCTGTGCCCGCGGGCAAACTGCCGACGGCAAGCGCCATGCGCCGTTCGCTGTAATCGAACCAATCCGACACCATCGCATCAAGACGGTCCCATCCCATTTCACCGGCCAGGGCGATCAGCTCGCGCTCGCCCACCCGCGCCGATCCCAGGCTTGCCAGATAGTCGCCGCGCCATTGTTCGGGACTGCGAATGCGCATCTCGCACATCCGGATAATGTCGTCGTTATCCCGGTAGTCGCGCTGCACTCTGGTCGCGGCAAAGATCAGCGCGCCTTCCTCGTAAACGTCCCTTGCTGCCGCGTGATAGGTCGTGGGGATGGCGTTTCCGATATCGGCCTGATGCGCCTTGGCCAGCACGGTGAACCGGTGCCGTCCGTCGTCATCCATCACGGGCACCAGAACCGAGAGATCGGCCGCATGGGAACAGCCGTGATAGGGCGAGTTGTGCAGAAACGCATCGCCCCTGGCCAGAACAGGATGAAACGCCTTCATCGATTCCGCCATCTGGTCGGGGCCGGCCATGACATGGATCGGCAGGCTTTCGGCAGCCGCGACCAGTTCACAGTCTGCGGTGAGAACACAGCAGGAGAAGTCCCGCCCTGTGTTGATCACGCCGGAACGGGCAGTGCGCAGCAGCGTGTTCTGCATCTTGCGGGCGACCCCTTCCATGCGTTTGGAAATGATTGCGAGATCAAGGCCGCTCGTCGCCATCACATCGCCTCCCGGCCAGCCGTCGCCACCGCTACCACCAGATTGCCTTGCGGATCCTTGTGAAAGCTTGCCTGGCTGTCGATCACGAGGGTTGTCACATCGGTCTCGACAAAGGCCGGCCCCTGACACTCTTCGCCTTTTGCGACGTTGCCGAAGCCGATCACCGGCACCGGCTGCCACGCTCCCTCCAGAAACCCCATGCGGGTCGTATCGGCGCTGACACGCGCCTCACCTTGCTGGATCGTCGCCAGCGGCTGCTTCCTCATATCCGCCGAAACCCGGGCCCGCCAGTTGACGAACTCCACTTCACCATCACGATCATCATAGGCAAAGATCTCGTGATGCAGGCGGTGAAAGTCCTCCATCAAGAGGGCAACGTCCAGATCGGATTCCAGATAACCCTGCCGCAAGGGCACCTTGATCTCCCAGATCTGCTGGGCATAACGCGCCTCCACGCTGTAGTTCACCTGCGCAAGCGAGGAGTCACCGAGCCTCTGCGCAAAGATGTCACAGCGCTCTCGCAGGCGAGCCAGTGTGGCATTGGCCAATTCCAGATCGAACGATCCCGACCGGACAAGGTTGAACTCTGCGGCATCGTCACTCAGAGGGCACAACAGGCCACCCGCAGCACTGATCGCCGCACCGCTGTCAGGGAACAGCACCGTGCTGCAGCCCAGACGGCGCGCGATCGCGATACTGTTGAGCCCTGCCGCACCGCCACCACCGATCAATACGGCATCGCGCGGATCGATGCCCTGATTGACGGTGATGTCCTCAATGGCGCCGGCCATAGTCTCGGTCAGCAGTGCCATCACTGCTTCGGCCCCTTCTTCAACCGTCATGCCCAGCGGCCCAGCGACATCGCGCATCAGCGCATCGCGCGCCAGATCGGGATTCAGGTGCATGCGGCCACCCAGGAAATAGGCCGGATCGACAAACCCCAACACGACAGCAGCATCGGTGACCGTGGGCTTCCTCCCACCGGCGCCAAAACAGGCAGGCCCCGGCACCGCGCCCGCACTTTGGGGGCCGACATGCAGCAGGCCGGCCTCATCGACTCCGGCGATGCTTCCGCCACCCGCTCCGACACTGGAGATGTCGACCGACGGAAAGCCTGTCATATGACCCAGATAGGGCTGGCCGATCCAGGTCTCGCGCGTCTCTGGAATGACACCGTCGCGCACCAGAGCAACGTCATAGGTCGTGCCGCCGGTATCAGCGACAATCGCATTGCGGCCCAGGTACCCGTTCTCCACGATGTACTTAGCCGCCACCGGCGCCATGGCAGGGCCGGACTTCACGACATGGATGGGTGACGACGCCAGGTCCCCGGCATCCTTCATCATGCCCTGGGATGTCACGACCAGCAGCCGCCCTCCGTAGCCGGCGTCGCGCAGCCGTTCCTCGAGTTCGCCCAGATAGGCCGACATGACCGGCTTCAGGGCCGCATCAATCGCTGTGGCCGAAGCCCTGCGGTACTCGCGCAGGGACGGATTGACCCGATGCGACAGGCTGATGAACAGGTCGGGGAACCGCTCACGCAACAGGGCTTCCAGACGCAGTTCATGGGTGGGATTGACGATCGACCAGAGCAGACAGACGGCAACCGACTGAACCTCAGCCACAGCAAGCTGATCGAACAGAGTGTCCAGCGCCTCTTCGTCCAGCGCCTCGATTACCTTGCCGGTCGCATCCACGCGTTCGGGCACCTCGAAGGTCAGCGCCCTGGGCACAAACGGCTCGGGATAGGCAATACCGTGATCGAACAGCGGCAAGCCGATCCGCCCGCCTTCGCGCAGGACCAGAACGTCGGGATGCCCCCGCGTTGTCAGGAATGCCGTGCGTGTCGTGTTGCCGGTGATGACGGCATTCGTCGCCGTCGTCGTGCCGTGCACGAAGAGTTCACCCTGCTCCAGCAGTTCGCGGCAACCCTGCCCCAGGTCACGCGCCGCCACTTCCAACACATCCAGGACCCCGTCCACAGGATTGGACGGGGTTGTCGGCGCCTTGAACAGGTGGAGGCGCGCACCTTCCTCGATCACCAGATCGGTGAAGGTGCCGCCGGTATCGACCGCAAACCGCATGAGCCTGACTTACCTGCCTTTCACACGCAGCATGGCCCGTGGGCAGGCACCGTGTCGAGCAGCAACCCAAGCGCGGACGGCGTCAGGGAAAGCGCGATCCCACCTTCAACAGCGTTGTGGAAACAGAGTCGACCTGGATGTCGCCAACCGCTCCGTCGGTGAAATCGATCCCCGTAAACGTTGCCGTGGCGTTGACCGGACCCTGAGCGGTCGCAAGGCCATTGCCCGCCCAGATCAGCACCGCGTCAGAAGCACGATCGGCAAAACCCAGAAAGCTGCCGTTGGGGGCGACCGAACCGTCATAGTTCCAGATGCTGAATTCGTCAGTCGGGCGGATCGTCTCGACACTGTCGGCATAGCTGCGTGCTTCAACAAGCCAGTCGTCGTTGTTGCCGTTGAGATGAATCACGAAGCCGTTCTGGGGAACCACGTCGGGCACCGTTGCACCGCCCGAGCGCGGCGTCACCGAGGTTGTCTGCCGGTCGAAGTCGACAACAAAGAAGGTCCCGGCATTGGGCACCACCAGATCCGTTGCCAGCAGCGCCGAATAGGGCTTCTCACCCTGTGTGATACGCACACCGGGGCTGACCTGGGCCGACGCCGAGCCAACCTGCACATCGCCCACTGCACCATCGGTGAAGTCGATACCGGTAAACGTCACCGTTGCATCGACCGGCCTGTCGGTGGTCTCAAGATCGTTGGCAGACCAGATCAGCACCGCATCGGATGCGCGGTCGGCAAAGCCCAGAAAACTGCCATTGGGCGCGACTGCGCCTTCATAATTCCAGATACTGAATTCACTTAAGGGGCGCAGGGTCTCGACCCCGCGCACGTAACTGCGCGCCTCGACAACCCAGTCATCGTTGTTGCCGTTGAGATGGATAAAAAATCCGTTCCTGGGAACATTCGGCGGCACGGCCGCACCGCCGGTGCGGGCAACCGTTGTCGCGTTCTGCGTATCGAAATCGACAACAAAGAAGTACCCTGCGTTGGGCACCACGTTTCAGGAACATCAACATCTCTCCTAACTTCGACAACCAATAGGGCAAACTCGGTCACACCAGACGCGGCCAGCGCCAGGGAAGGAATGGCACCCTTCACGCAGCCCCTGATTAACGCCAACCACGGCAGCCATCAATGCACGCAAGGTGTGGTCGGCCTCCTACGCAGAAACACCGCTCGACCAAAGAACCGAAGATCGGCGCCCTGCCTCTGATCACACAAAACAAGTGATTCCCGGTTCAGAAGCGGACAGGCGGAAAAGTTTGTCGCGGGCACCCATGGTATCGAAGGCTGAATCCGGCGAGCATGACGTCAAGCCATGAAGAGGTCATCCCCATGCCCCGCGATCCCCGCCACGACATCCTCTTTGAGCCAGTCAGGATCGGTCCGGTCACTGCGCCAAACCGCTTCTATCAGGTGCCCCATTGCAACGGCATGGGCCGCATGTTTCCCAATGCCATGATTGCCATGCGCGAAACCAAGGCTGAAGGCGGTTGGGGAATCGTGAGCACGGAACAGTGCGACTTTCACGTCACCAGTGACATCCAGCCCTACACCGAAACCAACCTCTGGGATCAGGGTGACGAGCTCTATCTGGGCCGCATGGTGGAGGGCGTGCATCGGCATGGAAGCCTGGCAAGCATCCAGCTCGCCCATAGCGGCCAGGACAGCGGCAATCTCTACAGCCGTGAGGTGCCCATCGGCCCTGCCCACCGCCCGGTCTCTTCGTTGAACCATCCCATCCAGGCCCGCGCCATGGATCTTTCCGACATCGTGGCCTATCGCCGCTGGCATCGGTCCGCGGCTCTGCGCGCCCGTGACATGGGGTTCGACATGGTCGTGGTCTATGCCGGACACAACAACACGGTTCCCGGCCAGTTCTTTTACAAACGCCACAACAACCGCAGCGACGCCTATGGCGGCAGTCTTGAAAACCGCCTGCGTCTGCTGCGCGAGCTCATCGAGGAGACCAAGGAAGCTGTCGGCGACACCATGGCCGTGGTTGTACGCATGGCCGTGGACGAACTGATGGGCCCCGACGGCCTGGAATGGCAGAACGAAGGCCGCGACGCCATCGAGATGCTCGCGGAATTGCCCGACCTCTGGGACGTCACCATTGGCGACTGGTCCAATGATTCCCAGTCCTCACGCTTTTCCTCTGAAGGCTACCAGGAGGACTACGTCGCCTTTGTCAAAAAGGTGACGACCCGGCCTGTGGCCATCGTTGGGCGTTACACCTCTCCCGACACCATGGTGTCGGCCATCCAACGCGGCATTACGGACCTGATCGGCGCGGCGCGGCCGTCGATTGCCGACCCGTTTCTGCCCACAAAGGTCAAGGAAGGCCGAAGCAGCGACATCCGCGAGTGCATCGGGTGCAACATCTGCGCTGCCTGGAACAACCTCTCGGCACCATCGCGCTGCACCCAGAATCCAACCTTTGGCGAGGAATGGCGCAAGGGATGGCACCCCGAGCGGGTTGGTACTGCATCTGCGAAGTCTCATATCCTGATTGTCGGTGCGGGGCCGGCAGGTCTCGAAGCCGCCAGAGCTGCCGGTGAAGCCGGGTATCGCGTCACTCTTGCCGAGGCCTCCGACACGCTTGGCGGGCGGGTAAGCCGCGAATCACGACTGCCCGGCCTTGCCGCATGGGCCCGCGTCAGGGACTACCGTACCGAACAGATCGCAACCATGGCCAACGTGGAGGTCTTCCAGGCAAGCCGGCTGGATGCCGCGCATATCCTCGAAATGGGTGCCGAACACGTCGCCCTTGCCACCGGCGCGACCTGGCGGCAGGACGGTGTCGGACAGACCCTGCGCACCGCACCGCCCGTGTCCGAGGGAACCCGGTTCCTGACGCCTGACGACATCATGGCAGGCCAGCGGCCACCTGGAGGGCCGGTCGTCATCTTTGATGATGACGGCTACTACATGGCCAGCGTGCTTGCAGAACTCATGGCTGCAGAGGGGCGCGAGACCTGGCTTGTGACGCCTGCCACGCTGGTCGCGCCATGGACCCAGTATACCCTTGAGCAGCATGCCATCGAGGAGAGGCTCGCCGAGCGGGGCATCAACATGCTCGTTCGCCACACACTCATGAGCATGAACGATGGCGAGGCAGTGTTCAGAGATGAACTCCGCCGATGTGACCGGCGGATTGCCTGCGCCGGCATGATCAGCGTGACCGCCAGATTGCCGGACGACGATCTCTGGCATGCCCTGAACGGCAGCGCCGAACTCGAAAAGGCCGGCACCCGCTCACTGACACGGATCGGCGATTGTTATGGCCCGGGCCTCATCGCAGCAGCCGTTTATCAGGGCCACCGCTATGTCCGCGAACTGGAAAACCCCACCGAACCTGACGCAATTCCGTTCAAGCGCGAGCGTCACGTCATCGAGGCTTAGGGATCGACAGCAAACGGTTCCGGATCGAGGAAGCCCGTCACGCAGACGCTCGATTAATGGCTGATTAACTGATTGACTGAATAGTCAATTGTCCACCCATTGAACAACTGCACACTCAATTGCGATCTGGAATCTGATTTCGGACCTGTTCCGAGATTGAGACTGTAGCAAAACCAACGGAGGGGTAGATGCCGACCAGCAAATCATCTGTCGACGACATGATCGAAAATGCTTCCAGGGGGAGACTTTCTCGACGCCAGTTTGGCGAATTGCTCAGCTTGACCGGCGTTTCCCTGGCCGCCGTACCGGCTTTTTCCGGACCGGCAGCAGCGGCCGAAGGTGAAGAGGCCTTCTATTTCACATGGGGTGGCTACGATATTCCCGAACTGCTGGGAGAGTACCACGAGAAACATGGCGCCTATCCCGACATGGCCCCCTATGCCAGCAGCAACGACGGGCTTGCCAAGGTCAGGTCGGGCTTTGTCGTCGACGTCCTGCATCCCTGCAATGCGAACGCCCCGAACTGGGTGGAAGCCGGCGTGGTGCAGCCCATCGATACGTCGAGGCTCACGCACTGGGAGGATGTGATCCCATCCATGAGACACATCGCCGATCGCGACGGTGAGACCTACTTCGCCCCCATGGACTGGGGCCAGACCTCCATCACCTATCGCACCGATATCGTCGACTTTCCCGACGGTGAGGAATCCTGGAGCGTTCTGTGGGATGAACGCTACAAGGGAAAGATCGCCATGATCGGCAACGAAGGCGATGCATGGTGGTGCGCGGCGATCTATGCCGGGGTACCGTTCGACCAGATCGATACCGATGAAAACATCGAGAAGGTTGCCGCCCTGTTGCGCGAACAGTTGCCGCTGGTGCGCATGTACACCGATGACATGACCAGCGTGGAACAGGCCCTTGCATCCGGTGAACTGGTCGCTGCCATGACCTGGAACAGTTCCCCTGTCGCCCTGAAGGCCGATGGCGTGCCCGTGGCCTTTGCCGCACCCAAGGAAGGGGCACTGACATGGGTTTGCGGAGCCATGATCTATGCCGGAGCGCCGCATGTGGACAAGGCGCACGATGTGATTGATTCGTTGCTCAGTCCGGAATCAGGTCGGTTCCTGATCAACGACTACGGTTATGGACACTCCAACCGCAAATCGTTTGATCTGGTGAGCGAAGAACGGCTCGCTGAACTGGGGCTTAGTCGCAATCCTGAGGATATCCTGGGTTCGGGCAAGTACCAGATCCCCACTCCGGACGAGTTTGCCAGCCGGATTGCCGAGGTCTATGCGGAGATTCAGGCAGGCTACTGACGCGCGCAAGTGCGCCATGAACCGGTCGCGAAAAGCACATAAGCCTGTGCTTTTCGCGGCTGTCTGGAAGGACACCGGCAGGTCAAGTTTGCGTGGAACCAATCTGTGGTTTCACGCAATGCTGTAGTTCGGCTCGGCCACAACAAGCCAGAGCATCGTTCCAAATCTGACAATGGCAGGAGAATGAAGCATGTCAGCTGAAACGCAGGTCGTTGTCATCGGCGCAGGATCGGCGGGCCTTTCAGCCCACAAGGAGCTCGCCAGACTGGGGATTTCATCGACCGTCATCGAGGCATCGCACCGGATCGGAGGGCGCGCCTATTCGGAGGAACTCACACCGGGCGTCTGGTTTGATCTGGGCTGTGCCTGGCTGACCGACGGCGATGCCAATCCCTTCGCCGCGATCGCGGATCGTCTGGGAATCGCATTGGGACGGGCGACCTGGGAGGCCTACAACAACCCCGACCATCACCGGTTCATCCGAAACGGCGTACGTCTGGGGAAAGAAGAGCACGCCGCCTGCCGGCGTTACTACGATGACAGCTATGCAGCGGTCGCAGATGCTGCAGAGAACGGTTCGGACCCGTCGATGGGCGACGTCATCGATCTTGAGAGTCCCTGTGCGCCGCCCTTTCTCGAAAGTATCGCCACCGGCTGGGGCGTCGATGTGGATGGCGTCTCCTGCGCCGACAACACAAGCTCGGTCGGTGAGCTCGGCTATCCGGTTCCGCACGGCTACGGCAACCTCGTTGCCGCCTGGGGTGCCGATGTCCCGGTAACCCTGAATGCCCGCGCAGAACGCATCGACTGGTCCGGACCCGGCGTGGTGGTGGAGACCCCCAAGGGCGCCATCAAGGCCGATCTGGCACTGGTCACGGTGTCGACAGGTATTCTGGCATCGGGCGAGATCGACTTTGCGCCCTTGCTTCCCGACTGGAAGTTACAGGCCGTTCTGGGCCTGCCCATGGGGACCGAAAACAAGATGGGCCTCGCCTTCGACCGGGACGTGTTCGGTCCGGAGGGTCGCGGCCATCACACTGTCTGGAGCGATGACTCTCCGTCTGCAAAGGTTGATGTCAACGGCATGGGCTTCAACTCGGTATCAGTGTTTACCGGCGGCCGATACGCCATCTGGCTTGAGAAGCAGGGCCCGCAGGCATGCCATGACTTTGCTGTCGATCGCGTGGCCGAAATCTTCGGCAACGACATCCGCAGGCACGTGGTTCGTTCCATCACCACAGCCTGGAGTTCCGAGCCATGGACACGGGGATCGTGGGCCTGTGCCCTGCCGGGCCAGGCCCATCAGCGTGAACATCTGGCACGCTCCATCGATGACCGCTTGTTCTTTGCTGGTGAAGCCACCATGGTCGGCGGTCAGGGGACCTGCGATGGCGCCTACAGGTCCGGCGTGCGGGCCGCACAGGAGATCGCGGCGAATCTAAAGCCCCGCTAGATCTCGATAACGTCTTTCATGCGCGCCCTGTGTGTCTTGCAGGCGTCAAGAATCCAGGCAAGGAAGAGGTCGAGCTCGCGGCGTCGGCGTGACGACCGCAAGGCGAAGATGAATTGGTTGCCGTCCAGGGTTTCAGAGAACAGGCGCACAAAGCGACCCGCGACCAGATCGTCGCCATAAACCATGGCATCGCCCATCAGGATACCCCGGCCTTCCATTGCCGCCTCATAGAGGCGGTCGTGTGAAAAGAAGGTCTCTGCGCTGTGCGCCTTCACACCGCTCACGCCTGCAGCTTCAAACCATCGCTGCCACCAATCGTCGCTGTCGTCATGCAGCAGACAATGGCCTTCCAGATCGCTTGGTTGTTTGAGCGGAGGCTCCGCTTCAAGCAGGGCTGGAACGCACATGGGGAAAACAGTCTCACGGAACAGCAGATAGCGATCCCGCCCGAACTTCTGGCGAAAACCATAGAAAATGAGGCCGTCAGGCTCATCGTTTTCGTTTTGCAGTTCCAGCTCGACGTGAATGTCGGGATGCAAGGCGTGAAAGGCGTCAAGACGTGGCGCCAGCCAGCGTTTGGCAAAGGCGGTCTCGCAGCCAATGCGGAGCGTGCGCGCGCCTGATCGCTGGCGTACCTGCTCGACACCCCGAACCATCGCTTCAAAGGCCGGCACCAGTTCATCACGCAGCTCGCATCCAGCCTCTGTCAGTCTGACACCACGGTGCAGGCGTTCAAACAGATCAACGCCGAACTCGACCTCCAGCCACTTGATGTGACGTGTGACCGCAACCGGCGTCACGGCCAGTTCCACGGCTGCTTCCTTGAAGCTCTCATGGCGCGCGGCAGCCTCGAACGCACGAAGGGCATAGAGATTCAGCGTCATCCTGGTCATGAACCAAGCACCTTCCATTGCCGACCCGCATGATACTGAAAGGTCAGCAGGATCCCGTTGTTGAGAACAGGATACAGTTAATCCACAATTAACTGAAGTCACTAATATTCAGTTGTCACACCTTGCTACAAAACCAAACCTTTATTCAGCTACGGAACCGGGCGCAGAATAATGGGCTTTGCGCCGGGTATGCCGTCGTTCACGAACTCTGGTAGAGAAAAACATGAAACCTATGATGGAAACCGCACGCTTCCACGATCTGATTTGCGGAGGCAAGCTCAACCGACGCCAGGCGCACAAGATCATGGCGTCCTTCGGCATTGGCACGGTCGCGACACAGACGATGGCAGGCGCCGCCCAGGCCCAGGAGGCTGATGAGGAACATCCGGTCTTCTTCACCTGGGCCGGCTATGACGAGCCGGAGTTCATGGTTCACTACACCGGGAAGTATGGCCGCGAACCGAATTACGCAATCTTCGGCGACGAGGACGAAGCCTTTGCCAAGATGCGGGCTGGTTTCGAACCCCACGTCACCTATCCCTGCGGCCCCTCCCTCAAGCTTTGGTATGACGCTGGCCTTCTGGCGCCGATCGAGACGGATCGTCTGTCGAACTGGCCCGATGTCCTGCAGATCTTCAAGGACGTGCCCAATTCGGTTGTGGACGGAGAGCGGGTCTATGTGCCGGAAGACTGGGGTCAGACAGCGCTGATCATCCGAACCGACCTGGCACCCGAATATCTGGATCCCGAAAACCAGACGTGGAACGCGTTGTGGGATCAGAAGTATGCGGGCCGCATGGCGATGTCGAACTACTCCTACGAAGCCTTTGCGATCGCTGCTCTCCTTCTGGGCATCAGCCCCTGGCACATGAACGAGAACGAACGTCTCCAGTGCGAAGATCTCCTGCGCACGCAGGTTCCGCTGAACCGTGCGCTTGAGTCATCGTTCACCGAGCGTGTCCAGGCAATCGCATCAGGCGAGGTCATTGTCGCGGCAGCCGGCAACGGGACCTATTCGGAACTTGCCGCGCATGCCGATGGCACCGACTTCGAGTTTACCTTCGTGACGCCCAAGGAAGGTGCCATCACGTGGCATTGTGGCCTTTGCATCCATCCTGCCGCCATCCGCGACGGGTTCTACGAGCAGGCGCACGAAATCATCGACTCCTTCATCTCTCCAGAGGCCGGCGTCTATGAGATCGGAAACTGGTACTACGGCCATTCCAACAAGAAGGCCTATGACAGTTTCTCCGAAGAGTTCCTGCTTTCGATCGGTCTCTCCAAGAATATCGAGGAGTTTCTTGCCGGCACCCAGTTCCAGCAGGCGATGAACGAGCCGGAAGTTCTGGCCCTGCGTTGGGAAGAACTGAAGGCCGGTTTCTGATCGAAGCCTGACCAAAGCAGCCGGAGAGCGGTGCTTCATAGCCGCACCGCTCTCCCTGCATTCGTTCACAAGACACAGCCTGTCATGCACCGGGGCATCACGGTTCATGCCGGGTCAACGGTTCAGTTCAAGAGAGGGCGGCGAACGTGAAGTTTGTCAGCTACAACATTCAGTACGGCTATGGCCAGGACGACCGCAACGACCTGGCGCGCACCGTTGATGCAATCGCCGACGCCGATGTCATCGCGCTTCAGGAGGTCGAACGTCATTGGGATCGAACCGGTAACGACGACCAGCCTGCCCTGATTGCCGCGATGCTGCCCGAGCACTATTGGGTCTATGGGCCGGCCTTCGACATGGACGCCAGCTTTCGTGATCACAACGGGAAGCTCACCAACCAACGTCGCCAGTTCGGCACGATGGTCCTGTCACGACTTCCGATCGTCTGGTCGCGGTTGCACTGCCTTCCGATGTGGCGCGTGACGAATCCGCTCAACACACAGAATCCCGCTTTGGAAGCCATGATTCGAACACCGTGGGGGCCCATCCGCATCTTCTCGCTGCACCTGTCCCACATATCGGTCGAGGAACGCCTAGCCCAGATCGATTGGCTCATGGCCCGAGAGGCCCGTGTACCTTTTGAGGGCGCTTCGTGGTGTGGCACCGACGATGAACCCGAGCGCCACTGGACCCATGCGGAATCCGAACCCGAGAACCCCGTGGCTGCCATTCTGATGGGCGACTTTAATAGTGTTGCGCAGGGCGCTGAATATCACCGGATCGTGGGGGCGCCCCAACAGACCTATGCGCCAGGAGCAACGCATTATGCCGGGCGGTTTGTTGATGCCTGGGTCGTTGCCGGACACGATCCCGGCGAGGGCATCACGCGCGACCAAAGGATCGATTACTGCTTTATCGAAGGATCCCTCGCGCATCGTATACGCCGCGCCTGGATCGACAACGACACACCAGCGTCTGATCATCATCCGGTCTGGACGGAGATCGATCTGGACGCCCCCGCCCTCGAAAACCAGCAATGCTGACTGACCATGACACACCCGCCAGGCAGAACCACGCATAGCGGAACGCGCAAGTCCCGGAGACAACGATGCCCTTGACTTATCTCGCTTCAAGCACCGATGCGCAGACGGTCGCGAACGTTCTGCGCCGCGAAGGCGCGGTGGCGGTGACCGGTCTGGTTGCGCCGGAACTGGCCGACAGGATCGCCGCCGAATTGCGGCCCCAGCTTGATGCCAACGGGCTGAAGTCGCGCGGCATCTTCAACAACAACCTCACCAACCGCTACGACGGCGCGCTGCAGACAGCGCCCAGCTCGGCCGAGCTCATCGATCATGAGATGGTCCTGGATGTTCTCGACGACATTCTCCTACCCTTTGCTTCGACCTATCGGATCAGCAGCCTGAGCGCGATCGAGATCATGCCTGGCGAGCAACACCAGGCGCTGCACCGGGATGACACGGTTTACCCCATCGACATCGCGGGTATGGAACTGACCGTCGGCGCCATGTGGGCTCTGAGTGACTTCACCGAGGAGAATGGCGGCACACGCGTGATCCCCGGCAGCCATCGCAACCTGCGTTCGTGGCATCTTCCCAGCCTCGATTCGTGGGAGAACGCCGTCATGCCCAAGGGATCGGTCATATTTTATCTGGGATCGACCTGGCACGGCGGCGGTGCAAACCGGAGCAATGCGCCGCGCATGGGGCTGGTCAACACCTACTGTCTGGGTTGGCTGCGGCCGGAATCCAACATGTACCTGAAGGTCCCGCCTCAAGTCGCAGCACGCTACAGCCTCCAAATCCGGGCGCTGCTGGGCTACATGCCCCACGGCGCAACCGACGATCTGTGCGGCGGATTCCGCGGCGAGTGCGAGGCATGGGTTGAGACGCCGCCACGTGCATCCTGGCGGGCCGAGCGCGGCCAGGCCGCGACGGTGGAACACGCAAAATCGCAAGGTGCTGGATGAACACGTACAGTTATCCTGCGGTACAAGATTAATGGAGTGCAACGTGCAAGAAGAAGATCTCTACAGCGACGCCTATAACGACTTCCTCGCCACGATCTGGGGTGAGGGATACCTCTCGCCGGGAGGCCCAGAAGAGGTCGCGCGCATTCTGGAAGGTCTCGATCTCAAGGGTGCCCGTGTGCTCGACATAGGCTGTGGCACGGGAGGCATCACCGTCTCGCTCATCAACGACCACGGCGCGGCCCATGTCACCGGCATCGACATCGAAGCACCGGCCTGCGCGACAGCAACCCAGCGCGCCGAAGCGGCGGGCCTTGCTGACCGGATCACAATCCGTGAGATCGAACCCGGTCCGTTCGACTTCGCCGACAGGAGCTTCGACCTCGTGTTTTCGAAGGACTCGATCATCCACATCTCGGACAAGGAAGCGCTCGCGGCTGACGTGTTCCGTGTGCTCGAGCCAGGCGGCTGGTTCGCCGCGTCCGACTGGCTGATCAGTCATGACGGTGAGCCCAGCGCGGACATGAAAAGCTACATTGCCGCGGAGGGCCTCGACTTCGCCATGGCGCCGCCGGCGCGCTACGAGTCGGCGCTCAAGTCGGCGGGCTTCGAGAACGTCCGTCTGGTCAACCGCAACCCCTGGTACGCCGAAGTGGCCCGTCACGAGCTCGACCAGATGTCGGGAGAATCCTATGCCGAGCTGGTCGAAAGGCACGGCCACGACTTTGTCGACCACAACATCGAAATCTGGGAAGCCATGGTGAAGGTTCTCGAGTCGGGCGAACACTGCCCCCATCACCTGCGCGGCCAGCGCCCGTCCTGATTTCGCAACACGATCCTGTTTCAAAGGAAGACCCATGACCCGTGATCCCCGCTACGACATCCTGTTCGAGCCCCTGAAAATCGGGCCCAAGACCGCACCCAACCGCTTCTACCAGGTGCCCCATTGCAACGGCATGGGCCGGGTCTACCCCAACGCCATGGTCGGCATGCGCGGCATGAAGGCCCAGGGCGGCTGGGGCATCGTGTGCACCGAACAGTGCGACTTCTACGCCAGTGGCGATGCCTCGCCCTATGCCGAGACCAACATGTGGGACAAGGGCGACGAGGTCTATCTCGGACGCATGTGTGAGGAGGTTCACAAGTACGGCAGCCTTGCCGGCATCGAACTGGTCCACAACGGCCACGACACGCCCAATCTCTATAGCCGGGAGGTTCCGATCGGCCCCATGGACCGGCCGATGAACTGGAGTCTTGCACCGATCCAGGCACGCGCAATGGACAAGCAGGACATTCGCGACTACCGCCGGGCGCACAGACAGGCCGCGATCCGGGCACGCGACATCGGCTTCGATATGGTGATCGTCTATGCCGGCCACGACGGTACGGTGCCCAGCCACTTTCTGGCCAAGCGGCACAACCAGCGCACCGACGAATACGGTGGCAGTCTCGAGAACCGGCTGCGCCTGTTCCGTGAGCTTCTCGAAGAGGCAAAGGATGCGGTGGGCGGCGATATCGCGGTCACGGTGCGCTTCGCCGTCGACGAGATGATGGGTCCCGATGGTCTGGAATGGCACGCCGAGGGTCGCGAGGCGGTCGAGATGCTGGCCGAAATCCCCGACCTCTGGGATGTCAACGTCTCCGACTGGGACAATGACTCCAAGACCTCGCGTTTTGCTCCCGAAGGCTATCAGGAGGAATATGTCGCCTTCGTCAAACAGGTCACGACCAAGCCGGTCTCCACCGTCGGGCGCTACACCTCTCCTGACGCCATGGTCTCGGCGATCAAACGCGGCATCGTTGACCTGATTGGTGCGGCACGCCCCTCGATTGCCGATCCCTTCCTGCCCCGCAAGGTCGAGGAGGGCCGGATCGAGGACATCCGTGAATGCATCGGCTGCAATGTCTGCGTGGGCTGGACCCAGATGACCGCCCCGGCACGCTGCACCCAGAACCCCACCTTCAGTGAGGAATGGCGCAAGGACTGGCACCCGGAAACCCTGCCGGCTGCAGATTCGCAGGACCATGTTCTTATTGTCGGCTCCGGCCCGTCCGGTCTCGAGGCCGCACGGGCAGCAGGATTGCGTGGCTATCGCGTGACTCTTGCCGAGGCTCAGGACGAGCTTGGCGGGCGCGTCACGCTTGAAAGCGCCCTGCCCGGTTTTTCCGCCTGGGCGCGCGTGCGCGACTACCGCGTCGGCCAGATCCAGAAGATGACCAATGTCGAGATCTACCGCGCCAGCAGGCTCGACGCGGATCAGGTTCTCGAGCTCGGTGCCGACCATGTCGCCATCGCAACAGGTGCAAGCTGGCGTCGCGACGGCTACGGACGCCACCTCACGTCACCGGTACCGGGAACCGATGCCGATCACGTTCTTACACCCGATGACATTCTTGCCGGGCGACGCCCGTCGGGACAGAAGGTCATGCTCTACGATGACGACCACTACTACATGGCCAGCGTGATCGCAGAACTGCTCAGCAACGAAGGGCACGACGTCACACTTGTGACGCCCCTGGCCACGATTGCCGCCTGGATGGTCCATACGCTGGAACACGGTGCCAACCAGGGACGCCTTCTGGAATCGGGCATCACGCTGATGCCCAACACAAACCTTCGTGCCGTGGAACCAGGGCAGGTGTTGCTGCATGACTCCGTCAAGGGTCAGGATGTCGAACATCAGGCTGACTCTGTCGTCATGGTGACGTCCCGTTCGCCCCAGGACGGGCTCTTTCATGAGATCAAAGCGGCCCTTGAGGCTCGACCCGATGTCAAGGCGCCCACACTGCGACGGATCGGCGACTGCCAGGCGCCGGGCATCATTGCAACCGCCACCTATGAGGGCCACCGCTATGCCCGCGAACTCGGCAAGGAAATCGACCCCGTCGATGTTCCGTTCCGCCGCGAACGCATCGTGATTGAGCAGGCAAATCAGTGACTCGCCGGGCCCTGAGCGGAACAATCCCACGCACTGATGAACTCTGGCATGAAGGGAACTGCGCATGGCTGCGCCACTACGCATTCTGATCCATACGGTTGATGCTGAAGGCATTGCCGCGAAGGTCGCAGAACGCCATCCGGATGCCGGGATCACGACCTGCAACAGCTTTGCAGGCCTGCCTGAAGCAGCCAAGTGCGATCCTCATGTCGTCTTCTCGGACCTTTTCGAATCAAAGCGTTATCCCCGCGAAGCACTGATGAGTCAGCCTTCGCTGGGTTTCATTCATGTCTCGGGTGCGGGCATCAATCATCTGGCGCCCTGGGACACCGATAAGATCCAGGTCTGTAATGCCGGCGGTGTGCAGGACGAAGGTCTGGCGCAGTTCGCCATCGCGCGACTCATCGCCATGAACTGCAACTTTTTCCTCTATCACGACCAACAGAAGCGGCACGAATGGAAGGCCCACGACGTTCCCCACTCGACCGGCGGTTCGCTGACCGTGGTGGGGCTGGGCAGAATCGGTCAGGCCTGCGCGCGCGTCGCCCATGCCCTGGGCATGACGGTCTATGGCGTGCGCGCGCGCCCTGCACCCTGGGAACATGTGGAAACCGTGGTGCCGCCCGCGCGGATGCACGAGGTTCTGGCGCAGTCGGACTATGTCATCGTGATCACGCCGCTGACCGAGGAAACGTCCGGCATGATCGATGATGCAGCCTTTGCCGCCATGAAACCGGGTGTCATGTTCCACGATATGTCTCGCGGCGGCGTGGTCGATGAAAATGCGTTGATGTCAGCTCTCAAGAGCGGACAGGTCCGCGCGGCGTCGCGCGATGTCTTTACCCAGGAGCCCCTGCCCGATGACTCTCCCCTGTGGGACCTTGAGAACCTCTTCATCACACCCCACAACGCCGGCATGATCACCGGTGAGGACTATGACCGATTGAGCACAGAGGTTTTCCTCGACAATCTGGATCGTTTCGTAAGAGGCGAGCCTCTGGTCAACGTCACCGATCCCGTTCGGGGTTACTGAGACCATGACGCTCCTGCAAACCAAGCCATCGTTCGTGCCGCTCACCATTGCGCCCGAGCTGTCGCCGACCCTGCCGTCCTGGGTTTACCACGATCCCGACGTTCTGGATCTCGAGCGTGAGCGTGTGTTCGGACGCAACTGGGTCTTTGTCGCCCATGCATCAGAGGTCGCGCCTGGACAGCCGTTCCATGGCGAGGTCAATGACGAACCGGTGATCCTCACTCGCAAGGTGGATGGCAGCCTGACTGCAACCGCCAGTAACCCGGCATCGGAAAGCCTGGCCCTCCGTGCCGAGACCCTGGCCGGCCTCGTCTTCGTCAACATGGATCCCCAGGCAGCTGGCCTGGCGGCACAGGCCCCCGACCTTGAGGCTTCGATCCGCGGCTTTGTTCCCGAGGCCGACGCGCTGGTGAAATGTCACAAGGTCGTTCATGAGGTCGCAAGCAACTGGAAGGTCTTCGTGGAGAATTCGCTCGAGTGTTATCACTGCGAGCCCTGCCACCCCGGATTTTCCACCGACGTGGACATGGAAACCTACCGCTCGTTCAGCGATGGAATCGTCACCATCCACACCAGCCAGCGTCAGCAAACACCCGAAATGGCCGGCAAGGGTCCGGCCGAGGCCGACCTGGTCGAGAAGTTCATGTACTGGTACGTCTGGCCCAGCACGGAAATCGATGCAACGCCGGGCGACCACCCACAGCTCTCCATCTATACGCGCAAGGCCGTGGGCCCGCATCGCCACCAGGTGACCGGCCACTACTACCGGTTGCCGGGGGATGGACTTTCGTCGGCCGAAAAGCAGGCTCTTGACGAGGATGCGACGGTTCGTGAGGACATTGCCATCTGCGAGGCGGTCCAGCGTGGTCTTGCCTCGCGCGGCTACTCTCAGGGCCGCTTCATTGTCGATGCAGAGCGCTCACACATCAGCGAACACTCGGTGCATCACTTCCAGTGCATGGTCTCAGACGCTCTTGATCTGCGATGAGCGCGTCAGGCTGAGCCTGCGCCAGGAGAACAGGACGCTTATGGCCGGACCTCATGGGCGGCAAGCGCCGCCTCGTTCATGTGTACGCCAAGCCCCGGCCTATCGCCGATCGTGACCGTGCCGCCCGCTATCCCGATATCGAGCGCACCGAACTGGCTGCAGAACGGTTCGTAATCGGGAAAGTATTCACCAATCAGGGCATTGGGCATGACCGCACAGGCATGTGCCATGGCTGCCACGGCCACGAGGGGGCTGTTCCAGCAATGCGGAGCAATCTTCACACCGTGCTTCCCCGCCAACTCTGCGATCTCGAGCATCTCGAGAATCCCGCCGACACCAACGATGTCAGGGTTGAGAATGT
>CALIUG010000092.1 GCA_938048755.1 uncultured Alphaproteobacteria bacterium
TGCGCCCAGTCCGGCTTCGGTCCAGAGGCCCTGGAGCATGGTACGCATGGCCGGGCCGGCTTCACCGTCCTCTGGCGGGTTGTCGTGGGTGAAAAAGTTGACGTGAAACGGACGGTTGCTCGCTGCCCGGATCGCGGCGACCTGCTCTCGAAAGCCGTCACTGGAAAAGGTCGTGCAGCCGTGGCCGCCCAGACCGCCGGCATTGCTGACCGCAGCGACCAGCGCCGGCGTGGTCGCGCCTGACATGGGTGCGAGCAGAATGGGGTGTTCGATGCCGAAGAGATCGCAGAGATCGCTGCGTGGCCATTTCATGGTCTTTTTCCCTACGCCGCGACGGGGCGTTCGCTGCCGACGGTGGTGCGGTGAAGCAGGCGACGGTAACCATCGTAGTCGTTGACGGCCAGGTGCACGACCGCACGGTTGTCCCACATCAGCAGGTCACCATCCTGCCAGCGCTGGCGGATGGTGAACTCGGGCCGGGCGAAGTGGTCATAGAGCATGGATAGAATCGGTTGGCTCTCCTCAGCCGTCATGCCTTCCAGGCGTGTCGTATAGGTCGGGCTGCAGAACAGCGCCTTGCGCCCGCTTGGCCGATGCAGGCGAACCAACGGATGCGCACGCTCAACATCAGCCTCAGCATGGCCGGTGCTGACCTGCACGCCGCGCATGCGGCCCTTGCTACCATCACTGGCGAGCCTGGTTCCGTAGATGTGGCCCGAATGCATGACCTTCAACGGCGCAAGCAGGCGCTTCATGCCGTCAGAAAGCGCATCCCAAGCGGCGCACATATCGGCAAACAGGGTATCGCCGCCTTTGGGCGGGAGTTCCAGGGCCTGAAGAATGGAAAAGACCGGCGGCTCCTCCAGATAGCTGAAATCGGCGTGCCACCAGCTACCGAAGGTCGAAACGTTGATCTCGTCGGCTTCCTTCAGCACCGCGATGACATCGGGATGATCGTCCAGCGGTTTGACATAGGGCATACGATAGAGCGGCCCCAAACGCCTGGAAAAGGCGACCTGTTCATCAGCGGAAAGGTTCTGGTCGCGCAGAACCAAGACGCGATGCTCAGCGAACGCAGCCTTGAGGTCCGATTCACCGCGGTCGTCAAGACTGCGGGCATCAAGGCCCGTGATGATGGCACCGAAGGTCGCGCCAATGGGACTGACATCAAACGACATGTTCATTGCATACCATCAGCCCTGCCTTCAGACGAGGGGCAGTTACGCCTCAACTGGTGTGCGGCATCTGTCGATCAGGATGGGGACTTGCGGAAAACGTGAAGACAACCCCATGCACCCCAGCTCGTCCTTGTCCGGACGCGACGTAAGAGAACATAAAAAGAACAAAATTGCAAGTTCCGATTATCATTGGTGGTGGACAAGGACGTCCGGAGCATCACCTCTCATCTCAATGTCGTCCTCCGGTCAGGCCGGAGGACGACAGCGATAGTGAGGGGCCGGAGTGGAGATGCCTAGCTGACCGCCCGGGACATGGCATCGCTCATGCGTTTGGCAAAGGCGGTGGGGTCCTTGGGCAGTTCGCCTTCCAGAATCATCGCCTGATTGAGCAGGAGGTGGGCCATATCCTCGACGGTCTTGCCTGCGCCATCGCCTTTGGCCTTGTCTGCAAGAGACGCGATCAGCGGGTGTTTGGCGTTGATTTCCAGGATGCGTTCGCCCTCCATGCCGAGCTGGCCGGTGGCTTTGAGCATCTTCTGCAGGCGCATGTTCATGTCGCCTTCGTCAACGACCAGACAGCAGGCAGAGTCGGTAAGGCGCTTTGATTCCCGCACATCCTTGACCTGGTTTTCCAGGGCAAGCTTGAGCATGGCGACCAGAGGCGCGAGACCTTCGGAGGCTTGGTCTTCATCTTCGGATTTTTCGTCCTTCTTGCCGTCCTTGCCGGCAATGGCCGAAAGGTCGATATCGCCGCGGCTCACGCTCGTGAAGGGCTTTTCCTCATAAGCATCCGCAGACATGGTCCAGAACTCGTCGACCGGATCGTCGAGCAGCAGGACTTCGACACCCTTGGCCCGGAAGGCTTCCAGCATCGGGCTGGTTTTCATGGTCTCGGCCTTGTCACCGGTGAGCAGGTAGATGCTCTCCTGGCCGTCCTTCATGCGTCCGACGTAATCTTCCAGGCTGACCCAGCCTTCGGCTTCCGTTGACTTGAACCGGGCCAGCTTCAGAAGCTCGTCGCGGCGCTCCTGATCCTCATAGATACCTTCCTTGAGGACCTGACCGAAGGTGCCCCAGAAGGCGGCGTAGCCTTCTGCGTCCTTCTCCGCCTTCTTCTTGAGCTCGTTCAGGACCCGCTTGATCAGGGCCTTGGAGATCTTGGCGACCACGGGATTGTTCTGAAGCACTTCGCGGCTGACGTTGAGCGGCAGATCTTCGGAATCAACCACGCCTTTGAGGAAACGCAGCCAGGAGGGGACCAGACCTTCGCACTCATCGGTGATGAAGACCTTGCGTACGTAAAGCTTCACACCGTGACGCCGTGCGGGATCGAAGAGGTCAAAGGGTGCCTGTTCGGGAATGAAGAGCAGGCTGGTATAGGCAATGACGCCTTCGGCCCTGTTGTGGAGCGTCAGCCACGGCTCATCAAAGGCATGGGCGGTGTGACGGTAGAACTCGGTGTACTGGTCGGCGGAGATTTCAGACTTCGGCCGCTGCCACAGGGCCGCTGCCTCATTGATCTGCTCGGATTTGCCATCGGCGTTGATCCAGACCGGAAGGCCGACATGGTCGGAGTAGGTCTTGATGACGGTCTGGACGCGCAGGGGCTCGCTGAATTCCTTGGCATCCTTCTTGAGCTTCATCTCGATGGAGGTGCCACGCGGCGTATCGGCAGGCGCTTCCTCGATCTCGAAACTGCCGCGACCGTCCGAGGTCCACCGCCAGGCTTTGTCGTCGCCCGCCTTGCGGCTGACGACCGTAACACTGTCGGAAACCATGAAGGCGGCATAGAAGCCGACACCGAACTGGCCGATCAGGTTGACGTCGGACTTCTCCTTCTTGGATTTGTCCTTCTCGGCTTCGGCAAGCTGCTCGGCGAAACGGGCGGTGCCCGAGCCCGCAATGGTACCCAGATTCTCGATCAGCTCATCGTGGGACATGCCGATGCCGTTATCGGTCACGGTCAGGGTCTTTGCCTTCTGATCCGGCGTGATTGTGATCTTGAGGTCCGGGTCCTCTGCCAGCAGGGATCCGTTGATCTGGGCCTCATACCGCAGCTTGTCACAGGCGTCCGACGCATTGGAAATCAACTCGCGCAGAAAGACCTCGCGCTTGGAGTAGAGCGAGTTGACGACAATATCGAGAACGCGGCTGACTTCGGCCTGAAACTCGTGACGCTCCCCAGTGGACGTATCGGCCATGGCTGATCTTCCTTGTATGCTCAGAAAGGTGTGATGCTGCGATGTGATGTAGGCGTTTGATCGCGCAGGTCAAGCGTTCCGACCCAATTGCAAGTCGGGATGGCACATTGGGGCGGTATGACGACCGTCACTTGTGCCGCGGCCTCCCGGGCTTCATGATTCCCGCATGCTTGGGCGCATACGACAATGGGCGGGGTATCCCGGCTCGTTTCTGACTTTGGCCGGAATTCTGAACGCCACACTGATCCTGACGATCTATCTGCACGCTCTGGGGTCGGATTCAGTCGGGACTGGCAGCGTTTATGGTTGGGGCGTCCCTCCGTGGACACCGGTTTTAGCTTTCGCCTGGGCAATTGCGGGCCTGACGGTTGTTCTGATCCTGGCTCTGGGCCTTGACCGTGCCCCGCGCAGGTTGCTGGTGATCAACGGGTTTCTGGTTTTTTCGTTAGCTAATCTTGTGGCCTGTCCCGCCTATCTGGATGCCGGTCGTGTCGACCTGTGGATCGAGGCCTCCTTGTTGAACCTGGGCTTTGCCGCGGCCTGGTTCTTGGTTCTTGACCTGGTCTCGGTGATGTTGTGGAGCCGGACCGGCAGTGAACGCCTGACCTGGTTCAACGCTCCGCATCTGGCCTGGCCTGCCGGGATGCTGGCCGGTTTCCTGGTCATGGCAGGACTGGTCTCTGATGCGGTCGAACGATTTGATTCGGAAACAGTCACCACGATGTTTGTTCTGATCCTGATTGCGGCACTGCCCTTTCACCTGCTGATGGAGATTGCCGAACGCATGAACAAACGCGATGCGCTGGATGCCGCGCGTGCACGCAGGGTTGCCGAACGTCTGGTGGCCAGCCGGGAGAAGGATGGGCCCGCATCGAAGGAAGTGACCAAGGCCGATACTATGGCTGCAGCACATCTGGCGGCTGATATGGGCGCCAGGCTTGCGAAGAAACGTTGATGGAGCCCGCAGGCTAGCTGCCGGGCGCAGATTGCTCGACGCGATGGTGCAACCGGTGTGAACCCCACATGCCGATCAGAATCGCGGCACAGAAGAAGTAAACCCCGGATTCCGCGGTAACTTTGGCGACCATGCCCAGAGAGAGCATGGCGACAACCAGGGCGACCATGAAGACATCCATCATGGACCACTTGCCAAGGCGCACGGCCCATTTCAGGGCGTGACGCGTTGTGCGGCCTCTGGGATCAGGGGAAGCCCAGATCCACAGGGAGAGCACAAGCTTGCTGAGCGGAAAGGCGATGGAGAACAGCAGGATCACGATTCCCAGCAGGATGTTCTTGCCCGATAGCAGGGCCACGACGGCCCCGGCGATCGACTTCTCATTGTCGAACACCCAGAATTTCTCAACCGTAAATGCAGGAAAGACGAGCCCCAGAACCAGCAGTACAAGGCTGGCGATCAGCAGGACGCCGGTGAAGGCGTCGCGATGCGGGGCGTCGTTCATGGCCACAACCTGACGAACCGAATGTGACATGGCAAGACGTGGATGCCTTGGGCTTGCTTGCTGAAAACGGGTAGAATGTGAACCATGAAGCAGGAACATGAGCCATGTTGAATGGGCTGAGTGGCATTCTTCTTGGTGGTGGATATCTGGCGACAGTCTGGTACGCCATGGAGCAGGGGTACATCCGCCGCAAGGGCATTGCCTTTGATGAGTACGCCATGCTTGCAGGCCTGATGGGTGTGGGCTGGCTGGTGCTGACGGTGATTGCGGGGGCGATCGCGCGAAGGGCAGGCAACTCAAAGCGCGGCCTGGGCAACTTCAATGGCCTGACGCTGGGTGTTCTCGTGATCCTGGTCATGCTGCCGCTTCAACTGCTCTATGGCCCACGTCACCAGACGGGATCTCCTTTTGGGCTGGACGAAATCACCTATCTCGTGATCGTCGCGCTGTTCTGGTTCCTGATGATTGACCTCTTCCGCATGGGATTGCGCCGTCTGTCGGGTACAGACCGCAGGTTCGGCATCTCGGCGGCCGGCATTGCCACGCTCAGCCTGTTCGTCATTGTCGGGTTTCTGATCCGATCGATCATCGAGAATCAGGGCGCTCCCATCGGGGAGGGCGTCGAAACACCGGCCAAGGCCCTGACCGTGGCAATGGGCATGGCGCTTCTGATCGGTTTTGCCCTGATGATTGTCCTTGAGCTGCCACGAGCACTTTGGTTGCGATCCAAGGCACCGGTCGGAGATGCTGAACCCGAAGCTGAACCGGCACAAACGTCTACCAAAGAGAACAGGCGGGTTGCCATGCCCACAAGTACGGTCGATGCGCGCAAGGAGGTTGCGGACAAGAACCGTGGCAAGCCGACAGCGGCAGCGACGGTCGTCCGACGCTGATGATGCTCCTTGGCATCTTAGTCGCGAGTATCTGGTACGTGGCTCTTGCCTGGTACGGAATTGCGACAGGGTTGTTGCCGGCGACCGGGATGAACTATTTTCAATACGGTCTCATGATGTTGGTCGCGCAGTTTCCGTTGATGTTTCTTGCGCTGATACCGTTTGTGGCAACCCAGCTGGCAACAGAGTTCATGCCGAGAACCGCTGGCATCCTCAATGGTGTCACACTGGGCGTCCTGGCCATTTGCGTGATGTTGCCCATTCACCTGTTTCTGGGGCCGGAGACGGAGGCATCGCGCCTGTTTGCCATCGATGCAATGGCACAGATCGGCCGGCTCACCGTGACGTGGTTCCTTTCCATCGACCTCATCCGGCTGGTTCTGATCAAGGTGTCGCGTCGTGTCGGGTCGCCGGTTCTATGCACTGCGAACCTTGCGTTTGTTCTGGCAGCAGCAGGAATCCTCTATGTCGGTGCGGTTTTTGCTTTCGATGCGCCGGTTCCTTTGCCGGGCATGTCGGTCAGGCCGGTTGAAAGCGTGGGGATGGTCATGTTGCTCGGACTCCTGATCGGCCTGACGTTCTCCCTGACCTTCGAGATTCCGCGCGCTCTCCTGGAAACGTTTACGAAGCGCAAGGCAACGGAGCTGTCCGCGGGGGCAGAGAATCCCGTTGCAATGGTCCCGACGTGGACTGGAAGATCGGGCCAGGAAGTGAAGGGATATTCAAACACTGTCGAGCGTCACTGACGTTCAGTTGCCGTGTCCGCAGCAGAGTGCAGAACACACCATCTGGTATCCCCATGAAAATCATCACAATCTGTTGGGACATGCCTTGCAATTGTCATGATGCGCCGCGATCCTAAGCATATGTCGTCTCGACCGTTGTCATCGCGTCTGATTGCTGTTCTGGGGCCCACCAACACGGGCAAGACGCATCTGGCGGTCGAGCGCATGCTCGGACACCGCACCGGCATGATCGGTCTGCCCCTGCGCCTTCTGGCCCGCGAGATCTATGACCGGATCATCGGCATCAAGGGGCCGCGTCAGGTTGCTCTGATTACGGGCGAAGAACGGATCATTCCCAAAGGCGCGCGTTACTACGTGTGCACGACCGAATCCATGCCGCTGGATATGCCTGTTGCGTTTCTGGCGGTCGATGAGATCCAGCTTTGTGCTGATCCGGAACGCGGCCACACGTTTACCGACCGGCTGCTTCGGGCACGCGGCACCGAGGAAACCATGGTCATGGGAGCTTCGACCATGCGACCGGTCATCAAGGCGCTGGTGCCTGATGCCGAGTTCGTGGAACGACCCCGGTTTTCCAAGCTGACCTATACCGGATTTCGCAAGATCACGCGGTTGCCGCCACGCAGCGCCGTGGTCGCGTTCTCTGCTGCGGGTGTTTATGAACTGGCCGAGACGTTGCGGCGCCAGCGAGGCGGGTGCGCGGTGGTTCTGGGCGCGCTTTCTCCCAGGGCGCGTAACGCGCAGGTGGCGATGTACCAGGCCGGAGAGGTCGATCATATCGTGGCGACCGATGCCATCGGCATGGGGCTCAATATGGACGTCCACCATGTCGCCTTTGCGGCAACGCGGAAGTTCGACGGTGCGCGTCCGCGCAATCTGATCCCGGCAGAGCTGGCCCAGATCGCCGGACGGGCAGGGCGGCACACGAATGACGGCACGTTCGGAACAACCTGGGATATCGACGGACTGGACGAAACGGTCGCCCGCGCGGTGGAAGGGCATACCTTCCAGGACGTCAAACACGTCATGTGGCGGAACGCTCGGCTGGACTTCCGCACGCCGGGATATCTGCTCAAGAGCCTGGAGAAGCGCTCGGATCGATCCGTGCTGGTTCGCGCGCGCATGGCATCGGACCATCTGGCGCTGGCCGACCTGGCGCGTGACCCGGAGATCGCCGGCCTGGCGAGCCATCCTGACGCAGTCCGATTGTTGTGGGAGATCTGTCAGGTCCCTGATTTCCGAAAGGTCATGCACGATCATCACGTCAAGCTGCTGGCCCACATCTACCGTCACCTGATGGGACCGACCGGGCGTCTGCCTCAAGACTGGGTCATGCGCAGTGTCGAGCGCCTGGACCGCACCGATGGCGATATCGACATGCTGATGTCGCGCATCGCCCATATCCGCACCTGGACCTACATCTCGCACCGCTCCGATTGGGTGGATGATCATGGCGATCTGCAGGGACTGGCGCGACGCATTGAGGACAGTCTGTCGGATGCCCTGCATGACAGTCTAACGCAGCGGTTTGTTGACCGTCGCGCGGCGACCGTTGTGCGTGGCCTGAAAGGACAGGGAGGTTTCGCGGGGCATGTCGCCGAGGATGGCGAGGTCATGCTGGAAGGCGAATCCGTCGGCCAGGTGCTGGGTTTCCGGTTCAGCCCGTCGAGCCGTTCGCGCCAGACCCTGGACCGCGTGCTTCTTTCTGCGGCGCGCCAGGTTGTGGCGCCGGAGGTGTCACGCCGTGTGAAGGCTCTGATCACCGACAAACCAGAGCAGTTCCGGGTTGATTCCTCGCTGACCTTGCTGTGGCGCGGTGAACCGGTCGCGCGTCTGGCCCCGGGTCCCCATGCCCTTGCGCCCCAGATCGAGGTGTTGGCGTCCGACGCGCTGGATGCCGATACGACCCTGCGGATCAAACGGCATCTGGAGCAATGGATTGCTGCCTGGATGGAGCGCAGTCTTGGGCCTCTGATGCGGCTGTCCGAGGCCGACCTGCAGGGGGCTGCCCGTGGTGTTGCCTATCAAGTGGCCGAAGGGCTTGGTGTCGCGACAGGAGAGGACTGTACCCGCCTGCTGCGCGAGCTTGACGACAGTAGCCGCAAGAAACTGGCCAGGCTCGGAGTGCGGTTTGGTGTCTCCGGCGCCTATGTCAAGCCCATGATGTCCTCGCTGGGGCTGGACCTGCGTGCGATCCTGTGGGCGCTGGCCTCGGGACATGGTTCGGTTCCTGCGGTTCCTGCCAAGGGGGAGGTTGCCCTTGATGCTGTCGAGGCGCTGCCGGCGGGGTTCTATCAGGCCATCGGTTACCGCAAGCTTGGTCCGCGTGCAGTGCGCACGGACATGGCCGAACGTCTTGCTGCAGAGATGCGCAAGCTGGTGCGCAAGGGACCGGCAGAGGCGACGGGAGAACTCATTTCGCTATCAGGTTCGAGCCGCGAGGCCTTTGTGGCCATTGCCGGAAGTCTGGGATTTCGTGCGGTGCTTTCAGAGGACTCCGTGAAGCTCTTTGCGTCCAGGCCAAGCCGAAAGAAGAAGAGGGCGCGCAAGGGCCGCGAAAGGCCGCGAGATCCCGCATCACCCTTTGCCAAACTGGCGGAACTGGAGATCGCACGTTGAGTCCCGGCGCTATCCGCATCGACAAATGGCTTTGGTACGCGAGATTCTTCAAGAGCCGCACCCTGGCGGCGCGACAGGTTTCTGACGGTCATGTGCGGGTCAACAGCGAGCGGGTGACCAAGACTCACAGTGCGGTCCATCCAGGCGACGTTCTGACCTTTCCCCAGGGTAATGACATCCGGGTGGTGCGCATTGTCGAGATCGGGACCAGGCGTGGGCCGGCCTCGGAAGCTTCCGGGCTATACGAGGACCTGGAACCCCCGGTCAAAAAGGAAAAGGAAGCCGCCCGTCCTAGAGCCAGTGGTTCGCGTGAGCCCGGCGCCGGCCGCCCGACCAAGGCGGATCGTCGTGCTATCGAAGAGTTCATGGAGCGCAGCGGCGATCCGCTTTGACCACGCGACCGATCCTCTGCCATAAGGTCCCATGCTTGATCGATTGAAAGAGATGATGGGACTTTCCGCGCACCATGGCGTGGACGTGTCCGATGAACATGCAGAACAACGCCTAGCCGCGGCCTGCATCCTGGTTGAAGCCTCCCAGATCGATGGTGAGGTTGATCAACGCGAATCCGACCGGTTGAAGAAGACCTTGGCTGATCATTTCGAGCTTTCCTCACCGGAGGCCGATGCTTTGATTGCACAGGCCACGACGATTTCGGAGGATTCGGTCGATTGGAACCGGTTCACCCGTGTTCTGAAGGCAACCTGTGATGCCGATGAACGCCTGGCCATGATGGAAATGCTCTGGGAGGTCGTTCTGGCAGACAACGAAGTGCATGCCTATGAGGATTCCATGCTGCGGCGTGTCGCGGGCCTTCTGCAGGTCGATGATCACGAGCGTGCGTTGGCCAAAAGGCGTGCACAGGCCAAGCTCGATCACGCCTGAAGATCACCCAGACATGGCTGCCATACCCCGATCACGAACCGATTTTTGCTTCAAAGCTTGACGCTGACGGCAAATTCCCTAATTAGCGGGGGAACCGGTTTGCTGGTGTTTGCGTCGTTCGACCTTCTCAAGTTCCGAGGAGGCACTCGGCGGGGCAGGGTGACCGGAAACGAACATCGCCGCCGCCCTGAAATGCCCGAAAAGGCGAGGAGAACGTCATGACCTATATCGTCGTGGAAGCCTGCATCAAGTGCAAGCTGACCGATTGTGTCGAGGTTTGCCCCGTGGATTGCTTCTACGAGGGCGAGAACATGCTCGTCATCCATCCCGATGAATGCATCGATTGCGGCGTTTGCGAACCGGAATGCCCGGCTGACGCAATCCGACCGGACACCGAGCCGGACATGGACAAATGGGTCGAGTTCAACCGCAAGTATGCGGAGCTGTGGCCGGTGATTGT
>CALIUG010000093.1 GCA_938048755.1 uncultured Alphaproteobacteria bacterium
AGAACGGACAATACAGCGTCTGCTTTGGAGCTCAGACCATCGCAACCATCGATTTGACCAAACCATGAACTGTAAGGCATCAATCCGAACACGTGTCAGGCATCAGTCCGGGCTGAACACTTGATCCGACGATCCATGCACGGGCCTTTCGCGCGGATGGTGTAAGGGCGGGCTGCGTGCCTGTTAACGAACCGCGCAGCCTGTCGTATGGTCACCTGACTGCCAATGCCAAGAGGCCCTGCCATGCCCATGCCGATTTCGCCCAAGCCCGAACACGCCGTGCAGCTTCTGCCCAAGGAGAGCTATTACGATCCCGCGTGGTTCGAGCGTGAGCACAAGGAGCTGTTCAGCCGGGCCTGGACCTTTGCCTGCGTCGTGCAGGATATCCCCGAGCCCGGGGATTACCGGGCGGTGCAGATCAACCGTTATGCCATCTTTGTCGTGCGCGGCAGGGACGGGGAGATCCGCGCCTTTCACAACACCTGTCGGCATCGCGGCACGCAGATCTTCGAGGACGGCAAGTCGGGCAACTGCCGCCACGGCATCGTGTGTCCCTATCACGCATGGACCTACAACCTGGATGACGGCAGCCTGCGCGGCCTGCCGAAGAAGGAGCTGGCCTTCCCCGACATGAAGCTTGCGGACTGGCCGCTCCACAAGGCCGCGGTCGGCGTGCTGGGTGACCTGATTTTCGTTAACCCCCAGGACGTGCCCGAGGATGATTTTGAAGGCTGGCTGGGCGGCATGCGCGATACCCACATGTGGCCCCACAAGCTCGACATGCTCAGCGAGAAACGGCCGGTGCGTTACGACTTCGGCGCCAACTGGAAGGGCTTCTGTGAAAACGCGATGGACGGCTATCACCTGAGCTACCTGCACGACAAGACGCTGATGGGCCCCGATATCGAGGAGCAGCGCTGGGACGCGGTGGGGCGGCACTGGGTGATCTTCTCGCAGGCCGAGGAGCGCCCGAACGCCAACCCCTATGCCAACATCCCCGGCGTCGACACCTCCAAACCCTATCCGGTGGTCTACCAGTTCTTCCCCAATTCGGGCGTGCTCTCCTCGCCGATCTTCTTTTCGGCCTACACCATCGTGCCGGTCGCGCCCGAGCGCTGTTATCTCGAACTGCGCACCTGGATGATGCCGCGCGAGAAACAGCCCAAGGTCGAGAAGAAAAAGCCGTCGTCGACCTCGGGCCACGGCTACATCATGCCTGACGGCAAACGTTACATCTCGATCGATACCCTGAGCTGTCACGCCATGGAATCGCTCGACTTCCAGATCGAGGACATGTGGGTCTGCGAACAGCAGCAGATGGCGCTGCACTCGCCCATGATGCAGACCGGCCCGCTCGCCCGCCTTGGCGAAACCCCGCTCACCTGGTTCCAGCAGCACATCCTCGACTACGTCCCGCTCGACGGCCCGGCCACGAAGATGGCGGCGGAGTAGGCGGATGGCACAGAGCCCGTTCGCAGCGCCCTCGCGACCGGCGCGCCAGCTTCTCCATCGCGAGGCCTATTTCGAAGCCGAATGGCTCGCGCGCGAGGAGACCGAACTGTTCGGGAGGGCGTGGTCGTTTGCCTGCATGACCGACGATCTCGCCGGGCCGGGCGACTATGTGACCGTGAAGGTGGGCGACTGGCCCCTGGTCATCCTGCGCGACAAGGGCGGCGCGCTGCGCGCCTTCCACAATGTCTGCCGCCACCGCGGCATGCAGGTGGTGGAAGGCTGCGGCAACGCGGCCAAGGGGCTGACCTGCCCCTATCACTGGTGGACCTATGAGCTGGACGGCGCGCTGCGCGGCATGCCCAAGCGCGAGGCGCTGTTTGCCGATCTCGACCTCTCGACCATCGCGCTCAAACCCGCCAGCGTCGGAGTGATTGACCGGCTGGTGTTTGTCTGCCCCGACGCCACGCCGCCAGACGGCTTCGAGACCTTCAAGGCCGATCTGGAAGAGCACCTGTGGCCCCATGACGTGGCGAAGCTGGAGGAGACGGCATCCGGCAGGTACCGCATCGCGTGTAACTCGAAGCTCTTTGCCGAGAACGCGATGGATGGCTACCACCTGGCCTATCTGCACGACCGCACCCTGATGGGGCCGGATGCGGAGTGGCAGACCTGGAAGGCGGCGGGCCGGCACTGGGTCTGGTACGGCCCCGGCGAGTCGGAGGGGCGCAGGAACAGCACCATGAAACGCATCCCGGAGTCGGACCCTGACGCACCGGGGCCGCGCGTGTGGTGGTTTTTCCCGACCTCGGGCGTGATCGCAACCGGGGTGTTCTGGTCGGTCTTCTGGCTGGTGCCCGACGGGCCGCAATCCTGTTTTCTCGACACGCGCACCTGGATCATGCCGGACCAGGCTGAGGCCATGAAAGCCTACGAAGACCTGTTTCCCGCCTCGCGCCACCGCCGCGACGGCAGCCCGGACGCGATCGCGCTCGACCAGCTCGACGTGCATCCCATGGAAACCCTCGACTTCCAGATCGAGGACATGTGGGTCGTCGAACGCCTGCAGGAATCGCTCCGCAGTCCGGCCTTCGAGGTCGGCCCGCTCAGCCTCGACACCGAAGCCTCGCTGACACATTTCCAGCGCTCGATTCTGGACTATGTGCCGGCCGGCGGGCGCGGCATGAAGGCCGCGGCGGAGTAACAGATTGCACGGCGCCACTGTTGTCATCGCACCCGAAGCGCCAAACCAGCCCGAGGTCATCGCGCTGCTGGAGGCGGGCGATGCGTACATGAACGCGCTCTACCCGCCCGAAAACAACTACATGCTCGATGTGGCCGACCTCATGGTGCCTGCGATCACCTTTCTGGTCGCACGTCGCGAGGGTGAGGCCGTGGGTTGTGCGGCCCTGGCGAGGCGACAGGGTTATGCCGAGATCAAACGCATGTGGGTGACACCGCAGGCACGAGGCCTGAAACTGGGCCGGCGCCTGCTTGATGCGCTGGAAACCCTGGCGCGCGGCGAAGGCATTCCCGCGCTGAAGCTGGAAGCCGGCCACGAACAGCCCGAAGCCATGGGCCTCTACCGCGCCGCCGGTTTCAGAGAATGCAGCGCCTTCGGCGACTACCCCGAAGGCCCGCCGAGCGTGTTCATGGAAAAACGGCTGGGGTGATCAACCACAGCCGCACTACTCACCTTTCCCGTCATGCCACGGCTTGACCGGGGCATCCATGCCTGAGCGATGCCCCGCCAACTGGCCGTGTGTGGTGTTGTTCCCTCGGCATGGATGGCCCCATCGAGTGGGGTCATGACGGAGAATGGGGGAGGCTAAAGCGTCACCGCCAGCTTGCGGGCTTCGTAGAACGCCATGCTGGCGGTGCGGGCCGAGACGGTGTCGCCGATGGCGTGAAGGTCGATGCCGTCGGCGGCGAGTTCGGCGGTGAGTGCGTCTTCGGGCGTGTTGGTGGTGGCGAGCACCAGAGTGTCGAAGTCGCGGGTTTCCTTGTCGCCGGTATAGAGGTTCAGGAGTTCGGCGGTGTTGCCGGTCCACGAGAGCAGTGCGTGGGCGGTCACGACCTCGACGCCGGTTTTCATGAAGCGCTCGCGCATCGTTTCGCCGGCCTGGCTGTTGTCGAGCGCGGCACAGGGGGTCTCGGCAGCGGTGACCACGACGACCTCGTGGCGCTGCAGGGCGAGATGCTGGGCGGTGCCTGACGCGGGCCACCAGCCGTTGATGTCATCGAGCAAGAGGACGCGGTTGCCGGGCACGACCGAACCGTCGAGTACATCATGCACGGTGCAGACGTTGTCCTGTTCGACCCCGGGCAGGGTGTCGATATGGGGCAGGATGCGCTGGAAGCCGGTGCGCGAGGGGGCCGAGCCGGTCGCAAGCACCACGGTGTCGGCGCCCATTTCGCGGATCGCCTCGGCGTCGAGTTCGGTGCGCAGCAAAACGCGGACCTGGAGCTTTTCGAGCTGGCCCTGATACCAGGTCAGGAACTGGCCGATCTCGCCGCGCTCGGGCTGGCCCGCGGCAAGGCGGAACTGGCCGCCCAGCTCGTCTGATTTTTCGACCAGGGTGACGCGGTGGCCGCGTTCGGCTGCGACACGTGCGGTTTCCAGGCCCGCAGGCCCGCCGCCGACGACCAGGACATGTTTGGGGCTCTCGGTCGCGAGCGGCTGGTCGCCGCCCCATTCGGTCTCGCGGCTGACCGAGGGATTGATCAGGCAGGAGATGTGGTAATCGCGCATGCGCCGGCCGATGCAGAGCTGGTTACACGAGATGCAGGGGCGCACATCTTCAGGCCTGCCCTCGCGCGCCTTGTTGACCAGATGCGGGTCGGCGATCTGGCCGCGCACGATGGAGACCAGATCGGACTTGCCTTCGGCCAGCACCTGTTCGGCATTGGCCGGCGTCTTCACGCGGGCTTCGGCGGTGACCAGCGCGCGTTTCGTGACTTCCTTGAACTTCGCGGCATCGGGCGGTCCCAGCATCATGTCGAAATGGATGCCGGGCACGATCTTGTTGAACTGGTTGAGGTAACTCCCCTGCCCAACGCTGAAGTAATCGACCAGCCCGCGTTCATCGAGCCACTGCACGATCTCCTGCTTGTCCTCGATGGAAAGGCCGCCGGGATAGGGTTCCGCGCCCGAGATGGTCATGCCGACGATGAAGTCATGGCCGCAGGCCTTGCGGATGCGTGTGGCGATTTCGCTGGAAAAGCGGATGCGGTTTTCCAGGCTGCCACCCCACCGGTCGGTGCGCCGGTTGGTGATCGGTGACCAGAACTGGTCGAGCAGGCAGTTGTAGCCGGCAAAGAGATCGACGCCGTCGAAGCCGCCCTTCTGGTCGCGCAGGGCCTGATCGACGAAGGCCTGGATCAGTTCCTCGATCTCGCCCTCGGTCATGGCGTGGCTGCCCCAGGGGTCGTGCATGCTGGGCCGGCCCGAGGGCGACCAGTAGGGTGTCCAGGAATTGTCCTGATCGCCATGGCCGCCGACATGGTAGATCTGGTGGCACATCACGGTGCCATGACTGTGGCATTCGTCGGTGATCCTGCGGAAATGGGGAATGACGCTGTCGTCGTGGCGGAAGTTGCCGCGCGTCAGGATGGCGGTGTCGTGGGGCGGTGTCGGCTCGATCACGATCATGGCCGCACCACCGCGCGCACGTTCGAGGTAATAGCCGAAATGCCGGTCGGTCGGCAGGCCGTCCTCGGCCATGTTGGCGGTGTGGGCGCCGAACACGACACGGCATTTCAGTTCATGGCCGTTCAGCTTCACGGGGCTGAAGAGATGCGGAAACTGCGGATGGTCTGCCATGGCGATTCCCCTGCCTGAGGGAAAAACCCTAAAGCGGAATCAGGCGGCATGGAAATCCCCATGACCTGCACTCTGTCTTGAGGCCTCGCGTATCCCCAACCGCGCGGTCCAGCGCGCTTATCTCACCTACATGAACTGGTGCCTGCCGCTGATGGCCTTGACCTGCTCCCCCAAAACTGGTCCATGCTGAATGAGCGAGTCCGGCTAATCTGAACTCCACGGGAGGAGGAAGAGATGAGCCGGAAGAGATATACGCCTGAGCAGATCATTGACTTTCTGCGGGAGGCCGAGGATCGATTGTCGCAGGGCGAGAAGATCGGTGTGATCTGTCGTGGCCTTGGTGTGTCGGAGCAGAGTTACTACCGCTGGCGTCGCGAGTATGGCGGTCTGAAGGTTGACCAGGCCAAGCGCCT
>CALIUG010000094.1 GCA_938048755.1 uncultured Alphaproteobacteria bacterium
TCCGCGTCGGTCATGTCGAAGACGTTTTCGGCGCCAATCACCGAACCGACAACGGCCATCACACCATCGACGGAGTCGAAGATGCCAAGGCGGCCGGCGTACTTCTCGTCGAACAGGATCGCCCAGGATTCGTTCTTCTCAGTTTCCGTGTCGACATACTCAGGTGCCAGGTCGGGCCGGAACAGGACCGACGAGTTGCCCCAGTCAGAAGGCACGAACCAATCCAGGCCGCTTGCATCCTGGCTGCCCGGAAGCATCTTCAGGCTGGGGAAGACATCGCCCCAGTTCGACAGCCGTGAGGTGTCGATCGGGTCGAGGATTCCGGCATCGCGCCAGCGGCGCGTGCTGTACGTGCAGGGGTGCGCGACGTCAGCGGTGAAACCCGAACGCAGCTTCTGCAGAGCTTCTTCTTCCTCACCGAACAGCGCGAATTCCGGAGTCATGCCGTATTTGTTGACATAGGACGTATAGAACTCAGGCAACTCATACCCGCCCCAATCAAACACGAACAGTGAGTCATCGATGGGTAGGGTCTCCTGCGCCAGGACACCGCCTGGTGCAAATGTCATGGCAGCCATGCCGACCCCCACCGATGCAAGCACCTGGCTTGCTTCACGACGCGTGATCTCGGCATTTGCCAGTCTCTCGCGGAATTCCGAAACCTTCATTGTCTTTGCCATAACGCAGAAATCCTCCCGAAAACCTCAGTTAAGTTGTTATTTACCCGGACAGGATAGCGTCACATTTGTTTGAGCCCAACTTGTAATTTGCCCAGGACTTGCACTCATTCATGGAGCAGGGGAACAGCGATCATGGTGCGCCAAAAGAAACGGGCCGGTGCATGGCACCGGCCCGTATCCTCAATCAGTTGGGGCTTTCCTAGAAGCCTGCCTTGATCTCGTCGAACAACGCGATGTACTTCTCGCGTGTTGCAGGCGGAATTTCGCGGAAGTAACGCGCATCGGCCATAAAGGCTTCGGGATCTGCGAAGCCAAGATCTGCCTTGGTTTGATCACTCACCAGGTCGAACGACCGGCGGTTGGCGTAACCGTAACCGTAGTTCTCCATGATCCAGGCACCGACGGCAGGATCCAGAGCGGCATTGAGGTAATCGTAGGCCTTGTCCTCATCACCGTTGCCCGAGGTGATCAGAACCTGTCCGCAGACCCAGGTGTAGATGCCTTCCTTGGGGTTCATGTACTCCACCGGAATACCCTGTTCCTTCAGAGGCTTGATCGCGCTGTTCCAGGCATAGGAGGCAACCAGTTCGCCGGTCGCCAGGCCCTGTTCAACGGTGCTCTGGTCGGTCCAGTAATAGCGCATGACTTCGCGCTGCTGGCGCATCAGAACGGTGGCTTCTGCCAGTTCCTCGTCGGTCATATCGAAGGGATTCTCGGCACCGATATAGGCACCAACCACCCCGAAGACACCGTCGACAGAGTCAAAGATGCCCAGACGGTTGGCATACTTCTCGTCAAACAGAATGCCCCATGAATTGTTCTCGCCCATGTACTCGGGCGCCAGATCCGTGCGGAACAGAACCGAGCTGTTGCCCCAGTCAAGCGGCAGGAAGTAGTTCTCACCATTGTGATGGCTACCTTCCAGGTTCTTCAGACTGTCAAAGATGTTGTCCCATTCTGCAAGGCGCGACGTATCAATCGGCTTCAACAAACCGCCGTCATACCAACGGCCAAGGCTGTAGGTGCAGGGCGCCGCGATATCGACGGGAAAGCCCTGGCGCATCTTCTGGAACGCCTCTTCCTCTTCACCAAACAGGGCGTATTGTGGGCTGGTGCCATGCTGCTCGGTGTACTTGGGATGAAGCTCTGGAATGTCATAGCCGGACCAGGTGAAGACGGTAAGTTCCGAATCAACCGCATTCTCGGCCATGGCACCGTTGGGGCCATAGTGCATGGCGACCGTGCCGACGCCCACAGATGCCAGAACTTTGTGCATGTCACGCCGTGTGATGTCGCGGTTTGAAAGCCGCGAGCGGAATTCCTTGATATCCATAGTCATAGCTGTCTCCCGTATGCACTGGTCTGCGCTTTGTGTTCGGGCTTCAATGCTAGATGAAAAGGAACCGGGGAAACAGGTATTTTTCATGCGGCTAAACAACCATGTTATCTGATGTATGCCTGATCGGTTTGTTCGCTTTCCTGTTTGCCGATGATCTGGCAAGACTCCTCGGTGTGGTGAGGAGATGACGATGCGCTTCAGTTTTTATCTGCCCTGTTACTGGCCCGATCTTGGCTATCCCGCGCAGCGGATGTATCAGGATGCCGTTGAAGAAGCGCAGCTTGCCGAGGATCTGGGCTTCGATACGCTTTGCATCCCCGAACACCATTTCATCAATTACCTGACACACCCGCAGCCCTTGCTGACGGCGGTGAAGGTCGCCGCCGCAACCAGGGCTATCAAGATCATCACGTCGGTCCTGGTCCTGCCGATCTATGACATCCGCCGGCTGGCTGGCGAAATCTGCCAGACCGACTGTCTGACCGACGGGCGGATCGAGATCGGCGTGGGGCGCGGGGCCTTCGCCTACGAGTTCGACCGCTTCAATGTCCCGCCTGAGGAAAGCAGGGCGAGGTTCGATGATTCACTGGCCCTGCTCGAGGAACTGCTGACGGGCAAGGAGACCGGCTGGAAAAGCGAATGGTATGATTTCGAACCGGTCGCGATCACACCCCACCCGGTTCAGCGGCCGATCCCGATTTGGATCGCAGCCCTGAGTTATCCAGCGATCTATCATTCGGCCAAACGGGGTTACCACATCCAGACGACGCCGCTGCGCGGCGGCATGGAGACGGTCAGGACCCAGGCGACCGCCTTCAACGATGCCGTGCGCGACGCGGAGGGAACACTCGACCACCTGAAGTTCTCGATGCTGCGTATGCTCTATGTTGCGCGCGACCAGGCCGATGCCGATGAGAAGGTCGCGATGGCCTACGAGAACCACCGCCGTTTCTGCAACGTGTATGACACGCCAGGCACGGTGAAGGACGGCGCCATCGTGCCGATCGACGTCGAGGAGAGTATCGATGACGTGCGTGATGCCTTGCTGATCGGCACCGCACCGGAAATCATCGACAAGCTGGGCGCTTATGATGACTTGAGGGTCATGGACCTGCTGCTCAACATGGGATTCGGTGCTAGCCATGAGGACGTCATGGGTTCCATGGACCGTTTTGCCCGGGATGTGATGCCGCATTTTCAGAGGGAGAAGGCGGCATGAGTGACCTGCACAAAGATGCACTGATCATTGATGGCCTCAACTTTCACGGTGACGGCGACCCCGCCGTGTTGCGCGATGCAGGCATCACGGCAGTCAACCTCACGGTCAGCCACTTTGAAGCCGACTTCGAGCAGACCATGGACGGCATGGCCGGATGGCTCGCTGTGATGAATCACCCCGACAGTGGCTGGCGCAAGATCGAAAAGGCGGCCGACATCGAAGCCTGCCATGGGGATGGCAAGGTCGGCCTGATCATGGGCTGGCAGAATTTGCGTCCGATCGCCGACAAGCTTGACCGTCTGGTGCTCATGAAGGCTGTCGGCCTGCGGGTCGCGCAGCTCACCTACAATCGCCGTAACTTTCTGGGCGATGGCTGCCTGGAACCTGAAGATGGTGGCATGTCGGCCATGGGTGGTGATGCCGTACGGCTGATGAACGAACTGGGCATTGCCATCGACCTCTCCCATGTCGGGCAACGCACAAGTGTGATGGCCGCCGAAGCGAGCAGAAAACCTGTTCTGGCGACCCATGCCAACGCTCGCTCGGTAACGCCGGCCCTGCGCAACAAGTCCGATGATGCAATCCGCGCGATTGCCGCGACGGGCGGAGTGATTGGCGTCAGCAACTATGGCCCGATGTGCTGGGACGGCGATCCCTCGCGTCATCCTTCGCTTGATGACTTCGAACGGCATCTCGATTTCATCGTCGACCTTGTCGGGGTCGATCACGTTGGTCTGGGCACCGACATGCCCGCTGTCGCGGATCTCGACAGTGTTGCCCATATCACGAAGTTCACGCTTGGCACGTTTCCGGCAGCAATTGCCAAATATGCCGAGGCATTCAGCAACGATATTCGTGCGCGCTATCTTTCTGACTGCGCCAGCCATCAGGATCTTTCGAAAATCACCGAACGCCTGCAACAGCGCGGCTGGGACGACGGTGACATCCTCAAGTTCCTGGGCGGCAACTTCCTTCGCGCTTTCGGGGAAATCTGGTGTGACTGAAACCCGAAACTAACGTTTCATCGTTTGGCGGAACCCAGAGATTTCGTCCATGAGCGCCTGGAGAAGGGCTCCGCATTTTGGACGCGCCATGACACGGTCAAACAGCAACTTGCTGGCGGGCATGTCGTCCAGCAGGTCACCAGGCTTGCGGAGGCCATAGGCTGCCCAGTTCGCCAGGTGGATATCCAACAGGCTGAACCGTTCGCCGAGATGATAGGGGCCATTGGCAGCAAGCTGATCCTCGATTACCTGCCAGCGGTCACGGACCATGGCTTCTGATTGGGCTGCAATGGCCAGGATATCTTCTTCACGCAGTGCATACCGACGGGCGTAGTAGGTGCGCTTGAAGGAAGGCTGCACATCGTTGGTGAAGTAGAACAGGCGACTTAGGAACACACCGCGCAGCGGGTCATCGATCGCCGGCGCAAGATCGGTCAGTCCATGTCGATCTGCCAGATAGAGCATGATGCCCGCAGCTTCGTGCAGGACGTCGCCCTCAGGCGTGACCAGTGCGGGTACATAGCCCGCCGGATTGAGCTTGAGGAAGGCTTCTGCCCTGTGCTCCTTCTTTGTGATGTCTACCTTACGCAATTCATAAGGCAGATTGCCTTCTTCCAGGACCATCTGTGGTGCAAGGGCTCGCGTCACGCCGCCGCCATAAAGGATGTACATGCTGTGTCCGATCTCAGGCGTTGTGTGCGAAATGTGACGCTGCATCGGAGGATGTCATGACCGGGACGACCTCGAAATCGACAAGATCACGCCATGCAGCAATCCAGGGCTCAAACAGGGCAGGGTCCTCTGTCTCCATGATCTGGAAGCAGCGATCAAAGTCCTCGCTGATCCAACTGTCGACATAGGTCAATCCTTCCGGGAGCAAGCGTCCATGTTCGCGAGCGCGGGCATAGACATCAGCGGCACTGTCATCACGAAACTGCTCGATGACCATGTAACGCACAGCGCCTACTCCTTAGGAGACCACGCACCCAGAAGCTTGGGCAGATCACTGAAGCGAGCAATCAGGCTGAAGATCACGACGGCCAGGAGAATGAACATCACGGCAACTGCGGCGATGACTGGCGTGTAACCGGATCGCAGGCTTGACAGCACCTGCACAGGCAGGGTGATCGTTACATGCTGCCCAAGGAAGAACGAGATGATGTACTCGTTCATCGATAGCACCAGAACAAAGGCATAGCCGGCGATCATGTAGGGCAGCACCATGGGGAAGATGACCGAGGTAAAGAGCTTCCTGCCGTCCGCGCCCATGGTTCGGGCGGCTTCAAGTAGTTCCTCGTCAATCGACTCCAAGCCAAGAGAGATCATGACCAGCGGAAGAGTTACCAGAAAGACGCCATGCGCCAGGATGATGTTCTCAAGCTTGCCGACATAACCGGCCTGGCTCCAGAAGATCAGCATGCCCAGTGCGGTGATCACCGGGGGCAAGGCGAAGGGAACCAGACCCAGGACAAACAGCGCCTTTGCGTAAAAGACTCTGTGACGCCACAGGAAGTAGGCGATGGGAAGAGCGATCGATACGGCAAGAAGGCCGGCACAGACAGCAATTGTCACGCTGTTGGTGAGTGCACCAGCCCACTTTGCTTCCTCGAAAATTTCGGGATACCAGCGCAACGAAAGACCGTCGGGAGGAAAAAACATTCGCTTCTTTTCGTTCAACGAAACGCCGGCGACGATCAGAAGGGGGGCCGTGAAGATGGTGAATACGGTCGTGAGAAACGCGATTTTCGCAATCTTGATCATGATGCGACTCCCGTCTTGTCACTTCGCCGCAACCACACCGTCAGCAAACTGAGCGCCAGGGTCACAAGCATGAAGAAGACAGCCAGCGCAGCGGCGAACGGCACATTGCCGCGCCCAAGTGCCTGATCCGCAATGAGCTGCGCCATCATGGTGTCTTCGGGGCGGCCTAACCAGATGGGCGTCACAAAGGCACCCATGGTGAACACGAACAGCAGAATAAAGGCCGCCAGAAGCGTCTTTTCGAGCATGGGCAGAACAATGGTGAAGAACGTGCGCACCGGAGAGGCGCCCAGGGTTTGCGCTGCTTCGGTCAGTTCGCGGTCCAGCCTGGTGCAGGCCGGATAGAGAATCAGAACTGCGAACGGGATGTTGAAATAGCTCAGGCCGAAGAGATTCGCCCCGTAGCTCGGGTACCACGACTTCGCCCGGTCAACGAAACCGAAGGCTTCCATCAGGGATGGCAAGCCTGACTGACGTCCCAGAACGACGGATAGCGAATAGGCGACAATCACTTCCGAAAGCGTCAGCACACACAGGACAAAAACCAGAGAGACAACCTGCGATTTGCGGCGAAACCGGCTTATGAAAAAGGTGAACGGCACTGCCACGACAAGAGCAAACAGACTGGCCAGTGCAGCAAACTGGACCGAAACCCAGACATGGGTCGTGAAGAGCGGCGAAAAGAAACGCGCATAATGGGTGAACTCGAACCCGACTTCATAGGTGGAGGTCGTACGGTGCGCAAAGCTGATTGCGATCATGATGGCAAAGGGAATGAAGAAGAAAATTCCCAGCATCAGGGTGGGGTAGATACTGAACGGGAAACGTTTGATTGAACCCAGAATGCCGGGCTTGGTCACCAGTTCATCATCTTCCGTGGCCACGGATGCCACAGTTGTGTTTTCTGTCGCGTCGCTCATGCCTTGAGCACCACGCAGCTCTCGGCCGGGAGTTCGACCTTGACGTTGTCTCCCTTGCTGACGTCGGGCCGATCCTTGGGCGTCGCCATGGATACGATCTGAACGTCGCCACATTGCACGAAGGTTTCGACGCTGGCGCCCACATCGCGCAGAAAGGTAACCGTACCCGACATTCGGTTCGGACCTTCGTTGCTTTCGGGAAAGACATGGACGTCCTCGGGGCGGACCGAAACAATGATCCCGTCTTCCGGTTTCAGGCTGTCGGGAAAACCCTCTGTTTCGAAGGTCTGACCCTCGATGGTGACCTTGTTGTCGCCGGCCTGCTGGGCGTTCAGCAAATTGCTGGTGCCGATGAACTCGGCAACAAAGGCAGAAGCAGGGTTGCGATAGATGTCCAGTGGTGCGCCCATCTGGGCAATACGCGCCGTCGACATGACCACGACCTCATCAGACATGGTCATGGCCTCACGCTGGTCGTGGGTCACGATGATGGTCGTGATGCCCAGACGTTCCTGGAGAATGCGCAACTCGACCTGCATTTCCTCACGCAATTTCGCGTCCAGTGCGGACAGGGGTTCATCGAGAAGAAACAGCTTTGGTTCCAGCGCGAGTGCTCGTGCGATGGCAACGCGTTGCCGCTGTCCGCCGGAGAGTTGGCTGATGTTGCGGTCTGCAACGCCCGGCAGTCGGACCAGTTCCAGAAGCTCGTCCGCGCGTTTGCGTCGCGTAGGTTTATCAACACCACGAATTCTCTGGGAATAGGTGATGTTTTCGCCGACTGAAAGGTGCGGAAACAATGCGAGCGACTGGAAGACCATGCCGATGTTGCGTTCATGGGTCGGCTTGTTGGTCAGGTCTTCGTCGTCCAGCACGATCTGGCCAGTCGTTGAGGTTTCAAGACCGGCAATCAGACGAAGCAGCGTGGTCTTGCCGCACCCGGAAGGACCAAGGAACGAGATGAAACGTCCCTCGGGAATCGTCAGGTTGATGTCGGATACGGCAGTAACCGATCCAAATCGTTTCGAAATGTTCTGTAGTTCAAGACCGCTCATGTTGACTGCCGCTCTATTGTCGGGGATGGGTCAGGCAATACCCTGGAGATATTTTTCCCAACGCTCCTTGATCCATTCGCCCTTGCTTTCATAGATCTCGTAGTAGGGCACGATGGGAGGAGTTTCGCTCGATGCCTTGTCGAACTCTTCGTCAGTAAGATCGGTAAGTTTTTTGGGAATGACCGGGGTCGTCCACAGGGCCCTCGTGATGGAAGACTGGACATCAGGACGCAGGCAATAATCGATGAAGATTTCTGCCTGGCTCATCATGAGCGTATCTTTGACAATCGCCCAGGATCCGAAATCGATGACACCACCTTCCTTGGGGAAGGTCGAACGCATGGGAAACCCATCACGTGCGATGACTTGTGTGACGTCGTGGTAATACTGACCGGCGGTCAGCGCACCCGACTTCAGCTTGGACTGGAACTGGTCTTCATCGCGATACCAAAGTGTCACGTTCGACGTCAGTTCAGCGGCTTTTGCCATGCAAGCGTTCAGGCCTTCATCGGTCTCCATCTTGGCGCGACCGTTGAAGAACGTATGGGCTACGATATCAATCAGATAGCTGGAATCGATGGTTCCGTTCCAGCCCATGGTGTCTGCAAACTTTGGGTCCCACGCATCTGCCCATGAAGTTGGTGGGTCCGGAAAGGCATCCGTGTTCGTCACGAACGTGCTGAACCATGCCATGACGGCGATTGCTGTCGTCTCATCGTTTCTGTTCTTGTGAATCAGATATTCAGGAACCGTCGACAGGTTGGTGATCTTTGCTGTGTCGATTGGTACAAAGACGTCACTCCAGCCCTCTGCGCCCTGCCAGCCACACATGGTGACATCCACCTGGGCAACCCCGCTTTCCTGACTGAGCCGAAGCGAATCAAACCAGGAATTGCCGCCAGACTGGCTGATGGACTGCACCTTGATGCCCGTGTCTTGCGTAAACTGCGGATAGATATCGAGCGCCAGCGTCTCCTCGAAACTCCCGCCATAGGATGAAACAGAAAGAGGGACGTCAGCCCACGCGCGGCGCAAAACATAGGGCGATGCCAGTGAAGCGACGGCGGTTGTAGGGGCTGCAGACAGAATCTGCCTTCGCTCGATCTTCAGTTTCGACTTTGCCACGGCAAAGTGTCTCCCAGTTGGCGGCCAAGACCGTCTTGACCGACGATTCTTTTGGCGCTCGGCATTACTTCTAAGGGTTTTCGTGTTGATAGCAAGCGGCCCAACCGCTATCGACAGAGCTGAAGGGGAGCAAGGGACCGCATGACAAATCGCGCAAAGCCTTTTGTGTTTCCCGGTGGGCATACCTCGGAAACGTTCCTCGAATCATTCTGGCAACGCCAGCCACTCTTGTGCCCGAAGGCATTTGAAAGAGGGGAAATCCGTCTGACGGATGAGGACGTCCTCGAGGTTGCCATCCAGGATACCTGCGATGCGCGTCTGATCATGCTCGAGTGTGGAAAACACCTCGTTGAGCAGGGGCCGTTTCCTGTGGATCACTTCGACGTGTTGCCGACTTCGCCATGGTCCGTCCTGATTCAGTCGATGGAAGTCTGGCATCCCGAATTGCAGAACCTGCAATCGGCTTTCGATTTTCTGCCGCGCTGGCGATTTGATGACGTGATGGTTTCGCTCTCGTCTGCCGATGGCGGTGTTGGACCGCACGTTGATCAGTATGACGTGTTCCTGGTTCAGGCCGCGGGACATCGCCGTTGGTCATGGGGCGGTCCGGTGTACCGTTCGGCGGAAGATGTGGCCTTGCGGCAGGTTTCCCGGTTCGAACCGACAGACCATGCCGAACTTGAGTCAGGCGATGTGCTTTATCTGCCGCCTGGTGTGCCGCATGACGGTATCGCTCTGTCGGATGGGGCCATCACCATTTCGATCGGCTTCCGGGCTCCCGGAATAACCGACCTTATAGGCAATCTGGCCGATGTCGTCGCCGAGACCTGGGATGATGCTGTCGAAGCCGAACCAAGGTTCGGTGATGCCGGCAGGCCAGCAACAGAGGACCCGTGGCTGGTCTCAGGGCGTGACATGAAGGCGATGAGGCAGGTTTTGGTGCGCACGCTCGAGGACGAAGAACTCACGGCACGCGCACTGGGTGAGCAGATATCCATGCCCAGATTTCCAGCAGAGGCGCCGGATGCCGTGCCGGAACCTGGTGAGCTGGAAAGACTCCTGAAGGCTGGCTGGACTCTGGAGCGATGGGCCGGCTCGCGCATTTTCCATCATCCGCTGGATACGCAACGCGCCTTGCTGTTCGTCGATGGCTTCTCGTTACCGGTTCCCGGGGCATTCGCGGCATGGGTGGCGGGGCAGGAAACAATCAATGCTGACGCCTGGCGCAAGTGGCACAAGAATTCGGACGCGCTCCTCGCCATCATGATGATGGTCGGGCGTGGAACGTTCGGTCTTGTCCCTGCCAGTGACGATAACGCCTAGATTTCTCCGGCCGCCGCATCGGCAGCTTCCAGGGTGAAGGCAATGTCTTCATCGCAGAGCACCGCAGGCACGAACCAGGTGCCACGCGCTGTGACGCGCACCCCGCGATCCTGCATGCCCTGAATGAACTTGAGCCGCAGGGGCTCATCGGTTGCCTTGTAGTCACGATAGTTCAACAGCGGCGGGTTCTCCGTGAATACCGTCGAGAAGATCTGTCCCAGTCCCTGCGTGTGCAGGGGAAGACCGCGCCGGCCTGCAATCTCCTTCAAGCCGTCCATCAGGGCCTGTCCGTCCTTTTCCACCTTGTCGTAGATGGCACCATCATCAGCTGCGAGCATTTCCACGGATGCCCGGCAGGCCGCCACGCTTGATGTGATGCCGTTGTAGGTGCCGCCATGAACCACGCCGGACAGGACGCCTTCCATGATGTCACGCTTTCCTGCGACAACCGCCATCGGGAAACCGGCAGCCACGGCTTTGGCAAACACCGCGACATCGGGTGTCACGCCAAAACGTTCCTGCGCACCACCCAGTGCCAGTCGAAAGCCTGTGATGACTTCGTCAAAGATCAGGACAATCCCGTTTTCGTCACACATCTTGCGCATGGCCTGCAAGTAACCGGGCTCGGGCGGAATCACGCCGCTGTTGCAGGCCATGGGCTCCAGCACAATGGCGGCAATCTCCGAACCCTGGGACGCAATGGTGTCGCTCAGGACCTGAATGTCGTTGAACGGTTGGACGATCAGGTTTTCGCGGATGTTGTCAGGCTGGCCGGTGCTTTGCGTCAGGACCTGGGGATTGTTGTGGGGGCCCGCCTCGTTGATCGCTGGCGCCACGCTGGCAAAGATGTTGTCGGCCCAACCGTGATAATGCCCTTCGAACTTGATCACTTTGGTGCGTCCGGTATGGGCGCGCGCCAGACGCATGGCGATCTGGTCGACCTGTGTGCCCGAGACGTCGAAACGCACCAGTTCAGCGCAGGGAATCAGCTCGACCAGGCGGTGCGCCAGTTCAATCTCGGCCTGATGCACCGTGGTGAAGGCCTGGCCTTTCTCCAGGGATGCGCGAACCGCATCCAGCACCGGCTTTGGATTGTGCCCCAGGAATGCGGGACCGTTTCCCAGAACAAAATCGATGTAGCGGTTGCCGTCTGCATCCCACAGATAGGGGCCTTCGCCACGCTCGATCGAAAGCGGTACCGGTAACGTGTGATACCGGAAGTTGCTTGAGACACCTCCGGCCAGAACAGTCTTGGCGTCTTCGTAGCGCGCGATCGACGTATCGTAGCGGCCCATGAAATTCTCCGTTCTGCGGTGATTGCCGGTTCGTCAGATTCAGCTAGGCTTCACGCAACTTCAAGTGAAAGGACGAGAAAGATGGCCCAGTTTCCGCATCTAATGGCGCCCCTGCAGATCGGACCGGTGACGGTGCGCAACCGCATCGTCTCGACGGGCCATGATACCGGCATGTCCGAACATGGCGGCCTGATCGGTGATCAGCTTATTGCCTATCAGCAGGCGCGCGCCAGGGGCGGGGCTGGTCTGATCGTGTTGCAGGTCGCCGCGATCAGCGACAGCGCCTTCTATACCTCCCACATTCTCCAGGCGATGAACGACGACTGCATCCCCGGATATCAGCGCATGGCCGATGCCGTTCTGGGCGAGGGCGCTTTCTGTTTCGGACAGGTGTTTCACCCCGGACGCGAGATGTTGGGCAGTGCCGACGGGACGCTGGGTGTCTCCTGGTCGGCGTCATCGGTGGCCAACGAGCGTTATCACGTCAAGCCGCGTGCCATGACCACGGATCTGATCAAGCGGACTATTGAGGACTACGCAGCGGCTGCCGAACGCATGAAGCGCGGCGGGATTCAGGGCGCAGAAATCGTGGCCAGTCACGGATATTTGCCTGCCCAGTTCCTGTCTTCCCAGATCAACCATCGTGACGACGAATACGGCGGAAGCCCCGAGAATCGCCTGCGGTTCCTGCGTGAAGTGCTCGAAGCCGTACGGGACCGCGTCGGACCGGAATTTGTCGTTGGTGCGCGCATATCCGGCGACGACAAGGACGGCATCGGCCTGGAACCGGAAGAGTGTCACGCCGCCTGTGTCGCCCTCGATCAGGCCGGTCTTGTGGACTATCTCAGTGTCGTTGCCGGCAGTTCAGCAACACGTTCTGGGTCCTTTCACATCGTTCCGCCGATGTTTCAGGAAACAGGTTACACCGCGCCCCTGGCCAGGGCCGTGAAGGACAAGGTTTCGGTGCCCGTCATTGTGACCGGCCGCATCAATCAGCCACAGATCGCCGAACAGGTCATCGCGCGCGGGGATGCCGATGCTTGTGGCATGACGCGTTCGCTCATCTGCGATCCCATGATGCCTGCCAAAACCCTGGCTGGTGAGCCCGACGACATCCGTGCCTGCATCGCCTGCAATCAGGCCTGTATCGGCCACTTCTTCATGGGCGCTGCGATCTCCTGTATTCAGCATCCCGAAACGGGCAGAGAACGTGACTATGAGCCGCGCCAGCCAGTCAAAGCCTCACGCAAGGTCCTCGTCGCCGGCGGCGGCC
>CALIUG010000095.1 GCA_938048755.1 uncultured Alphaproteobacteria bacterium
CCGCCACCGCCCCGGCCCGCGTTGTTGACCAGCACATCAAGACCACCAAGTCCTTCGGCGGCGGCTACTACGATCGCATTGCATCCGGCAACCTCGCCGACCGAGCCCGGCGCAGCCACGACCTGATCGCCGGCATTGAGCTCTGCAACCGCCTTGGCCGTGCTTTCCGCACTGCTGCCATTGACGGCAACCCGCGCGCCAGCCTCCAGAAACGCTTCAACGATGCCGCGTCCAATGCCGCGCGTGCCGCCGGTCACGAGGACGCGTTTGCCGGTGTAATCGATCTTCATGGTCAAGTCCTCCCTTGTCGGCCATCATCCTGCCCATGGTTTCATCATTGCGCATCTTCATTCTTACATTCGCCACGTTCTGGTTCGTTACGGCAGGTTCTTTGCAGGCCGACGAGCCGGACAAGTTTTCGATTCTTGGCAGCTATGAAGGCATCGTCTGGAGCAGCGGCACGCTCTGGCCCATCACGACCGTGTTTGCTCTTGCCGATTCCGGCCAGCTCACAGGTTCCTATGTCTATGACGAGAACGGCGGACCGTTCGAAGGCACTCTCTCCCGATTTCGCAAGACTGACGAGAGGACGTGGCTCCTCATCTGGTTCGAGGACAGCGGGAGCGGCACACTCGAAGCCATCTTCAACGAAGACTATTCAAGCTTTGTCGGGCTCTGGTCACCACTGGATGACGGTGATGCGGGTTATCCCTGGGTCGGCGAACGCATGGACTGAAGCGCCTTGAAGGCACCGTCACTGGCATCAAGCGTGCGTTCGATGTCCTCTGGCTGATGCGCCAGGGACAGGAACATGTTGTGCCATGGGTGGAAATAGACGCCTCGCTTGAGGCACTCCAGACACCAGGCATCACCCAGAACGCGGTCGGGATCATCAGCAAAGAGAACCTGAGGCATTTGGGACGGGCCGCTCTGTATGAGATCAAAGCCATGCCGTTGTGCCTGATCGGCCAGCCCGGATCGCAGCATATCGCCCATCCGGGTCACATGGCCGACCACGTCGGTTTCCTCCAGCACGTCGAGGACCGCAAGGCCCGCGGCCATGGGCACGGCAGCAAACCAGTAGGAACCGGTGATGAAGATGCTCTCTGCAGCCTCGCGCATGCGGGCATTGCCCAGATGCGCGGAGATCGGATGCCCGTTGGCCAGAACCTTGCCCCAGGAACTGAGATCGGGTTCGACACTCACGGTCGACCATGAACCGTCACGGGCCATGCGGAATCCGGCGCGGACATCATCGACCATCAGAACGGCATCATGATCGTCGGCGAGCCTGCGGCAATGACGCGCAAAGGCTGGATCGACCGCTACGTTCGCGACAATGGCATCATGTTTGTAGGCGGTCGCGAAGATACCGGCAAAATCATCTCCCGCTTCTGCAACCGCGGCATCCAGACTGGCTATGTCGTTATAGCGGTATCGAATCAGGTGCTTGCGATCATCGTCGGGAACGCCCGAAGGTCGCGGCGTCGACCAGAAGTTGGCGCCGTGATAGCTGCCCTCGGCAATCAGGATCTTGTTTTTGCCGGTATAGGCCCGCGCGATCTGAATGCAGGAGGACGTCGAATCAGCGCCGTTCTTGGTAAACATAGCCCAATCGGCGTGGCTGACCGTGTCCACCAGCCGTTCGGCATAGGTCACCATGACCTCCGAAGGCCCCGTCAGGGCATCGCCCATAGCCTGTTGACGCGCTGCGGCGTCTTCGACCCCGGCATGGTGATAGCCGAGCAGGTTCGGACCATAGGCACACATGTAGTCGATCAGTTCGTTACCATCGGCATCCCAAAGCCGGCAGCCATCGGCACGACTGAAGAACTGCGGATAACCTTCCGGAAGACGGCCAACGGACTGATGCCCGTACATACCACCGGGAATGACCCTGGCCGCGCGCTGACGCAGAGCAGAATCGCGGCTGTTTGGAAGAATGCTCACAAGGCGCTCGCAACCTTGAGACCTTCAAACACCGCTTCCTCAGCCGTGCGTGGGGTCAGACAATCCCCGATCATGTGCAGTTCGATGTTCATGCCCTCAAGCTCACCTTCCAGTGTGTCCACGGATTCATGACCCAGGGCGGTCACGAGAGTATCAACGCCCTCGCAGACAATCGGTTTCCGCGCCATCGCATGTTCAAGATAGACCGTATCGCTGTCGACGCCATACAGCCTGGCATAGGAATGGAGCTCGACACCCAGATCGAACATGCGTGCAGCGGCATGATCCCGCAAGTACTGCATCAGGTTTTCAGCAAGTTGCGAGCCGTTGAACGCGAGTTGCACCCGGCAGCCGTCCAGAGCGAGTTTTTCGGCCAGCCCGACACCAATCCAGTCACAACGGAAATCAGCCACGACAACACTTTGGCCGACATTCGCTTCGCCCCTGAGAACCTGCCAGGCATTGACCACGTGGCCTTCGCCCGCGCCCTCAATCTCGGGTTCGCTTGGCACCGCTCCGGTCGCAATCACGACGGCGTCCGGCGCCTCGTTTTCCACCAGCGCGCGATCAACGCGGGTGTTCAGGCGCACAGTAACGCCGGCACGCTCCATTTCGTGGCTGAGATTGGTGACAATGCCTCCGAACTCCGTCCGCCCGGGAAGCAGTTGTGCCAGCAGAGCCTGTCCGCCCAATTGCGGTCCTGCTTCACACAAGATGACGTCATGCCCGCGTTCGGCGGCAACCGCCGCAGCCTTCATGCCGCCGGGGCCGCCGCCGG
>CALIUG010000096.1 GCA_938048755.1 uncultured Alphaproteobacteria bacterium
CGATGCGGTGCTCGCCGAGTTTTCCAGCGCGGTGACGGCGGTCAGCACCTCGATCGAGATCCAGCAGGAACTGGCCCGGCGCAGCGACACGCTCGCCCAGGACGACCGGGTCGCGATCCGCATCGGCGTGAATGTCGGTGACGTCATCGAGGATCGCGGCGAGGTCTTCGGCGACGGCGTCAACCTTGCCGCGCGTCTCGAATCGGCGGCCGAACCCGGCGGGGTCTGTCTTGCCAAGGCGACCTACGATCAGGTCGCGGGAAAGGTCGGTGTAACCTTTTCCGATGGCGGCGAGGTCACATTCAAGAACATCGCCGCGCCGGTGCGCATCTTCCACTGGCCCGATGCCAAGGAGGCGCCGTCGCGTGTGGGACCGGCGCTGGAACGGCCAGCCAAACCCTCGGTGGCCGTCCTGCCGTTCAACAACATGTCGGGCGACCCCGAGCAGGAGTATTTCTCCGACGGCATCACCGAAGACATCATCACCGAACTTTCGCGCTTCCGTTCGCTTTTCGTCATCGCGCGCAACTCGACCTTCGGATCCTAGGGCGAGGCGGTCGATTTTTCTGAGGTGGGGGCCAAGTTGGGCGTCGGTTATGTCGTGGAGGGCAGCGTGCGCAAGTCCGGGAACCGGGTCCGGGTCACCGCACAGCTCATCGAGGTCGACAGCGGCAGCCATGTCTGGGCCGAACGTTATGACGGGGATCTCGACGATATCTTCGCGCTTCAGGACGAGGTGGTCGCGGCCATCGTGGCGTCGCTGGAACCCCAGGTCGGCAACGCCGAACGTCAGCGCGCCCGTCGCCGCCCACTCGAAAGCCTCGGGGCCTGGGGCTGTCTGCAGCGGGGCCTCTCGCGTCTCTATGCGGCAATGGGCCAACACGATGAACTTGAACAGGCGGTTGCGTTCATGGAACGCGCCGTCGAGATGGATGAGGAATTTGCCAGCGCCCATGCCGGCCTTGCGCTCACGCTCTACTACCGCCTTCTGTTCGGTAAGAGCCAATCCCGGGATGCGGATATTGCGCGCGCCCTGAAAGCGGCCCGGCGGGCGGTCGCACTCGATAACGAGGATCCCTTTCCCCATGTCGCCTTGTGCCGGGTGTACCTCATAACCGGCGATCACGAGGCGGCCGTTCACGAGGCCGATTCCGCGATTTCGCTCAGTCCCAGCTATGCGACGGCACATTTCGGCCGTGCCCATGCGCTCTGGCATGCAGGTCGTCCTGAGGAGGCGCTGCCTTCGCACGACATGGCGATACGGCTCAGCCCGCGTGATCCGCTCATGTGGGCCTATCTCGCCAGCAAGGCGATCGCGCTTTATCTCACGGGCCGGCATGAGGAGGCCTGCGCCGTCTCCCGACAGGCTCAGCGCCAGGCCGGGGCGGCGCTCCATGCCTATCTGGGCGAACTGGCCGCCCTGGGTCGGTTGGGCCGGAGCGATGAGGCCGCTGCGGTCCTGAGTCGCGCGCAGGCGCTGATGCCGGATCTCAGGATCGTATTTGTCGAGACGGTCCTGCCGATCAGCGATGCCGCCGCGCGGGCAGAATTCGCCCAAGGGCTGTTTCTGGCCGGCGTGCCGGACGTATGAGGCAGCGTTATCCCGTTCTGGGCTGCAACGCTTCCGTGTTCTCTACCAGGCGGGATCAATGGGGGTCATGATGCCGGTCGCGTCCTCGACCGCCTGTGCCGCATCCAGGGCCATGTCCTCGCGATAGCGCGGCGCGATGATCTGCACGCCCATGGGTACGGTGTTGTTCACACCCGTGGGCACGGCGACCGATGGCAGGCCCAGCAGGTTCATGGCATAGGTCAGGCGGTTGGCCGTGAAGATTTCCGCCGTGCGTGCACCGGATGTCTCGTCATCGTTCTGCGGGAACGGCGGCTCGGCTGAAACCGGGCCTACGATCACGCCGTGATCCTCCATCAGCATCGACCAGTCACGCAGGTCACCGGCACGCTGGGCGATGCCTTTCATATAGGCCACGCGGTCCTCGCCCGGTCGTTCGTTGCCATAGAACGCATCCAGACCTTCCTGATAGTTGTCGAGCACCCGGTTGATCTTGTGGCTGCCATAGGAACGGATCGCCGGTTCCATCAGCTCGGCGACTTCGGCCATCAGCAGCGCCATCCAGTTGCGTGCGGCGTTCATGATGTCGGGAAGGTCGATTTCGGTGACCTGATAGCCGGCATTGGAAAGCGCATCACCAGCCTTCATCACGGCTTCGCGCACTTCGGGCGCAACGCCCAGGCCGCCGGGGTCCGGGCAGATGGCCGCGCGTGGCGTTGCGTGCAGGGCAGGGCCCTCCAGGGGGGCGGGAACCCACCAGGGATCGCGCGGGTCGCGTGCGGCCATGGCGGCCAGCGCAATGCGGCAATCGGCCACCGTTCGTGTATGGGGACCCTGCACGCTCATCAGCTGGATCGTGGGAGGACGTTCTTCGGTCTGGGTCGGATTGAAGGCGGGCACGCGCCCGATGGTCGGGCGGATGCCGACCAGCCCGCAGGCATAGGCGGGATAGCGGATCGAACCGCCCAGATCGTTGCCATGGGCAATTGCTCCCATGCCCGAGGCACAGGCCGACGATGCCCCGCCCGAGGACCCGCCCGGCGTGATGCCCTTGTTCCAGGGGTTCAGCGTCTGGCCGCGCAGCGTGTTGTCGGTGAAGTAACGCAGCGAGAATTCCGGCGTGTTGGTGCGCCCCATGGGAATGGCACCTGCCTTCCTCAGATTCGCCACGACGGGTGAGTCATCCTCTGCCACCATCTCGACAAAGGCTTCCACGCCGTTGGTCGTGGCAAACCCCTTCTGATCGACATTCTCCTTGATCGTGACCGGCACACCGTGGAGCGCACCCAGTGGCTCACCGGCAGCCTGCGCGGCGTCTGCGGCGCGCGCACCGGCCATGGCCTCGTCATCCAGCCGCACCGTGATGGCGTTCAGTTTGCCATTCACCGCATCGACCCGGGCCAGGTGACTGCTCATCACCTCCTCGGCCGACGTCTGTTTGCTTTTGATTGCAGCCGTGATCTCCACAGCCGTCCTGCGCCACCACTCGGTCATGTCGTCGTCCCCTTGTTCGGCGGGATCATCGCCCGTTTGCCCCTGCACACCAACCCCGGCTTCGATGCGTCGTCAAGACTTGTTCTTTCACCAGACATGTGCAGGCTCTCGTCAGGTTTTGTTAGGGGAGAACATCATGGCCAAACCGCGCGTCTCGACGACCTTTGACCGGGCCAATGCCGAACCGGTCGAACTGGCCTTTCCCAAGGCCGAGTATCAGGCGCGCTGGAAGAAGGCCAAGGCGATGATGGAGGCCGAAGGGGTCGACATCCTCTATGCCACCTCGCCCGCACATATGTGCTGGCTGCACGGCTATTACGCGGCCTGGTACCGCACCCACGCGCCTTCGGGCTGGGGCGCTTGTCTGGGCACCGCGCTCTGTCTCGATTGGGACGAACCGATCCATTTCGATGCCATCGGTGAGGATGCGCTGCTCTACAAGACCTCGGTCGCAGAAGACATGCGCTTCTTTGATGACCGCACGCCCGAAGGCCAGCCGCCCTTCATTGTGCGGGAACTCCAGAAAAGCGGGGTGCTGAAACCCGGCACCCGTGTCGGCATGGAATTCCGCAGCTTCCAGCCCAACCGCTGGGTCCAGGAGAGCATCGAAGCCGCCTTCCGCGAGGCAGGTTGCGAGGTCGTGGATGCCAGCATGATCCTGCGCGAGGCCCGGCGCGTGAAGTCACCTGCCGAACTCGCCTATGTCGAGAAAGCCATGCGCGTGTGCGAGCTGGCCCATGAAGCAGCCCAGCGCACCATCCGGCCCGGCGTGACCGAACTCGATGTCGAAGCCGAAATGGCCTGCGCCATGCATCACGCCGGCGGTGAACTCTCGGCCATCCCGATCATGATCCAGTCGGGCAACACCATCGGCGGTCACCAGATGCCACGCCGCCGCGTGCTCAGGTCAGGCGAGCACATCAAGATCGATTGTTCCGGTGTCTGGTTCCGCTATCACGCCAACATCCTGCGCGGCTTCTGGACCGGCGAACCACCCGAAGATGTCCGCGACCGCTACCGCCGCTCTGCCGGCGCCTGGGATGTCTTCCGGAAGGAGGCCACGGCAGGGCGTCCCGTGCGCGAGGTCAACGCGGAACTGCGCCGCTATTACCGGGATTGTGGCTTTGAAGGAAAACAGGCGGGCTGGTGCATCGGTTATGAACTGGGCATTGCCATGCCGCCCGACTGGGTCGACGAGTTCAACTTCTCCTATGACGAGGACCCGCCCGACCATGTCGTCTGGGAAGAGGGCTTCGTCGGCAACTTCGAGACCCTCTGGGATACCGGCCTGATCGACACCTTCGTGATCGAAAAATCCGGCGCCCGCAATCTCGTCGACAACGACCGCATCCCGCTCGACATCATTCCCTGTCAGGGCTGAGGCCAAAAAAACAAGCCGCACCGCAACTCCCCCATTGATTTCCGCACTGCTCCGCCGGAACGTGCGCGCCATGGACTTCGATACCATCATCGTGGGCGCTGGTTCGGCAGGCTGTGTCCTGGCCGACAAGCTGAGCGCGGACGGCAAGCGGAACATCCTGGTGCTTGAGGCAGGGCCCAGCGACCGGCGTTTCTGGATTCACGTTCCGCTGGGTTACGGCAAGACCTTCTACAATCCCGAGGTCAACTGGGCCTACCAGACCGAGCCCGATCCCGGGCTTGGCGGGCGCAGCGATTACTGGCCGCGCGGCAAGGTTCTGGGCGGGTCAAGTTCGATCAATGCCATGGTCTACATCCGCGGCCATCATGCCGACTACGACGACTGGGAAGCCGCAGGCAATCCCGGCTGGGGCTGGGCCGATGTGCTGCCCACCTTCAAGGCGATCGAGGACAACCAGGCCGGCGGCGATGCCTGGCGCGGCACCGGTGGCCCGCTCCATGTCGCCGATGTCTCCGGCAAAATCGACCACTACTGCCGCGCCTATCTTGAAGCGGGGAAGCAGGCGGGCCTTGCGTTCAATCCCGACTTCAACGGTGCCGATCAGGAAGGCGTGGGTTACTTCCAGTTCACCATGAAAAACAGCCGGCGCATGTCGGCGGCGCGTGCCTTCCTGCGCCCTGCCATGAAACGCCCCAACCTGCGTGTGGAAACCGGCGCCCATGTCCTGCGCATCCTGTTCGAGGGCAAACGCGCGACCGGCGTCGTCTACCGTCAGAACGGCGCGGAGGTCACGGTCAAGGCGGGCAGGGAGGTTATCCTCTCGGGCGGTGCCGTCAACTCTCCGCAACTGCTCATGCTCTCGGGCGTCGGCCCGGCAGAACATCTGCGTCAACACGGCCTCGACGTTGTGCATGACAACGCCAATGTCGGCCAGCACCTACAGGACCATCTGGGTGGGGGCTACACCTTCGGCGTGACACATCCCACACTCAACGAACGGCTCCATTCCTGGCCGGCCAAGATTCTCTCAGGCCTTCAGTATCTGCTGACGGGCACCGGACCGCTCAGCCTCAGCATCAACCACGGTGGCGGCTTCTTCCGCACCAGCCCGGACCGGCCCCGGCCCAACATGCAGCTCTACTTCCAGGCCATGAGCACGCTCACCGGGGAACACGATGGCGAACGCCCGGTGCTCAATCCCGATCCGTTCCGCGCCATCGGTCTGGGTCTCTCGGCCTGCCGGCCCACCAGCCGTGGTCATCTGGAGCTGCGTTCGGCCGATCCGTTTGATTCTCCGGCGATCCATCCCAACAGCTTCGGCACGGAACACGATATTCAGGAGATGCTGGAAGCCATGACGTTCCTGCGTCACCTTGCGGCCCAGCCTGCCTTTGCCGAGGTCATCACCGGGGAACTGCGGCCCGGCCCCGGTGTCGCCAGCGACGACGATATGATCGCCTATATCCGTGAATCCGCCGGCACGGTCTATCACCCAAGCTGTACCTGCCGCATGGGCCAGGACCCCGCGACCACCGTGGTTGACCCACGCCTGCGCGTGCATGGCATGGAAGGCCTGCGGGTGGTCGATGCCTCGGTCTTTCCCAACATCGTGGCGGGCAACACCAACGGTCCCGCCATGATGACCGCCGCCCATGCCGCCCGTTTCATTCTCGAAGATGCGCGGAGTTAAAATATTCTGGTTCCCCAGCGAAGGCTGGGGTCCATAATCCCGGTGTCTCAAGGAACGCGTTGCCAGCAATTGGTTGTGCGTATGGACCCCAGCCTTCGCTGGGGTTCGCATTGGGCGCGCAGTTCTGCAGGCAGCAAAGGATACCCCAGATGAAGATCGCCAGACTTGAAACCTTTGCCCAACCCTATGTCGCCTTTGTGCGCGTCACGACCGACAGCGGGGAAGAGGGCTGGGGTCAGCTTTCGACCTACCATGCCGATATCACCGCACAGATCTTCCACCGCCAGGTCGCGCCCCATGCGCTGGGCACCGACGCGCTCGACTTCGATGACACGCTCGACATCATCACCGAGCGTGAGCACAAGTTTCCAGGCTCCTATCTGCGCCGTGCCATGGCCGGGCTCGATACCGCCCTGTGGGACATGCGTGGCAAGCTGGAGGGCAAGCCCGTCGTTGAACTGCTGGGCGGCAAGCCCGGTCCGCTGCGCGCCTATGGAAGCTCCATGAAACGCGATATCTCAGCCCAGGACGAGGCTGACCGGCTGTGCGCCCTGTGTGACGAGAAGGGATTCGATGCCTTCAAGTGGCGTGTCGCGACCGAATGCGGGCGCGATGTCGATCATTGGCCGGGCCGCACCGAAGAGATCGTGCCCACGGTGGCACGAGCCCTGGGCGATGGCATCACCAAGCTGGTCGATGCCAATTCCGGCTTTTCACCGGCGCGGGCTATCGAGGTCGGCAAGTTGCTGGAAGACGAAGGCATCAGCCATTTCGAGGAGCCGTGTCCCTATTGGGAGCTGGAGCAGACCAAGCAGGTCACCGATGCGCTCTCCATCGATGTCACCGGCGGCGAGCAAGATTGCGACCTCTCGACCTGGCGTCACATGATCGAAATGCGCGCCGTCGATATCACCCAGCCCGACATCATGTATCTGGGCGGCATCAACCGCACCCTGCGTGTCGCGCGCATGGCCCAGGCGGCCGGCCTGCCGGTCACACCCCATTGCGCCAATCTCTCGCTGGTCACGATGTGCACCATGCACCTGCTGCCTGCCCTGCCCAATGCCGGCAAGTATCTCGAACTTTCCATCGAAGGGCTCGACTACTACCCCTGGCAGGACGACCTCTTCCTGGGCGATCCCTATGCCGTCACCGACGGCAAGGTGGCCGTGCCCGATGCCCCGGGTTGGGGCGTCGAGATCAACCCGGCATGGCTTGAAGCGGCCACCCATCAGGAAAGCAACTGGGAGCGTTGACGATGGTTAAGCGTCCGGGACCAACCGTCCGCAACGACCTGCCAGCGACCTTCGTGATCCTCGAAACCATCTGGATTCCGATGTCGGATGGCGTAGAGCTCGCCGTGCGCCTTTGGTTGCCCGACGGTGCCGAGAACGAGCCGGTGCCGGCGGTTCTGGAATACGTGCCCTACCGTCGCCGGGACGGTACACGCCAGCGCGACGATCCCATGCATGGCTGGTTCGCGGGCCACGGCTACGCCTCCATCCGGGTCGACCTGCGCGGCGCGGGCGACAGCGACGGTCTGCTCCATGACGAATATCTCAAACAGGAACAGGACGACGCGCTGGAGATTATCGCCTGGCTTGCCGAACAGCCCTGGTGTTCGGGCAGTGTCGGTATGATCGGGATCAGCTGGGGTGGCTTCAACGGGCTCCAGGTCGCCGCGCGCCGCCCACCTGCGCTGAAGGCCATCATCACGGCCTGCTCCACCGACGACCGCTACAACGACGATATTCACTACATGGGCGGCTGCGTTCTGGGCGACAACTTCTCCTGGGCCTCGACCTTCTTCGGACGTGTCAGCCCGCCGCCGCCCGATCCCGAGGTCGTGGGTGAGCGCTGGCGCGACATGTGGCAGGCACGGCTGGACGCCACGCCCCATCTTCTCGAGCGCTGGCTTGGCCACCAACGCCGCGACGCCTACTGGAAACACGGCTCGGTCTGCGAGGACTACGCTGCCATCGACATCCCGGTCTTTGCCATCGGCGGCTGGAACGACGGTTACCAGAACGCCATTCCACGCCTGCTCGAACACCTCGATGTGCCGCGCATCGGCATCATCGGCGCGTGGTCGCACACCTATGGCTTCCGCGGCGGACCCGGACCCACGATCGATGCGCTCAAGGAATTCGTGCGCTGGTGGGATCATTGGCTGAAGGGCGAAGAGACCGGCATCATGGAAGAGCCCATGCTGCGCAGCTACATGATGGAAAGCCAGCGCCCCGCCGCCTGGGTCGAGACCTGGCCCGGCCGCTGGATCGCCGAGCCGGTCTGGCCCGTCAGCGATGGCGGCATCACCACACGCACGTTTGCGCTCAACGACCGTGGTGTCCTGACCGACAATCCCGAACGCGCCAACCATCCCATGACAATCCGCTCACCGCTCCAGACCGGTTTTGCTTCGGGCGAGTGGTGCCGCCACGACACCGGCACCGACCTCGCGACGGATCAGCGCATGGACGATTCCGGATCGCTCTGTTTCGACACCGATCCCGTCACCGAACCTCTGGAGTTTCTCGGCGCACCCGTCGTCACGCTGGAGTTCTCCGTCGACCGGCCCGTTGCCCAGGCCGTCGTGCGCCTCAACGACATCCACCCCGACGGCGCGGTCAGCCGCATCACCTGGGGCGTGAAGAACCTCACCCATCTCCACGATCAGGAAAACCCGGTCACGCTGGAACCGGGCCGGCGTTACACCATCGCCTTCAAGCTCAACGACACCGCGTTTTCTCTTGCTCCCGGCCATCGCCTGCGTGTCGCCGTCTCCACCAGCTGCTTCCCCATGGTCTGGCCCGCGCCTGAGGCGGTCACCCTCACCCTGATGCCCGGCACCAGCACTCTGGCGCTTCCCGTGCGTGCGCCGCGTGCCCTGGATGCCACCATCGCCTTTGGTCCGCCGCGCGAAGCACCATCCGGTCCGGTCTCCGTGGTCGAGCCCGCGACCATGCGCCAGACCGCCAGCATGGATGCACAAACCGGCTACTGGCAGCTCGAGGTCGTGGCCGATGACGGCACCAAACATATCGACGAGATCAACCTCGACATTACCGCCTGGCGCCGCGAGATCTGGCGCATCCACCCCGATGACCCCCAGACCGCGAGCGGCGACATCACCTATGGTTTCGAACGCAAACGCGGTGACTGGTCCACCCGCCACAACGCCCGCTGCTCCATGGCGATGACTAGGGATGATTATCTCCTGGAAGCAAATCTCGAAGCCTTCGAAGGCGACGAACCGGTGTTCGAGCGCACGTTCAAGGCGACGGTGCCGCGCGATCACACATGACGCCGCGCTTCGCGCGTTCTAACCTGCCCGAAACATCAATTGGGGAACCAACATGGCCGCCATCACCAAGAAACTGCTCGCGCAACTTGCCGAGATCGACACGCCGACCATCTGCAACACGATGGATGTGTTGAAGATCGAATACGCATCCAAGGGCTTCATCACCCAGCCCTTCGTGTGCATCGATCCCGAAGCGCCGCCCATCGTCGGTTTTGCCAAGACGGCGACCTGCCGCTCGCTCGAGCCCTCCTCGATGTCACCGGCCGAAGCGACCAATCTGCGTGAAGCCTATTGGGACTACATCGCCGCCAAACCCCAGCCCGGCATCTGCGTCATGCAGGATCTCGACGGCGAGCGCGCCGGGTTCGGCGCCATGTGGGGCGAGGTCAATTCCAACATCCACCAGGCGCTGGGTTGCCTGGGCCTGGTTACCAACGGCAGCATCCGGGATATCGACATGTGGGCCGACAACTTCCAGGCCATCGCCGGTCTGGTCGGCCCCAGCCATGGTCATGTCCACTATGTCGGCTTCGGCGGCGACGTCCATGTCCTGGGCATGTGGGTCAAGGACGGGGATCTCATCCATGCCGACGGTCACGGCGCGGTCGTGATCCCCAAAGACATCGCCCACCAGATTCCCGCAACCGCCGCCATGCAGGCCCGCCGCGAAAAGGTCATCCTGGATGCCTGTTTCGACAAGAAGTTCAGCATGGCCAAGCTGAAAAAGGCCTACAAGGACGCCGCCAAGGTGAAGTGAGGCTGTGATTGTTTAGCCTCAGTCGCCGGCGTCCACTCCGCTTTTTCTTATAGCCTCAGTCGCCGGCGTTCGCTCCGTTCACTTGGCTCACGCCGCTAGCGCGGCGGGGTCGCCGTCGCTCCCCTCGGCCCCAAGTAGGGCCTCTTGCCCACGCACCATCCCAAGGGGTGTCATCCCGGAAACCGCAACGCGGTTATCCGGGACCTAGAGAGTTCAGCGCCTGCCTATCGAGGCCCCGGCTCAAGGCCGGGGTGACACAAATCTGAGATGGTTGCTACAGGCACCCTGCACCGCCGGTGAGTAGGTAATCGGCGGCGAGAGCAAAGCGGCCGCCGACCGGTGCGACCGTACCGGCGCCGCGCATGCGGCGGAAGCCAAGTGAGCGGAGCGAACGCCCGGCGCCTGAGGGAACAAAAACTAAGCCGCGTTCATCTCCCGCACCTGCTGGTCGAAGTAATCGACGAACCCTTTGAGGTCTTCACCGGCATGGCGCGGGGCCATGTCTTCGGGTTTGCCGGTGACAGGAAGGCCGGGCAGGGGTTCGACGACCGTGTTGTAGTCCGGCACGGCAAAGAAGCCGATGGCGTAACGCTCCAGATGCCGGGGCGGGTGCACGCGGTGCATGGTCGAGCGGAAACGCCCGCCTGACCAGCATTCCATCATGTTGCCGATGTTGACGACAAAGCAGACGGGCTCGGGCGTGACCTCGCGATAGGTTCCGTCGGTCCCCTGGACCTGCAACCCGCCCACCTTGCCGGGCAGCAACACGGTAATGGCATTGGTGTCGCGATGAGCCAGCGCGTCATCCCGGGGAGCGTCGATCATTTCGGGCCGCGCGTGATAATGCAGCAGCGAAATGTTGGTGAGCTGTTTTGAGAACATTGCCGTCAGGCGGTCCTCATCCTGACCCAGCGCCAGGGCAAAGGCACCCAGCAGCCGCTTGGAAACCGCATCGACCCCGTCCCAATAGGCCGTGATCGCATCGCGAAAATCAGCCGGCGCATCCGGCCAAAGGTTGGGCCCATAAAGCCCGCCCGTCGCCGCCACTTCGGGATCATCGAACGGCGCATCAACGCCCAGATTGAAGCCTTCATAGGTGGTGGGCGGCGCATCGGGTGTGTTGGTCCCGAACGGCATCGTGGGGATGTAACCGCGCAGGGTATGTTCCCGCCGCTGGATTGTGCGTTTCATGTTTTCGGGAAGCGCAAAGAACCGTTCCGTGGCATCGCGCGCATTCTCGATCACGGCATCCTCTACACCGTGGTTGGCGACATAAAGAAAACCGACATTTTCGCAGATCTCGCCGATCTGGCGAGCAACCTCACGGCGCGCATCGAGGTCGCCGTGAAACAGGGGTGCAATATCAATGATGGGAAGCATGGCTGTCCCTCCAGTCTTGCTCCGCCGTGAATGCGGCGGCAGCGATGGCCCTGAAGGAATGCCAAGTGCCAGTTGGCTATCCGCTATATGAAGAACCTGACCGCGAAGATTAAGAGGTTCTGATCGTTGTCTAGGGGCAGAAGGGTTCCAGATCGTCGGCCACACGGGCCATGCCTTCGGATTCATACTGACCCGGCGATCCTTCATACGCATCGGCAAGCCGAATGGCGGTCATACCGTTGGGCAGCAATGCGATTACGTTGCCGCCATACCCCATCATTTCGGGTATCCAGACACGGCAGCCATCCTTGCTTTCGAAGGGCAAGTACCAGAACGACATGCCGTAACGTATGCGGCCGGACTCGCCCAGCCAGTCTGTCGGAAGACCGGGTTCACCTGCGGGTGAAAGGACCGTTGCCAGCAGGGCGGGTCTGAGAAGTTGCCTGCCCTCTTGAGAACCGTTGTTCTGCAGCAGCGCTGCGATCATGGCGATTTCCCCGATGGTGGGAAAGTAACCCCAGCCCATGATCGGCGGCCCCTTGCCCAACTCCGGATCGTTCCAGTGCATCAGTGGAGCATCCTGAATGCCGATGGATTCGAGCACATCGCCGACGGTCATGGTCCAAAGGTCGACGTCCGTGCCTTCGCGATCCTTGATCAGCGCATCCATGGCAGCAGCCAGAACAATGGTATGCGTGCTGTTGTAGCGCGGAACTTCGCCTGGCTCCCAAGGATAGTCTGGCGCGGAGAAGGTGACGTCGAGCATCGCTTTAACCGATGGTGCCGTGGCGACCTTGCTGCGGTGAATGCCATCTTCATCGGCCGTGAAGCCAGTCCAGACAGGATCACGGTCCGGCGCATTTTCACCGATGCCGGTGGTCATGTTGATGGCATCGGCAAAGGTCACCTCGTCCCAGCCGTCATGGTCTGCAGTGACGTCCAGAAGGTCGACGATTTTCTGGTCCAGGATATCGTCGCCGTAACGCTGCGCCAGGTGCAGGAGCGTGAGCGCCGCAGCCAGGGACTTCGTCACCGAATAGACCCCGTGCCGCATTTCGCTGCAGTAAGGAAAGTTGCCGTGACGCGTATGGCAAGTAGAAGCATAGATCACCCCATCAGCGACCAGCGCAGACACCGTGACGTTTTCGGCGGGACCGTTGAATTCCGACAGTAGCCGGGGATCAACCACGCCCTCCAGGGCTTCAAGGGATTCCATCTTCGGCACAGCGGCGCGATAACGCTCGAACCCCTCGACGATGGCATCACGGTTCGCGACCGGGCCGGGAAGATAGGTCATGGGAAGATGTGCCCGGCCATCGAATTGTCCGGTCGGTGAGGATTCCTGAACGATCTGAAACCTCAGGCCCGAGACTTCCGAGTCGTTGTAGAGAAAGGTTGCGATGCCGTTATGCGCGTTGCCCCAGACTTTGCCGACCAGCGCAAAGGGAAAGGATGCGCGGGACCAGCCGCCG
>CALIUG010000097.1 GCA_938048755.1 uncultured Alphaproteobacteria bacterium
TGGCAAACACTGTCGTTGTGTCGAAGCCGCAGGCGATGACCTTCTCGGGCACGGCCTGGGCCAGCGCCTTCATCATCGCGTTGAACACGCGATAGGCCGGCAACATGCGCGCGCGTACCGGTGCCGGCGGTTTGGGATTGAGCAGGGAGCCATAGGGTGCGCTGATCGTGAAGGGCCGTTTCACACCTTCGTTGAAGGGGATGTCGGCGCTGGTCAGCACGGATTTCACACAGGAGAGCACGGCCGAAATCGTGCTCGAGAACGGGCAGTTGAGGTTGCGCGCAACCTGGGGCGAGCTGCCGTCGAAGGTGACCGAGACCTGGTCGCCCTTGATCCGCACCTGCACCTTCACGGGCAGGGGATCGCTGGTCAGACCGTCGTCATCCACGGCGTCTTCGGCCTCGTAGAGTCCGTCGGGGACCTCGGCGATGGCGGCACGGGTGCGGCGCTCGGAATAATCCATCAGCTCGGCCATGGCGGCGAGCACATCGTCCTTGCCGAATTTTTCGGCCAGCTCGGTCACGCGCAGGCCGCCGATTGCGTTGGCGGCAAACTGGGCGTTGAAGTCACCGATGGTCAGCGCCGGGACGCGGATGTTGGTCGCAACGAGCCGCTCGAAGGTGCCGCCGTTCCAGTCACGGTCGAGATTGTAGCAGGAGGGCGGAATGCGCAGGCCTTCCTGATAGATGTCGCTGGCATCGGCATTGAGCCCCGGTGCGCCGCCGCCAAGATCCAGGTGATGGGCGACCGATGCGCCGAAGCCGATCACCTCCCCCTCGAAGAAAATGGGCGTGAAGATGAAGACATCGGGCAGATGCTGGCCGCCGTTGAAGGGGTCGTTGGTGATGTAGAAATCACCAGGCACCAGCGTGTCGACCGGATGGGTCTCCGCACAGGGCATGAAGGTCATCTTCATGGGCCCAAGCTGCATGGGGATCAGCTCGGCCTGGGCGATGACATTGCCGTCCCGGTCCAGCAGCGCGGCCGACGCGTCCTGGGCTTCGCGCACGATGGTCGAATAGGCACTGCGGATGAGCTTGGCCCCCATCTCGCGCGCGCCCGCGATCAGCCCCTGGCTGATAACGGCATAATCGACGGGATCTAACGGCATGGCATGGCTCCGATGCTTCAACAGGCAGGCAAGAGTAATGGGAGCGGCGCGGCCCCGCCATGATTCTTTGTTGTTCCCTCAAGCGCGCGGTGCGCGCTTGTCTTTTCTTTGTTCCCTCAGACGCCGGGCGCTCGCTCCGCTCACTTGGCTTACGCCGCTATTGCGGCGGGGTCGCGGTCGCTCCCCGTCGGCCCAAGCGGGCCTCCCCATGAACACACCACCCCAAAGGGTGTCATCCCGGACAAGCGAGCAGGGCGAGCGCGATCCGGGATCTCGTCATGACGGGTTTCAAAAGCAATGTGCGGACCGGGATCCCGGCTCAAGGCCGGGATGACACAGTCGAGATGGTTGTGAGGCGTGCCCTGCATCGCTGGTGAGCAGGCATTCGGCGGCGAGAGCGACGCGGCCGCCGACCGGTGCGACCGCACCGGCGAGCCGGTCAGGCCCGGAAGCCAAGTGAGAGGAGCGAACGCCCAGCGCCTGAGGGAACAGACAAAAACCTACTCCGCCGCCTCACCCCAACCGTAATCGCGCCGGGCGGCTTCGGGTGAAACGAGCCCTTCGGCGAGGTCCTCGCTGATCCGCGCACCATCGCGTTCCCCGGGATCGCCATAGCCTGCGCCGCCGCCGGTCATGATGGTGACGATGTCGCCTGTCTCGAGCGAGAGGCCGCCTTTTGGCGGGATGTCGATGACCCGGCCGTCGCGTTCTACCGTGCAACGCGCGCTCGTGCCCTGGTGGCCGCCGAAGAGGCCCTGGGCCGCCAGCTTGAAACGGTCGGCGTACATCGTGAGTGCGGCGCCGGGCTTGAGGACCTCGTAGACCCTGGTGTAGCCCAGCCCGCCGCGCGTACGGCCCGCGCCGCCGCTGTCGGTACGCAGACTGTATTCGTGCATGCGGAAGAAATCGTAATCGAGGTCAAGCACCTCGACGGGCGTGTTGGTGCAGTTGGCGAGCGGTCCGCCCACGGCGCTGACGCCGTCATTGGCGTGGCCTGCGCCGTAGCCGCCGCCCAAAACCTCGGCGATGACCCGGTAGCGGTCGTCGTCGAAATGGGAAAGGTAGAGCGCGGTGGTGGTGTCGTAACCGCAGGCGATGACCTTCTCCGGCACCGCCTGGGCCAGTGCCTTCATGACGGCATTGAAGACGCGGTAACAGGCCAGCATGCGCGCATGGACCGGCGCGGGCGGCCGGGGATTGAGCAGGGATCCATAAGGGACCGAGAGCGTCACCGGCAGGGTCATGCCATGGTTGAAGGGAATGTCGGCACTGGTCAGTGCCGCCTTGATCGGCGTGAAGGCCGCCGAGTGGGTCGAGGAAAGCGGACTGTTGAGATTGCGCGCGACCTGATCGCTGGTGCCGGCAAAGTCGATGTGAATGGCATCGCCCTTGATCGTCACGGCGGCCCGGATCGCAAGCGGTTCTTCGTGGACACCATCGTCGTCGATGAAGTCCTCGCCGTGCCAGGTTCCGTCGGGCACGGCGGCAATCGCAGCACGCACACGTCGCTCGGAATAGGCGATCAGTTCGGCCATGGAGGCTTCCAGGGTCGCGACACCATACTTTGCGGCCAGTTCCTTCAGGCGCCCGGCGCCCACACCGTTGGCGGCGAACTGCGCGTTGAAGTCACCCAGGGTGAGCTGGGGCACGCGGATGTTGGCCTCGATCAGGCGCTGCAACGGTCCGCCATACCAGTCGCGCTCCAGGTTCCAGCGTGCGGGCGGCAGACGCAGGCCTTCCTGGCAGAGGTCCGTGGCGTTGGCGACGATCCCGGCGGCCGCACCCCCCATTTCCAGATGATGGGCGACGGAAGCGGCAAAGCCGATCACCCGGCCTTCAAAGAAGACGGGCTGGAAGATGAAGACATCTGGAATGTGCTGGCCCCCGTGATAGGGGTCGTTGGAAAGGTAGAAATCGCCCTCCACCAGCGTCTCGACGGGATGGCGCTCGGCGCAGGCAGACCAGGTCGCCGTCATGGAACCAAGCTGCATGGGGATCATCTCGGCCTGGGCAACGACCCGGCCCTGGCAGTCCATCAGGGCGGCGGAGGCATCGGCGGCCTCGCGCACCACGGTGGAATAGGCCGAACGCACCAGCTTGGAGCCCATCTCGCGCGCGGCCGCGATGATACCCTGGCTGATGACCGCATGGTCGACGGGATCAAGCGTCATGATGCTCTCCTGCTTTGCTCGACATCCTACATCATGACTTGTTCTCGGCCACAACGCAGCGTAGCCATGGAGTCGATGGCTCACGAACCGAAGTTCACCCGGGAAACCCCCGACGTCCGTCGCCAGGCATTGATCGATGCAACGCGTCGATGCATGGCGCGCGATGGTGTGGAGGGCGCGACGGTACGCCGCATCTGCGAGGAAGCCGGAGTGTCGGCGGGCCTGTTGCGCCATCATTTCGGCGGCAAGGACACGCTGATGGCCGAGACCTATGCCGCCATGGTCGCCGAACTCGACGAGGCGACCAAAACTCTGCTGCGTCGCCCCGGCCTTTGCGCGCACGATCGCCTGTCCCGTGCGATCATGGTGACGCTGAAGCCGCCACTCGCAGCACCGGATCGACGCAGGGTGCAGATCGCCTTCTGGGATCTGGTGCCGCGCAATGCCGTCATCGCCGAAACCCACAAGGCGCTCTATCGCACCTACCGCAGGGACCTGGCAGGCGTCATTGCCGAGGCGGCACGGGACGATGAGGTGGACGTTGATGCACCTGCCCTGGCACGCGCAGTGACCGCCCTGCTGGATGGCCTCTGGTTGCAGATGTGCCTGGAACCACGGCTGTTCTCCGCCCGTGCTGCCCATGGCGAATGCCTGCGCCTGCTGGGCCGTGCCCTGCCGGGGTTTGCCGGGACGGATTGAATCGTGTTGTACGATCGTATAACAAGGACTTCGTGATTCACGGTTCTGTCCGGCCCGAGGCGATGCCCATGACCACCTTCAACGTCTTTCTTTCCTGTCATCACTTTTCCGATCCGCGCAGCCACACCCAGCTTTATGCCGATCTGGTGGAACAGGCCCGCCATGCCGAGGCGCTGGGTTATGACGCGCTGTCGGTGCCCGAGCATCACTTCGTCAACATCCTGATGAATCCCGACCCGCTGATGCTCGCTCTGCATGTCGCCAACGCGACCGAACGTCTGCCCATTTCCACGGCGGTGATCGTGCTGCCCTTCCATGACATGCGCCGATTTGCCGGTCAGGCCATGCTGGCCGATATCCTCTCGAACGGGCGCATCGAGCTCGGCGTCGGGCGTGGCGCATTTGCCTACGAGATGTCGCGCATGGGGATCGATCCCGCCGAGACCCGCGCGCAGTTCGATGAATCGCTCGCCGTGCTGGAAGCCCTGTTGGACGGCACCGATGTTTCCTGGAAGGGCGATTACTACACCTTCGATCCGATCACGGTCATGCCGCGCTCGCCGCGCAGACCAAAACTGTGGATCGCTGCCCTGGGCCCCGAAGCGATCTATCACACCGCGCGTAAGGGTTATGATGTGCAGACCACGCCCCTGCGTGGCGGCTTCGCCCTGGCCGTCAAGCAGATGGAAGCCTTCCATCGCGGCGCCGACGAGGCCCTGGCGCGCACCGGCACGCGACCGAAGATGTCGATGCTGCGCTCGGCCTATGTCGGGTCCGATGCCGATGATGTGCGTGAGAAGGCCAGGGTGGTGTTCGAGTACGGTCAGCGTTTCACCAACGGTTTCGAGACGCCCGGCACCGTTTCGAATGGCGAGCTGGAAATCATCGAACTCGACTACGGCTTCGAAGACGCCATGCACCAGCTCATCGTCGGCACCACCGATGAGATCATCGACAAAATCGGCGCCTATGCCGAACTCGGCATGGACGAGATTGCTCTGGACATGCATCTGGGCATCCCCAGCCATACCGATGTCATGGACTCCATGGAAAGGTTCGCGACGGATGTGATGCCGTTGTTCCGGGATGGGTCTGGTGTGGCGGCGGAGGGTTGATAGGCGGTGGTGATCGCTCACATTGTTTGTTTAGCCTCAGTCGCCGGCACTCGCTCCGCTCGTTTGGCTAACGCGCCTATCGGCGCGGGGTCGCGGTCGCTCCCCTCGGTCCCTGACGGGACCTCCTACCCACGCACCACCTTAGTGAGTGTCATCCCGGACAAGCGAGCAGGGCGAGCGCGATCCGGGATCGCGCCATGACGGGTTTCAAAGGCAACGTGCGGACCGGGATCCCGGCTCAACGCCGGGATGACACATCTGAGATGGTTACGACGCGCACCCTGCTCCGGCAGTGAGCAGGCATTCGGCGGCGAGAGCGAAGCGGCCGCCGACCGGTGCGACCGCACCGGCGGGCCGGTCAGGCCCGGAAGCCAAGTGAGCGGAGCGAACGCCCGGCGCTTGAGGGAACAAACTAAACAAACAAACCGACCTGGGCTTGCCGCCGGCACCGTGGCAGGCAAAGATTTCGACAACACCTCAATTCGGAGACACAACCATGGCCGCCATCGACGTTGACTACACGGTAACCGGGTCCGGCCCGGCGATTTTCATGGCGCATGGTATCGGCGGGCGCCGGTCGGGGTGGGATGACATCGTCGCCCACCTGAAGGATGACTTTACCTGCATCACCTATGACCAGCGCGGCCACGGCACCTCACCCGTTCCTCCGGTGCCCTATTCGCTTGATGAGCTGGTCGAGGATCTCGAGGCGCTGCGCGCAAAGCTCGGGATCGAGAAGGCCCATGTCATCGGCCACTCCCTGGGGGGCATGATTGCTCCGGCCTATGCCCGCAACCATCCCGATCGTGTCCTGACCCTGGGACTGCTTTCCACGGCGGCAGGACGCACGGCCGAGGATGCCGCCAAGGTGAAGGGCGTGATCACGGCGATGGAGGAGAAGGGCATTCCCAACATCCTCGACACCCTGGTCGACCGCTGGTTCACCGACGACTTCATGGCCCAGAATCGCGAAGCGGTGGATGCACGCCTGAAGGAAGTGATCGACACCCCTGCCGAGGTCTTTCTTGCCGTCTTCCGGGTCTACGCCGCGACCGAGATGGGCCCATGGCTGCACCAGATCAACGCGCCATGTCTGGTCCTGACCGGCGAATTCGACGGCGGCTGCAATCCCCGGCTCAACCAGTTCATCCACGAACAACTGCCCACGAGCGAACTGGTCATCCTGAAGGACCTGAAACACTCGATCCTGAAGGAAGCCGGCAAGGAGATCGCCGGCCACATCCGCCGCTTCATCGCCGCGCACGGCTGAGGGCGCCCCTCTCTCTCAACCGTCATGGCACGGCTTGACCGGGCCATCCATGACGGGGTCTGCACGTTTCGCACCGCCGGTGGGTGGGCCAGGCATATCGGTATGGATGGCCCCATCAAGTGGGGCCATGACGGGGAGAATTTGGGTGGGTGTCGCTAACCCCGGCGCAGGATGAGGTTGTGGTGTTCGTCCGTGGCAGCGCTCCAGCCCGGCGGGATGGCGATGGTGGAGGTGGAGTCCTCCAGCAGCACGGGACCGGTGAGGTTTTCACCGGCCTTGAGGGAGGCGCGATGGCCGCTGGTGCCTTCGTGCGTGGTGCCGTGTTCGTACATGGTCCAGGCAATGACGGGACCGGCCTCCTCGCCGCTGTCTTCCTTCAGGGCCGGGATGTGTTCCAGGGGTGCGGTCACACCCAGGCGGAAGGCGACGATCTCGATGGGGTTGGCGGCGTCGCCGCCATGCATGAAGACGCGGTGATGTTCCTCGGCAAAGAGGCGGCGCAGGTCCTCTGCGGTGAGTGCCGCGAGGTTGCTGGCATCGAGCTCCACGGCAACCTCGAAGGCCTGACCGACAAACCGCATATCGGCGAGCAGCGTGAGTTTGGGATCGTTGCCCAGGCCCATCAGGATGAAGCGCTCGACCGCGCGTTTCTTCATTTCCTCGAAGACCTCGATCACCGCGGCGGGCGTTTCCTCGTCCAGGCGCATCTTGCGTGTGGTGGAATCGAACTGCTGATAATCGGCCGCCAGCAGGCCATAAGCCGAAAGCACACCGGCATTGGGCGGCACGATGATGGTGTCGATGCGCAGGTCCTCGGCGACACGCGCGGCGTGGAGCGGTCCGGCGCCACCGAAGGCGACCATGGCGTAGTCGCGCGGATCCTTGCCGCGTTCGGTCGAGATGATCTGCATGGCGCGTACGATGTTGGCGTCGGCCACGCGGATCGCGGCATCGGCGATTTCCTCCAGACTCATGGAAAGCCGGTCGGCGAGCGGCTGGAAGGCGGCTTCGGATGCTGCGACGTCAATCTCCATGCGACCGCCCAGAAAGGCATCGGGGCGCAGGGTGCGGCGGATGACATGGGCGTCGGTGACGGTGGGTTCCGTGCCGCCGCGCCCGTAACAGGCAGGGCCAGGATCAGCGCCGGCACTTTGCGGTCCGGCACGCAGCATGCCGCCATCGTCAATCCAGATGATCGAGCCGCCGCCCGCACCCACGGTGTTGATGTCAATGATGGGCGTGCGGATCGGCAGACCGTCCAGCGCGAACTCAGACGTGAGGTCGGGCTTGCCGTCGGTCACCAGGCAGACATCGGTGGAGGTCCCGCCCATGTCGAAGGTGACGAGGTTGTGGTGGCCCGAACGCGCGGCCTGACGCACCGCACCCATCACGCCCGCCGCCGGGCCCGACAGCAGGGCGGTGATCGCGTTGCGGCGCATGCCTTCGGCAGGCAGGCGCCCGCCGTTGGACTGCATCACGGAAAAGCGGCCCGTGAAGCCGCTAGATGTCAGGCGGTCTTCGAACTTCTCGAGGTAACGGTTGATGACCGGCTGCACATAGGCCGAAAGGGTCGTGGTCGAAGCGCGTTCGTATTCGCGGAATTCGCGCGTGACGCCCGAGGAACAGGCCACCTGCATGCCCTGGCAATGGCGCGCGATGATGCTGGCCAGTTCCTCCTCGTGCGCCGGGTTGGCATAGGCGTTGAGCAGGCAGATGGCGACGGCTTCATAGTCGCCTTCCTTCAGGCGCGGGATCAGATCGCGCTCCACCGCCTCGGCATCGAGCGCATCCAGCACGCTGCCATCGGCCAGCAGACGCTCGCCCACCTCGAAGCTGTCACGGCGCGCCACGACGGGCTCGGGCTTCTGATACGTCAGGTCATAGACCCGGCTGCGGCTGTGGCGCTGCATCGCCAGGATATCGCGGAACCCCTTGGTCGTGACAAACGCGACCTTGGCACCCTTGCGCTCGAGCACCGCATTGGTCGCGATGGTCGAGCCATGGGCCAGATCCTCGATTTCGGCAATGGCGACACCCGAAGCCAGCAGCGCATTGAACGCCCCCTCGTCCGGCGCACTGGGCACCGATGGCACCTTGGAAACTGTGATTGCTCCGTTCTCGTCAATCGCCACCAGATCGGTGAACGTCCCGCCAACTTCGACCCCAACGCGCATCAGGCAACTCCATGTGTCATCTGGGGGCGGAGGTTAGCCCGGCTGATCCGGTATCGCCATGGTCATGACTGCCGACAACTGTATCGGCCTTGCCAAGCCCTCAATTCTTGTAGGCATCGACATCGCTGTAGGCGCGTTTGACGCTGGCGATCAGGTGGTCGCCCACGGTGGTGGGTGCGTATTTCGGGGGGTTGCCGGGGCCGGTGCAGGTGGGCAGGCAGGCGACCGGGGTGGTGTAGTCGCAGTTGGCGAAATGGGCGATGGAAAGACGGTTGCCCGCGCCGCCGTAGACCACGCGGTGTTGCGTGCTGGCGAAACGGTCGTTGGACCAGTGGGCCAGCATGTCGCCGATGTTGATGACGAACGTGCCTGGGATCGGCGGGGCGTCGATCCAGTCACCGGCCTGGTTCTGGAGTTGCAGGCCGCCGGAGCCATCCTGCCAGAGAATGGCAAAACACTCGTAATCGCTGTGCGCGCCGATGCCGGTGGGCTGATCGCCGCCTGCCGTGCCCCGGCCCAGGTAGTGATTCACGTTCATGATGCTGGCGGGTTTCCCCGTGAACGGGATGAAGTGTTCTTCGTCGAGATCCAGCGCACAGGCAAACAGGCGGAACAGCGTGCGCGAGAGCGCAAGCATGGCGGCATAGTAGGCCTCCATGGCGGGCCGGAAGTCGGCGGGTTTGTCGGGCCAGGCATTGGGGCCGTAAAACCGTACGCCCGCCTGAAACTCCGGATCATCTTCGGGCGTTTCAAACCCCACCTTGAAGCTTTCCCAGCGCGCGAAGTCATGACGGCTACCGGGCTTGCCGTGGAACTGTCCGACATAACCACGGTGGTTGGGAAACCGGTTCATCTCCACCTTGCGCTTCTCGTCGTCAGGCAGGGCGTAGAAGGCACGCGCCGCTGATGCCGCGCGCTCGATCAGCGCGGGATCGAAACTGTGGCCGTCGATGTAAAGGAAGCCGATTGTCTCGCAGGCCTTAGCAACCCCGTCGGCCACAGTCCGTTTCGCCGTGCGGTCGCCCGCAAGAAACGGCGCAATATCGATGACGGGTACGGAGGTGAAGGGCGTGGTCATGCCGCCAGTGCAGTTTCCAGTTGGGGCATGACCTTCTTGCCGAAGAGTTCGAGCGATTTCAGGACGCAGTCCTGGGGCAGGTCGCCGGGTTGGTTGTGGAAGGCGATGTGGGTGGGGCGCAGGACGGAAACGGCGTGGGCGATCTTCTCGGCGATTTCGTCGGGGTGGCCGATCAGGGTGTTGGCGGCGACCTCTTCGATGCTGCGGTCCTGGGGCATGGGCAGGTCCTTCATGTAGGGACCTTCGCTGTATTCGCCGTAGTCGAGGCGCAGCGAGAGCGAGACGCGGCTGGAATAGCGCGCCCGTTCGGCGGCATCGAGCGCCAGGTTGCGGTCTTCCGTGCAGTGGAAATAGGTCATCAGGGCGAGCGGCTTGCCGATCGGGTCCTCGCCGTGTTCGCGGTAGAGCGTGTCGTAATCGGCGCGCACGCCAGCCAGGCTGTCATAAGCGTTGATGGAGTTGGTGAGGAACGGCGTCCATCCCTCGGTCGCGACGCGGCGCTTGACCGCGTCCGAGCCCATCATGCCCGCGACGTAGAACGGCGGCAGCGGCTTCTGGGCCGGTTTGGCGGCGATGCGCGTGGCGGGGATCTTGTAATGGCTGCCGTCGTAACTGAACTCCTCGCGCGTCAGGCCCGCTTCGATGATGTCGAGGCCTTCCATGAACATGGTTGCGGAATCCTCCAGATTGAGGCGGAAGCGTTCGAACTCGAAAGGCTGGTAACCGCCGCCGAACCCGGCCAGCAGACGCCCGTTCGACATCAGATCGACCATGGCGATCTCTTCCATCACGCGGATGGGGTCATAGAGCGGCAGCACGATCACCCCGGTGCCCAGCCTGATGCGTTTCGTGCGCCCGGCAAAGTAGGCCGCGGCCATCAGCGGCGAGGGGCACAGGCTGTAGCCGGAAAAGTGATGCTCGCCGAACCACGCGGTCTCGAAGCCCAGATCCTCAGCCAGCGCCACCTGATCGTCGAGGTCGCGGAAGATCGAGAGGTTGCCGCGCGCCGCATGACGCTGCTGCATCAGGGCGAAAAGGCCGAAGGTGGGCTGGGTCATGGGTTACTTTTCTCCAAGAGGCTTCCAGGGAAGATATCAGTCACGAAAGTTTGGGCAACGCGCGCCCATCAGTTCGAAATCTGGACCTTTGATTGCCCGAAGTATTTCCGTGTCAAAGGTCTCGAGGTTCCCCATCTGCATGTGGACCGTGGCGCGCCCCTGAAAAACCAGGTAGTGAAGCATCGGATGGATGTGTGCATTCGACCATGAAGGCAGCAGATCGACCGCGTTATCGTATGCTGCGAGCGAAATCTCGTTCATTTCATCGGCAATCTCATCATTGTAGGCCAGATAGTCTGCGAGCTCGGCAATCGTCAGCCACGCGAGCAGACCATGGTTGTCCAATCCCAATGCCAGTCTGAGGTCTTCGACCAGAAGTTCCTCATCCAGATAGTCTCGGAGGCGTTCCAGATTCCCTGTGAAGGGTTGAACGCTGTCAATCAGCTCCAGCCTGGTCCGTGCTCGCAGCAGACGCAGGTCGATGCGTTCGGGGGACAGTGCGACGGTGGCATCGAGATCATCGGTGGCGTCGTAGAAGGCTTCGACTTCCGCAAACAGAATGCCTCGCTCACGCAAGGCCTCCAGGTCAGTTTCCTGAGACAGAACGCGGTTCAACACACTGAAGTCTCGCGGATGATCCGAAGTGGCATAGGCGTCGGGGTGAAGCTCCCGATCCAGCAGTCGAATCAGATAGCCTTCAAACCCAAGTCCTATGCTGTGATGACAGTAAAGCGCTTCTGGATCATCGACAGTCAGAGCTGAAAACGCTGCAGCAGCCGAGCTCGAGTCATGCTCCTTCGAAGCAAGGCGCATGGCCACGATCCTGTCGAGGACTGCCTGGTCAAACTGCAGAGCATCCGCAGACACTGATCTCGGCCAAAGACACAGCAGGGCGAGGGCGGCCATGACAATGCGATGGTAGCCTACAATTGATCTCACAGGATCACCGGCAACACGATCCGCGAGGGTCGTTCTGCATCCCGATACATCGTGACCTTTGCGGGCGGGTCGTAGAGCGGCACGCGGTCGTTGTCGCGGTCACAGCAGGTGATGGTGACACGGAGGCGGTGGCCGGTGCGGAACAGCTTGGAGGTCGGGTGGAGGTCGAAGACGAGCTCGACCGGTTCGCCGGTCATGGGTTCAGCATCGGCCTGGAGGCCGCTGTGCCAGGGCAGATCCAGATTGTCCCAGGGCGGCTGGCTCAGCTTGCGATTGGAGGCAAGCAGGACGCCTTCGCTGACATAGTGCGAAAATCCATCGGGGTGGATGTCCTCGAGATAGGCATAGAATGCGCCGTCGGGCCGGTCGGAGCTGACCCAGATATGCACGACGGGATGGCCGGTGACCTCCGTGTCGGCCTCCAGCGGGCCTGAGGTATAGGTGAGTCCGCGTGCATCGTTGGCCGCCATGTCGGGATAGCCGCTGGGGCCGCCATTGGCATTGGCCCAGCGGTTGGTTTCGCCCGTGGTGGCGTCGGGATCGACGACATAGTCGTCGGCGCTGTTGCCGGTCGGTACTTCAGTGACAAGCTCGCCGTCGTTGGCCGACCCGGCGGTGCCGCTGGGACCTGGCGCGAAATGGAAGGCTGTGAGGGTCTGGTTCGCCAGCGGCCAGACCGGGGTTGAACGCCATTCCCGGCCTTCGGGCGCGTCCAGCGTCCAGTAGTGGATCGGGTCCTCGTCCATCACACCGGTGTCGAGGCCCTTCATCCAGTGGTCGTACCAGCGCAGGTGTTCGGCCGTGTAGTCCAGGCTCTGCTTGTCGACATGGAACCATGGGCCGATCACGACCTTCTGTGGGTTGGAGAGATTCTTCCACCACAACAGGGTGTCGCGCGGGAACATGTCGTACCAGCCGGCCAGGTGATAGATCGGCAGACCGGAGGCATCGATCTCCGCGCGATGGCTGTTGGGGCTGCGGGTCTCGTGCAGGCGCTCACCGCTCGTGGGATCGATGCTGTCGCGATAGGGTGAGGCGCGCAGCATTCTGTACCAGTCGAGATTGTCGCGGTGTTCGCGTTTGGCCGCTTCCAGCAGGGTGGGGCCGTCCTCGCCGTCGACCGGCGCGACGGGGCCCTGATACTCGCCCTTCCACAGCATGGGCATGGACTGATCGAGATTGCCGCAGAAAAGCTGCCAGTTGAACCGGCTGGCATCGCGGAACACACCGCCGCCCCAGGCGTAGTCGTAGTGATCGAAGCTCGCCATTTCCGGGAAGATCGTCACCAGATGCGGCGGCCGTGTGGCGGCGGCGAAGTACTGGGTGATGCCCAGATAGGAGCGCCCGTACATGCCGACCTTGCCGTCGCACCAGGGCTGGGCGGCGATCCATTCGGTCATGTCATAGGCGTCATCCGTCTCCTGGCGCGAATACTGCCCGGTGTTGATGCCAAAGGAGGCACCGCCGCCACGCACATCGACGACAACGACGACATAACCGGACCGGATCACGGGAAAGAGCCAGTCGTCCCAGTTCTCGACCGTGCTGAAGACGCTGCCGTCCCGTGCGATGGAAGCGCGTTGGTAACGGGTGTGGGTCCACAGCGCGGGCAGGGGTTCCGCCACCGGTTCCCCGTCAACCGTGGGCCGTAAGAGGTCGATGGCCAGTTCCGTGCCGTCACGCATGGCGATAAGGCGCGAGGTGCGTGTGACCTCGCCGAACCGGTCGGCATGGGGGCTGGCATAACGGCCCAGCGAGGACGGCGTCTTGCTCATGGTTCTGCTCCCAATCGCTGCTCGGCGTGATCATGCAGCAAGTCGTCCCGACAGGCATGGTACGATTTGCCCCTGTTTCGCCACATGCAGGAACCATATGATAGGGCTGTTGTTGCAAGGTCCATGAACATGAAGCTCACACGCCGCACCTTTGTCACCACCGCTGCCTCCGCGGCTGCGCTCGCGCTTGCGCCCGGGGCGGCCCATGCGTTTGTCGAAAACCAGGATCAGGTCCTGGCCGAGGTCCAGGCCTATCTCAACGGCATCACGACCCTTGATTCGCGTTTTGTGCAGCTCAATCAGGACGGCACCGTGATGACCGGCGAGTTCCAGTTGAAACGCCCCAGCTTCGCGCGTTTCGCCTATGATGATCCGCCCACGCTGCTGGTCGCTCGCGGGCAGAAGTACATGTTCTGGGATGCCGAGATGGGCCAGTTCTACGAAGGGCCGGTTTCCACCACGCCCGCCAGTGTGTTGCTGCACGAGAACATCGATCTCAACGAAGTGACCAACGTGCTTGATGTCAGCCGCAGCAAGGGCATGCTGATGGTGACCCTGGAACCGGCCGATCAGCCCGGTTCCGGCCTGCTGACCCTGGCCTTCGAGGAAGACCCCATGCGCCTGCGCCAGTGGTTTGTGCGTGACGCGCAGGGCTACATGACCCGCATCACCCTGGTCGAGGTCGCTTTCGACGTCGACATCGACAACGACC
>CALIUG010000098.1 GCA_938048755.1 uncultured Alphaproteobacteria bacterium
AGAACGGACAATACAGCGTCTGCTTTGGAGCTCAGACCATCGCAACCATCGATTTGACCAAACCATGAACTGTAAGGCATCAATCCGAACACGTGTCAGGCATCAGTCCGGGCTGAACACTTGATCCGACGATCCATGCACCGATTCCTGTTTGCAACCCAATGCACAAAGCTTGGTGCATACAGTCGATCGTGAGGTGTCTCACGCCTTCGACAACCACGCACTCAACGGCTGCCAAAGCGCTGGTTCCGCGCGGCTGCCGATCATCATGCCGATATGGCCGGCGCGGGGTTCGATCACGGTGGGGTCGGGCAGGGCTGATGCCAGCGCACCGGCCGACGCCGGTGGCACGATGCGGTCGCGTGTGGACAGGGCGACGAAGGCGGGACAGGTGAGGTCTGCGGGCGCGATGATCCTGCCCGCCACCTTCCATTGTCCCCGCGCCGGTGTGTTGTCGCGGTACCAGCCGATCAGGCAGTCGCGTGCGGCGGGTGCGGCCAGTTCGACGCCGTCGTTGAGCCAGTCTTCCAGAGCGACGAAGGCTTCGGTTTCCGGCGCATCGGGGTCCATGGTGGCAAAGCGGCGGAACTTGGCCTGGATCAGGTTGGGTTGCAGGGAGGCAAACAGCGCCTGGATGAGATCGATGGGAAGCGGCGGCGTCCCCGGCGTATCGGGCAGTGCCGCGGCCGTGGCCAGCATCCCGGTCTGACCGCTCTGGTCGGCATGGAAATCCCAGGGCGTGGCGAGCAGGGCAAGGCCCGCGACCTTGGCGGGGTTGGCAAGCGCGGCAGCCAGGGTCAGCAGGCCGCCCATGCAGTAGCCGACCATGGGCACGGGACCAACCGCCAGCTCTGTTGCTGCATCCAGCGCGCCGCCCAGACGTTCGCCGATATAGGCGTCGAGATCGAATTCGGTTTCGGCCTCTCCGGGTGCACCCCAGTCGAGCAGCAGCGGGCGATGGCCGTTGTCACGCAGCCAGGCACAGAAGCTGGCGCCGGGGCGCAGGTCCAGGATCTCCGCGCGGTTGATCAAGCTGGGCACGAGCAGGACCGGACGGCCCTTGCCGCCGTAATCGAGCAGGCGCGAGGAACCGTCCTGCCAGACCGGTCTGGCCTGTGTTGCGGGACGGCGATAGGGGTGGTTGCGATAGGCGCGGATGCCGGTGACGAATTCGGAAAGGCGGCGCGTGGCCTCGGCGGTGACTTCGCGGGCAAGGCCCTCAGCGTCGGCCGCCGCGATCGCGGTCCGGATCGGGTCCACGTTTGCGCGGACCTTTGGCGGCAGATTTTCGCTCCAGCTTATCAAGCCGGTCTTCGCAGGCCCCAAGGCGGCGAGCGAACTCATCCAGACGCTGGCCGAAGTCGCCAGATGCAGCGGCAGGGGCCGCGGCCCCGTCCTGGGTGTTTCCATCTGTCGTCACCCCCGTCGGCATGTTGGCAAGCCAGCTCTGCGCCCAGCGCGCCAGCGCCGGATCGGCCGCCTGCTGGGCCAAGTGCTCCTGCCAGAGATCCATGAAATCCTTGGCGAGTTTCTCGAGATCAGTGTTGGCTGTCATGGTGAGCAGTATAGCGGAGTCAGCGCGGGTTGTGGGGGGATTTCACTTTGTCTTTTAGCCTCAGGCGCCGGCACTCGCTCCGCTCGTTTGGCTAACGCGCCTATCGGCGCGGGGTCGCAGTCGCTCCCCTCGGCCCCAAGTGGGGCCTCTCGCCTACTCACCAATCCAAGAGGTGTCATCCCGGACAAGCGAGCAGGGAGAGCGCGATCTCGGCTCAAGGCCGGGATGACACCGTAGCGGTGGTTGTCACAGGCACCCTGCACCGCCGGTGAGCAGGCATTCGGCGGCGAGAGCGAAGCGGCCGCCGACCGGTGCGACGGCACCGGCGCCGCCCATGCGGCGGAAGCTAAGCGAGCGGATGCGAGCGCCCGGCGCATGAGGGAGCAAAGAAAAAGCGGAGCGAGTGCCGGCGCCTGAGGCTTAGAGACAAGGCAGCGCCTGCGTCCGGTGTCTGAGGAATCCAACAAACACAATATCCGGTCAGACGGGCCGGATATGCGGCGCTGCAACAAAACCTGTTCGCATTGCAGCATAAGGGTCATAATGGGCGTCACAGCAGAACGGGTGCACCCATCATGGCGCGCAGCAAGAACCAGGAAGACGACGCCACCGTCGTCATCAAGAAGTACGCCAACCGCCGGCTCTACAACACGGCGACCAGCAGCTATGTGACGCTCGATCACCTGGCCGAGATGGTGAAGGACGGCGTGGAGTTCGTCGTGTTCGACGCCAAGTCGGGCGACGACATCACCCGTTCCGTGCTGACCCAGATCATCGTCGAGGAAGAGTCCAAGGGCGCCAACCTGCTGCCCATCAGCTTCCTGCGCCAGCTCATTGGCTTCTATGGCGACAGCCTGCAGACCTTCGTGCCGCGTTATCTGGAAATGAGCATGGAGAACCTGACCAAGAATCAGGGACAGGTGCGCGACATGATGTCACAGACCTTCGGCCAGATGTTCCCGTTTGGCGGCCAGGAGGCTGGCGGCGCCATGGAGGACATGGTGAAAAACAACATGGCCATGTTCCAGCGCACCATGGAGATGTTCTATCCCGGTCAGGGTGGCACAGCCACCAACGGCAACGGCAAGGCCGAACCGGAAGCATCCGACGACAACGGCGCAAGCCGCGATGATCTCGAAGCCCTGAAGGGTCAGATCGACGCGCTTCAGCAGCAGCTCAACGCCATCGCCAAACGCGGTTAAGGCTCTAGCTTCGCGTTGGGCACATCAGCGTGACCCTCCTGCTTTTCAAGCTTTTTGCGACGCCCGCCATCATTGCGCTTGCCGGATGGGCTTCGGCGCGCTGGGGCGCGGCCGCAGGCGGCTGGATGGCGGGTCTGCCGCTCACCACCGGCCCCATCTCTGTCTTCCTTGCCATCGAATACGGGTCCGGGTTCGCCTCTGAAGCAGCGTTGGGCACGCTGCTCGCCATGCCCGGTATTGCGGCCTATGCCATGGGTTATGTGCTGTCGGTGCGCCGCGGCCGTGGCTGGATTGCCAGTGCGGTGATCTCCCAGGCCTGTTACTTCGCCATGATGGCCGTCATGGCCTTGATCATGGTTCCGGTCTGGCTGGTGTTCTGTCTTTCAGGCCTGTCGCTTGCAGGTGGCCTGGCCGTGGTCGGGCTGCGCAACCGGCCCGTTCTGGCGAGCCTTTCGACACGATCGGTCCTGGTCCTGCGCATGGTCGTTGCCACGTTACTGGTCATGATCATCACGCTGATCGCGCCCCATCTGGGGCCACTGCTCTCGGGTATGCTGAGCACGGTGCTGATCGTCGCGGGCGTGCTGGCCGCGGCCAGCCACCGCCAGCATGGCCCCTCCGGCGGCAAGGCCGTCATCCGGGGCATGATGATGGGCCAGGTCTCGTTCCTGGGGTTTCTCACCGTCGTCTGGGTGCTTCTTCCCGAACTGGGCCTGGCGACCTATCTCGTTGCCATCGCCGTCGCGGTGATCCTGGGCATGGCGGCCAGCCGGGCCGTGGCAAGGTTGCTGCCGTCGACCTAGAGCCAGCTAGGCCGATGTCTGGGGCTCGGGGTCGGGAAGAACTTTGGGCTCGGGTTCGGCATCATCGCCGCGGCGCTTTCTCCACGATCCCTCAACCAGGCCCTGGATGATGACGTAGAGTACGGGGATCAGAAACACGCCGATGATGACCGCACTCACCATGCCGCCGAACACGACATTGCCGATGGCACGCCTGCTTCCTGCACCGGCGCCTTCTGCCACGACCAGCGGAATGACGCCCAGGATGAAGGCAAAGGAGGTCATCAGGATGGCGCGGAAGCGCAGACGCGCCGCATCCATGGCCGCTTCCATGACGGGCCTGCCCTGTGCACGCAGTTCGCGCGCGAACTCGGCGATCAGAATCGCGTTCTTGGAGGCCAGCCCGATCAACAGGACAAGCCCCACCTGGGTATAGAGATTGACCTCCGGAGGCGAGCCCAGAAGCGTCGTCAGGAACAGGGCACCCAATGCGGCAGACGGCACCGACAGGATGACGACCAGGGGTAGCGTCCAGCTTTCGTACTGGGCGACCAGAAAGAGGTAGACCAGCAGGATGGCAAGGCCGAAGACAAGGCCTGTCGCACCCGCCGATTCGATTTCCTGAAGCGTCTGTCCGGACCATTCAAAGCCGAACCCCTCGGGCAGAACCTCGGCCGCCAGAGCCTCCATGGCGATGATGGCCTGGCCGGAACTCAGCCCCGGTGCGGGATTGCCGTTCAGCGTGGCTGAGCGGAAGGTATTGTATCGCGCCAGAGACTGGGGCCCCAGAATGCTCTCGACCGTCATCAGGGAGCCCAGCGGCACCATGAAGCCGTCGACCGAGCGTACATGCAGGCGCGTGATGTCTTCGGGCTGGGACCGGAACTCTTCTTCAGCCTGGACCATCACCCGGAAGATGCGCCCCTGATAGTTGAAATCGTTGACGTAATAGGCTCCCAGATTGGCCTGCAGCGCGGTGAAGATATCGGCCAGCGGAATGCCCAGGGTCTCAGCCTTGTCGCGGTCAATCTCGAGATAGAGCTGAGGCACATTGGCGCGGAAGGTGCTGAACACGCCAGCCAGGGCCGGATCCTGATTGGCGTTATAGACCATGGCGCCGATTGCCTGCGCCAGTTCCTGAGGCGACTGGCCAGAAACGTCCTGTAGCTTGAAGTCAAAGCCGCCGGTCGCGCCCAGACCTGGAATCGGCGGCGGTGCGAAGGCAAAGATATTGGCCTGGGAGATGGCCGCAAGCTGGCCCTGCGCGCGGCCCATGATGGCATTGATGCCAAGTGCGGGGTCCTCGCGATCATCCCAGGGGTCGAGCACCACGATCGCCATGCCGCCGTTGGAGATGGCACCGCCCAGCAGGCTGAAGCCCGGGATGGTCATGACATTGGCGATGCCCAGAGCATCGATCAGGATTTCCTCGACATCGGCCATGACAAGTTCGGTGCGCGAGAACGCCGCAGCATCGGGCAACTGGACATCCACGAAAAACGCCCCGCGATCCTCCTGGGGGATGAAGCCGCTGGGCAGGCCCGCGAACAGGAAGTAGGAACCGCCATACACCGCCGCAAGAAGCGTCAGGCCCAGGATGGACCGGCGCGCCAGAAGGCCGACGGTGCTGGTGTAACCGCTGCGCATGCCGTCGAACATGCGGTTGAAGAGACCCAGGGGCCCGCGCGTGGCAAGCCGTTCGGGGCGCATCAGCATGGCGCACAGGGCAGGGCTCAGGGTCAGGGCATTGAACGAGGAGATCACGACGGCAATGGAGATGGTCACGGCAAACTGCTGATAGATGCGACCCGTCAGCCCAGGCAGGAATCCGACGGGAACAAACACCGCCAGCAGAACCAGGGTTGTCGCGATGACCGCGCCGGAGATCTGCTTCATCGCCTTGTGCGTTGCGGCACGCGAATCCAGTTTTTCCTCAGCCATGATCCGCTGAACGTTCTCGACCACGACAATCGCGTCATCCACCACAACACCAATCGCCAGGATCAGGGCAAACAGCGAGATCGTGTTGATGGAGTATCCCATCGCCAGCAGGACCGCGAAGGTGCCGATCAGCGAGACCGGAATGGCCAGCGTCGGGATCATGGTCGCGCGCCAGTCCTGCATGAAGATGTAGGTCACGAACACGACCAGCAGGAACGCCACGGCCAGAGTCACCATGACCTCGTTGATCGTCAGGTCGACATACCGCGTCGTGTCATAGACGACCTTGTGGGTAACGTCCTCAGGGAAACGCTGGGACAGGCGGTCCAGTTCTGCGACCACCGCCTCAGCCACGGCCAGCGCATTGGCCCCCGGTGCCTGATAGATCGCCAACGCGGCGGAGGGCTGGCCGTTGAGCTGGCCGTAGGAGCCGTAACTCGCCGAGCCCAACTCGATGCGCGCAATATCGCTCAGGCGCAGATCGGCACCGGAGGGATCGGCGACAATGATGATGTTGCCGAATTCCTCGGGCGTGGTGAGTCGGCCCTGTGCGACAATCGAGTACTGGAACTGCTGATCCTGGCTGATCGGGGCTGCGCCGATCTGTCCTGCGGTCGCCTGGATGTTCTGGGACCGGATCGCATTGACGACATCGGTTGCGGTGAGCGAAAGCGAGGCCATCCGGTTGGGATCCAGCCAGATCCGCATGCCGTAATCCTGGGCGCCCAGCAGCGAGGCATCACCCACGCCAGGCACGCGGATCAAGGCGTCGCGAAGGTTGATGCTGGTATAGTTGCTCAGGAAGACGCTGTCATAGGTGCCCTGGGGCGAAAACACGCTGATCACCATCAGCATGCTGGTCGAAGCCTTCTTCACGGTCACCCCGCCCCGGCGCACTTCCTCGGGCAGGCTGTTCTCGGCAATGGCGATGCGGTTCTGGACATTGACCGCGGCAATGTCGGGGTCGACGCCCAGGTCGAACGTCACGGTCAGGCTGTAGCCACCATCCGACGTGCTGGTCGAACTCATGTAATCCATGTCGTCGACGCCGTTGACCTGCGATTCGATCGGCACGGCCACGGTGTTTTCGACAACCTCGACACTGGCGCCGGGATAACTCGCCGAGATCGAAACCTGCGGCGGCGAGATATCCGGGAATTCGGAAACCGGCAGCACGGTGTAGGAGATGGCACCGGCCAGGGTGATCAGGATCGAAATGACGAACGCGAACTTCGGCCGATCGATGAAGAAGGAGGCGAGCATCCGCTCAGCCGTCGCCGCTGGTATCTTGCACGGGATTAACCGGCACGCCCGGGCGCACCTTCAGGATGCCCTGGACAATCACCGTGTCACCCTGGGCCAGGCCGGATTCAACGACGAAATCGGTGCCATCGGTGCCAGATGTCGTGATGCGCCGCTCGGAAACCATGTTCTGGGAATCCACGACCAGAACGAACTCGCCTTCCTTGTCCTGCTGTACGGCCACTTGGGGCACGGTGATGGCAAGCGATGGTTCCTTGTCCGAAAGAACCACGGTGACGAACTGTCCAGGAGACAGAAACTCGTTGGGATTGGGGAACACGGCGCGCACGGCAAAGGTTGCGGTTCGGATATCAACGGCCGGCGAAACAAAGTCGATGACCCCGGTTTCCGCATAGGTCGTGCCGTTGGGCAGACGGATGATTGGGACCACCCTGGATTCCACGCCGCCTGTGCCATCGAACGCCGGGTCGAGGCCTGCATCCAGCCGATCCTGTTTCACCTTCAGCATGTTGGTTTCACTCACGGCAAATGTGACATAGATCGGATCAAGGCTGGTGATCTCGGCCAGTGGACCGCTTCCGGTTTCGATCAGCGCGCCCAGACTGAAGTTGGCACGTCCGATCCGCCCCGAGATAGGTGCCAGAATGGAGGTGTAGCCCAGCTGGATCTCCGCCTGGCGCAGTTTTGCCTGGGACGCCAGAAGTTCGGCGCTGGCCTGCTGATAGGCCGATTTGTCCTGCTCAAGCCTGGTGGTCGTCACATCGCCCTGATCGAACAGGGTCTGTGAGCGTTCAAACTGATTGCGCGTCTGCTCGAGCAAGGCGCTGGCACTGGCAACATTGGCCTTGGCGAGGTCGACATCGGCCTGGAAAGGTGCGGAATCGATCAGAAACAGCAGATCTCCGACCTCGACATTCTGACCGTCCGTGAACAGGATTTCCTGAAGATAGCCCTGAACGCGTGCGGAGATTTCCACCTGGTCGAAGGCTTCCAGCCGGCCGACATGGACAAATTCTGACACGATTTCGCGTTCGCTGACCGTCTCCACGGTGACCGAGGGCGGCGGCGCGCCGGTCGGCGCTGCCACCTCGCTGGCATCATCACAGGATGCCAGCAGGATTGTGCAGCCCAGAACGACTGCATGCATTGATGGCGCCCTGAACCATGCCCCGGCCATGGGCGTCTCCCTCATGTTGGCGTTGAATCCCCGGCGATGGTTTGGCCATCGCCGGGAACAAGAATCAGTCGATCGACTTCAGCACGCTGCCGATGGTGTCGAAGATCTGATCGATATGGGTCTTTTCGACGATCAGCGGCGGCGAAAGCGCGATGATGTCGCCGGTCACGCGGACCAGCAGGCCGTCATCGAAGCACTTGTGGAAGGCTTCCATGGCGCGCGCCGTGGGTGCATCGGGACGCGGCTCCAGTTCGATACCGGCGATGATACCCAGATTGCGCAGGTCGATGACATGATTGCCGCCCTTCAGGGACCACAAACCCTCTTCCCAATAGCTGGAAAGTTCGGCGGCACGTTCGAACAGGCCTTCTTCCTTGTAGATGTCGAGCGTGGCAATGCCCGCAACCGCAGCCAACGGGTGGCCGGAATAGGTGTAGCCGTGGAACAGTTCGATGCCTGCCTTGGTGTTTTCCATGTAGGCGTCATAGATCTTCTTCTGTGCGAAGACAGCGCCCATGGGGACCGCAGCATTGGTAAGGCCCTTGGCTGTCGTGACGAGGTCGGGCTCGACGCCGAAATGTTCAACCGCGAAGGTCGAACCCAGGCGACCGAAGCCGGTGATGACCTCATCAAAGATCAGCAGGATGTCGTGTTTCGTGCAGATCTCGCGCAGGCGCTGGAGATAACCCTTGGGCGGTACCAGGACGCCGGTCGAACCGGCCACCGGCTCGACGATCACTGCCGCGATGGTCGAGGCGTCGTGGAGCTGGACCAGACGTTCGAGATCATCGGCCAGATGGGAGCCCCATTCCGGCTGCCCCTTGGAAAAAGCGTTGTGTTCGATGTCATGGGTGTGGCGGATGTGGTCCGTGCCTGAAAGC
>CALIUG010000099.1 GCA_938048755.1 uncultured Alphaproteobacteria bacterium
TGCTCGACATTCCGGCCTTCCTGCGCCGGCACAAGAACTAGAGTGACTCCAGGTCATGGCAGGGATGCCAAGCCGGCTTCCTGCCATGACCACCACTCTGGATCCGAGACTGTTCGGGAGGATTTCTACCGGTGAAACGGGCGTGTTTCACATGCCGGTGTGAAATCTCCTAACATATTGAAATTACAGGGTTAATAACCTGAAACATCCTGTAACAAAGAGTGATTTGAGTGCCTCGGGTGTGGTTGTTAGATACACGCCTGAGGCACTCACCCCCATCGGGATCTGAGCGGCCCAACGTGAAACAAGCAATGCGGTCACCTTGTCCGGCCGCCAAGCCCAAACAACAAACGGGGCACTAGACCGTCGTGTATCAGACCACCCTCAAGTCACCGATTTCCTGCACCGGCATTGGCCTTCATTCGGGCGAAAAGTCCGTCATGACCATGAAGCCTGCCGAAGCCGGCACGGGTATCGTGTTCGAGCGTACTGATCTGATCAACGGCGCGTGCCACTTTCCCGCCCGGTTTGATCTGGTTTCCGACACCTTTCTTTGCACGACCCTGCGCAATGCATCGGGTGCGACGCTTTCGACCGTTGAGCATGTCATGGCGGCCCTGGCCGGATGTGGCATCGACAACGCGCTGATCGAGGTCAGCGGGCCCGAGGTTCCGATCATGGACGGAAGCTCGGAAGCCTTTGTCTTTCTGATCGATTGCGCTGGTGTCGAGGTTCTTGATGCGCCGCGTCGTTATGTGCGCGTCCTGCAGGACGTCACGGTCGAGGACGGTGACAAGACGGCGCGCCTGACGCCCTCCAACAACCGCAGCTTCCGTTGCGAGATTGTCTATGACAACGAACGTATCGCCCGTCAGGACGCTTCGCTCGATCTCGACAACGATGGTTTCAAGACCGATGTCGCCCGTGCCCGTACCTTCGGCCTGATGGAAGAGGTCGATAGCCTGCGCGCCAATGGTCTGGCGCTGGGTGGATCGCTCGATAACGCGGTTGTCGTGAGCGGCGACAAGGTGCTGAACGAAGGTGGTCTGCGCTACGACAACGAGTTTGCCCGTCACAAGGTGCTTGATGCGGTTGGTGACCTGGCGCTTGCCGGTGCTCCGATCCTGGGTGCGTTTGAGGGATTCTGCTCGGGCCATGCACTCAACAACAAGCTCCTGACGGCGCTGTTCGCCTATGAGGACGCCTGGTGCTGGGAAACGGCCGGCACCGAAGCCGAGCAGCTTGCGGCGACGGCCTGATCTTCAGAACGTCCATCTCTCTGCCCTGACCGGTGTTTGATCTTGTCATTTTTGACTGTGATGGTGTCTTGCTGGAAAGCGAGATCCTGTCCTGCAGCACGGATGCGATCGAGCTCACCAAAGCCGGGTTTCCTTACACGACCGAAGAGGTCTGCGAGCAGTTTCTGGGGAAATCCCTGGCATCCATGCTGGCAACCATCGAGGCCGATCACGGAAAGCCTTTGCCTGAAGGGTTTTCCGATCACCTGAAGCGCTGCAACAAGGTCAGGTTCGAGGACGAACTGGTCGCCGTGGATGGTGTCGAGCAGGTTCTCGATGCGTTGACGCACCCGTTCTGTGTGGCATCAAGCAGCGATGTCGCCCGGCTTGACCATTCCCTTGGATTGGTCGGCCTGCACAGCCGTTTCGCGCCCCATATCTACAGTGCCGACCATGTGGAACGCTCTAAACCGGCACCCGACCTGTTCCTGCATGCAGCATCGAACATGGGTGCCGTGCCGGATCGTTGCCTGGTGATCGAGGACAGCCCCGCCGGTGTTGCCGCGGGCCGGGCGGCGGGGATGACCGTTCTGGGGTTTCATGGCGGTGCGCATTGTCCGCTGGGTCATGGCGATCGTCTGAAACAGGCCGGGACACACAGAAACTTCGACAGGATGCTCGACCTTCCGGCCCTGATCGGTGTACTTGGCTGATTGCGGTTCAGGGTAGGCCTGATTTGCTCTATCGTTGCGCCGAATCGCGAAACAGAAGGCAAGTATGAGGAACGCATGAAGCGGACGCGTTGGGCAATTCTGGCTATCTTGAGCCTGTTTCTGGTCGCCTGTTCGTCCGATCCGGAGCCCTATGTCGAACGCCCGGTCGAGGACATCTATAACGATGCCGTCAACCTGCTGTTGGCTGGTGACTATGGCGCAGCCGCGCGCGAGTTCGACGAGGTCGAGCGTCAGCACCCCTACTCGCAATGGGCAACCCGTGCGCAGGTCATGGCGGCCTTCGCCTATTACGAAAATACCGATTACGACGAAGCCATCTTTGCTGCCGACCGCTTCATTCAGCTCCATCCCGGCAACAAGGATGTGGCCTACGCCTATTACCTGATCGGCCAGTCGTATTACGAACGTATCTCGGACGTGAAACGCGATCAGCGCATGAGTCAGCTGGCCCAGGACGCCTTCCGCGAAGTGCTGCGGCTTTTCCCTGATTCAGAATATGGCCGCGATGCCCAGCTGAAGCTGGAACTGACCGAGGACCATCTGGCCGGCAAGGAAATGGATATCGGGCGCTGGTATCAGCAGCGCGAAGAATATGTCGGCGCGATCAACCGCTTCCGCAATGTGATCATCGGCTATCAGACCACCAGTCATGTGCCAGAAGCGCTCCTGCGCCTGGTCGAGTCCTATCTGGCTCTTGGGATCATTGGTGAAGCGCAGAATGCTGCTGCCGTGCTGGGTTACAACTTCCCGGGCAGCACATGGTACGAGGATGCCTTCAACCTGCTGGCCGAACACAATCTGATTCCCCGGCTTGCCGCGGCCAACGAACTTCTGACGGAAGATCCAGAGGACGTCGGTGATATGGACAAATCGGATGATCTCGATGCGTTCGACGAGTTTGATGAATTCGACGAATTCGACGAATTTGAAGAGTTCAACGCCTTTGAAAAGGCCGATGGCGGATGACATCCGGGCGCGATAAGGCGCGTCCGCGTTAGGGCCGGAGCGGTACTGGCATGCTGCTTTCCCTGGGCATTCGCGACCTTGCCGTGATCGAGCGCATCGATCTGGAGTTTGGCGCAGGCCTGACCGTGCTGACCGGCGAAACCGGTGCGGGAAAATCAATTTTGCTGGATGCGCTGGGTCTGGCGACCGGAAAACGGGCTGAGTCCGGTCTGGTACGTCCCGGTGCCGAGCGCGCTACGGTTTCAGCGGTGTTTGCCGTGCCTGACACCAAGACATTCCGCGATCTGCTTGATGAACATGGTCTTGAGGCTGCCGATGAGCTGCTGGTGCGCAGGCAGGTCGATGCCGACGGCCGCAGCCGTGCCTTTGTCAACGACGAACCGGTCGGGGTGACCCTGCTGGCGACCCTGGGCGAACACCTGGTCGAGGTGCACGGACAGCACGATCAGCGTGGCCTGATGCGTCCCGAGACCCACCGGCAGTTGCTCGATGCCTTTGGTGATCACGGCAAGCTGCGCGCCAGGACCGCGGCCACCTTTGCCGCCTGCCGCGAGGCCCGAACAGCGCTTGCGGCGATGATGGCTGATGAAGCAGAGCTGCGTGAGCGCCAGGAGATGCTGGCGCGCGATGTTGAGGAACTCGACCGGCTGGAATCAAGAGCCGGTGAGGATGAAGAGCTGGCCGCCCTGCGTTCACGTCTGGCAAACGCACAGAAGATTGCCGAAGCCCTGACCGCCGCCAACAAGGCTCTGGACGATGACGATGGCGTGGATGCGCGCCTGCGCCGCGCAGCAGGGGAACTGGCGCGCATTCGTGACGTTGCCGCCGGATCGCTGGATGAGACCATCGCCGCTTTGGATCGCGCCATTCTGGAGGCTGCCGAGGTGCAGGAGGGGATTGCCGGCAACGCGCGCGACCTTGATGCCGATGCCGGACGGCTCGAAGAGGTGGAGGAACGCCTGTTTGCCCTGCGTGGTGTGGCTCGGCGCCACCAGACGACGGTCGATGACCTGCCGCGCCTGCACGAAGCGTTCGCGCAGCAACTGGCTGATCTCGGCGACCATGACGGCGCAATTGCCCGCCTGCAGCAGGCCGTGGATGAGGCCGAAGCGGCGTTTGCCAAGGCCTGCGCTGCCTTGACCAAAAGCCGCTGCAAGGCCGCGGGCACGCTCGACAAGGCGGTCGCGGCCGAATTGGAGCCTCTGCGCATGGGCAAGGCGGTGTTCGAGACGGCCCTGATGCCGCTGGCCGATGAAGATCGCGGCGCGGACGGTGCCGAGCGTGTGCAGTTCGAGGTCGTGACCAATCCTGGCGCACCCCCGGGACCGCTCAACAAGATCGCCTCGGGCGGTGAGTTGTCGCGTTTCATGCTGGCGCTCAAGGTGGCGGCCCAGAAAGGCGGAACGGCGCGCACACTGGTGTTTGACGAGATCGATGCGGGCATTGGCGGTGCCGTCGCCGATGCGGTGGGCGAGCGGCTGCAGGGCCTGGGGCAACATGCCCAGGTCATGGTGGTGACGCACGCACCCCAGGTCGCCGCACGGGCCAACCGGCATGTCCGATTGGTGAAGAGTGGCGATGATACCTCCGTGGCGACCAGTGCGGCCGAGCTTGGTGATGATGAGCGCCGTGAGGAGCTGGCCCGCATGCTGGCTGGCGCCGAGATCACCGATGCGGCGCGCGCTGCAGCGGAAAGCTTGTTGAAGACGGGGAGATCATGAGCGGGGATACTCTGCGCGCACGGGCGGTTGAGGAACTCACGATCGAGGAAGCCGCACAGGAGCTGGAAGCGCTGGCCGGTGAGATCGCCCATCACGACACGCTCTATCACGGCAAGGATGCGCCCGAGATCAGCGACGGGGACTATGACGCCCTGCGCCGCCGCAACGATGCGATCGAGGCCCGGTTTCCCGACCTGATCCGTGACGACAGCCCCACGCGCAAGGTCGGTGCACGGCCGTCTTCAGGCTTCAAGACCGTGCGCCATTCCGTACCCATGCTGTCCCTGGGCAATGCCTTTGCCGATGAGGATGTGACCGATTTCCTGGTGCGCATCCGCCGGTTCCTGGGGCTGGATGAAGACGATGCGGTCAATGTGGTCGCCGAACCCAAGATTGACGGGCTGGCGGTCTCCATCCGGTACGAAAACGGGCGGTATGTGCGTGCCGCGACCCGGGGCGATGGCCAGACGGGCGAAGACATCACGGCCAATGTCGGCACCATGGGCGATGTGCCGGAGATGCTGGAGGCCGAAGACGTTCCTGACGTGATCGAGGTGCGCGGCGAGATCTATCTGCGCCGGGATGACTTTTTCACGCTCAACGAAACCCGTGAGGCGGCTGGCGAGCCGCGCTTTGCCAACCCGCGCAACGCGGCAGCGGGATCACTGCGGCAACTGGATGTCGAAGTCACCCGCACGAGGCCCCTGAAGCTCTTCGTCTATGCCTGGGGAGAGGCAAGCAGTCTGCCGGCTGAAACCCATCACGGCATACTTGAAGCATTCGCCCGCTGGGGCCTGCTGGTCAACCCGGAGATTGCGCTGTGCAACGGTGCCCAGGAACTGCTGGATCGTTACCACGCGATTGGTGAGCAGCGCGCGGGACTGCCCTATGACATCGACGGTGTGGTCTACAAGGTGGACCGGCTGGACTGGCAGGGCAGGTTGGGGTTTGTCAGCCGTGCGCCGCGCTGGGCGATCGCCCACAAATTCCCCGCCGAACAGGCCCAGACCGTGTTGAACGATATCCGCATCCAGGTCGGGCGGACCGGCAGCCTGACGCCGGTTGCCATGCTGGAGCCGGTCACCGTCGGCGGTGTTGTGGTTCAGAACGCCACGCTGCACAACCAGGAGGAAATCGAACGCAAGGACATCCGCATCGGTGACACCGTGGTGGTGCAGCGGGCCGGTGATGTCATTCCCCAGGTCGTGCGGCCCATTCTGGAGAAACGCCCGGGTGATGCCGTGCCCTATGAATTCCCCGAGACCTGTCCGGTCTGCGGCAGCCATGCGGTGCGTGAGCTCAATCCCAAGACTGGCAAGCCCGATGCGGCACGGCGCTGTACCGGCGGCCTGATCTGTCCGGCCCAGGCGGTCGAACGCCTGCGCCACTTCGTCAGCCGTCTTGCCTTTGACATTGAAGGTCTGGGCGACAAGCAGGTCACGTTCTTCTGGGAGCAGGAACTGATCCGCAATCCCGTCGATATCTTCGATCTGGAGAAGAAGGCAGGCGACAGCATTGCCGAATTCGAGGGCTGGGGTGAGCTTTCCATGCGCAATCTCTATGCCGCGATCGATGAGCGCAGAACCATCGGGCTCGACCGCTTCATCAACGCGCTGGGCATCCGCCATGTCGGCGAGACCACAGCACGCCTGCTGGCGCGCAACTACGGCACGTTCGAAGCCTTTCGCAATGCCATGGCCTCAGCCGAGATCGGACAGGGGGAGGCCTGGGAAACGCTCAACAACATCGACGGCATCGGTGCGACGGTGGCCGAAGCGATCGTCGATTTCTTCAACGAACCCCATAACCTCGAGGTTGTGGATGGCCTTGCCGAACGCCTGACGATCGAGGCGGTCGAGCATGCCGCGGCAACCTCGCCGGTTTCGGGAAAAACCGTGGTCTTTACCGGTTCCCTGGAAGAGATGACCCGTCAGGAGGCCAAGGCGCGGGCCGAATCCCTGGGCGCCAAGGTCGCCGGGTCCGTCTCGGCCAAGACCGACATCGTGGTTGCCGGCCCTGGTGCCGGCTCCAAGCTGAAAAAGGCCGAGGAACTGGGCCTTACAGTCATGACCGAAGCCGAATGGCTGGCCCATATCGGGAATTGAGCGTCTGGGCGTGTAACGACCACAGTGAGACCGCAATTGCCGGGCAGGCTTGCTCTCAGCATTGCGATTTGCCTGTGTTGACCGTCTGCACGAAGGAGAAGCCATGTCTGATGCCACACGACGCCACCTGCTTGCTGGAACCGTTGCCGGTCTTAGCCTGGCCCCGATGGGGGCGTGGGCGGAACTTCTGGCGACGCCGGCTCAGGCAAGGGGGCCGTTCTATCCCCTGGAGCTGCCGCTGGACGATGACAACGACCTGACGCGTGTCATGGATCAGGCCGAACTGGCGCAGGGCGAGATTTTGCACGTCACGGGAAGGGTTCTTGATGCCTCGGGCGCGGTTCTCGAAGGCGCACGCGTGGAACTCTGGCAGGCCAACGCGCAAGGGCGTTACCACCACCCCGGTGACCGCAATCCCATCGCCATGGACCCCGGCTTTCAGGGGTTCGGGAAGATGGTGACCGGTGCCGACGGCGCCTATCGCTTCAAGACGATCAGGCCGGGCCTTTATCCCGGCCGCACACGCCACATCCATTTCCTGGTCGCCGTGCCTGGACGCGCGGATCTGGTGACCCAGATGTACTTTTCCGGTGAACCCGATAACGACCGAGATGGTCTGTTGCGCCGCCTGAGTGCAGAGGGTCAGGCCGCCGTGACCATCGATTTCCAGCCCACGCCCGACGAACCCGGCAGCCAGACCGGCGTGTTCGATATCGTTCTGGGGTAGTTGAACAGTGTCATCCCGACCGAGAGAGCGCAGCGAGCGCGAGCCGGGTTCTCGGTCCGCACAGTTTCTCGAAAACGCGTCATGATGAGATCCCGGATTCCCGCTTTGCGGGCTCCGGGATGACACCATAATTGTCCATCAGTACCCGACAGGTTCCACGTAGCAGTCGAACTTCTTCAAGGTCGCGACCAATGCTTCTCGGTCAAGGGCTTCGGCGGTGTGACCGTCGATGCCGACCATGCGTTCGCTGACCGCCAGCACGTTCATGATGGCTTCGTCGACGGCCTGGATCACGGCCTCGAAGAACGGGTCGAGCAGATGGTCGGGAATGACGTCAAAGGCCACGACCGGTTCGGCACTGCCGTGGCGTTCCGAACCGGCGGTCGAGAAGGCCATGAAGATGTCGCCCGAGCCGTGGCCCGAGATGGAACCGCCTTTGCCGACACCCAGCGAGATACGCCGGGCGAGGCGTTTGCACTGGTGGCTGATGAGCGGTGCGTCGGTCGCCACAACAGCGATGATCGAGCCGGTGTCGGAGTCATAGGGGTCGGGGCCGGGCAGGTGTTCGGCCATGGGAATGCCGGCAACGGTGAGCTGGGAGCGCAGGCCGAAATTGGCCTGCACAAAGGCACCGACATGGTAGGTCGCATCGCCATGGGCGACCTGGCGCGACGCTGTGCCCGAGCCACCCTTGTGGCCATAGAGCATCATGCCGGTGCCGCCGCCCACGCTGCCTTCCTCGATGGGGCCTGACCTGGCGGCTTCGATCGCCTGGAAGGTGTGCTCGCGGGTGACGTGAAAGCCGTTGATGTCGTTCAGCCAGCCGTCATAGGTCTCGCCCGCCACGGGCAGACCCCAGCTTGGGCCGTCGCCATAGCTGTTGGCATGTTTGTGCAGCCATTCGATGGTGGCATCGCGTGTGACGCCGCAGGAATGGGTGTTGGTGATCGTAATCGGGCCGTCGGCCTTGCCTGCTTCCTCGATCCACCAGCTTCCGGTCAGTTCGCCGTTGCCGTTGAGGCTGTGCTGGCCCGCCCACACCGTGGCGTCGGGCCGTTTGAGGCCGCCGGGCAGGATGGCGGTCACACCGGTGCGGATTGGGCCCTTGCCGACCTCCAGCGGGCCGCCTTCGCCCTCGATCAGGGTGCAATAGCCGACCTCGACGCCGGGCACGTCGGTGATGGCGTTGTTCGTTCCGGGTGTGCCGTTGAAGGGGATGCCCAGCGCACGCGCGCGGGTCTTGCCTGCCGGAGTCGCGAGATGGGGGTGGGTCATGGTTTGGTTCTTCCTTGGGCATGTTGGGCCAGTGCGGCGCGGACCTCTCTTAACAGAGCGCGGCGCTCCTGTTGAGTGTTGACGGCGCGGCGTGTGAAATCGTCGCGGGGGTCGAGCCGGACATCGCAGAAGAGACCGGCCGGGTCCTCGTGAAAATGGAGGAAGGCGCGGGATTTCAGATAGAACACACCGCGCTTTTTCTCCTTGGGGCCTTCAAGGGCGCGCAGGTCCGCAAGCAACGGTTCCAGGATATCCAGCGCCTCGGCGCCTGCGTGTTTCATGCCTGGCCCTTTGACAAGGCGATCCCCAGCGAAGGCTGGGGTCCATAAGCCCGGTGCCGATAGAAGCGCGGAGACCATGAACGACCCGTCATCGCGAGGTCCTGTGCATGAAGGAGGCGTGGGGCGACTTCTTGCCTGACAAAAACGGTAGTGCGTATGGACTCCAGCCTTCGCTGGGGATCACGGTGGTGTAGATTTTCGTTGCCTCGAACCAACGTCAGACACCTTCACCCAAGGGTCGCGTTGCGTCCTTGAGCCAGGCGAGGGTCTCGCCATCGACCAGCGGTGTCAGGGTCTCGCAGACCTCGGCATGGTAGGCGTCGAGCCATGTGATTTCGGCCGGGGTCATGTCCTCGACGGCGATCAGGCGGCGGTCGATGGGGGCCTTGGTGATGGTCGAGAGACGCAGCATCGGACGTTCGCTCGGGCCGTCGTCTTCCTCCACCACGACCAGGTTTTCGATGCGGATGCCCCAGGCATCGGTGCGGTAGTAGCCTGGTTCGTTGGAAACGATCATGCCGGGTTTGAGCGCCACCACGCCGGCTTTGGAGATGCGCTGGGGGCCTTCGTGCACGCCAAGATGGCTGCCCACGCCATGACCGGTGCCATGGTCGAAATCGGCGCCGATCTGCCATAGCGGGCCACGCGCCATGGCATCGAGCGCGATGCCGTTGGTACCCTTGGGGAAGCGCGCCATGGCCAAGGCAATGTGGCCGCGCAACACAGCGGTGAAGTGTTTCTTCTGATCGTCATGGGGCTCACCGATGGCAATGGTGCGGGTGACATCGGTGGTGCCGTCGGGATACTGGCCACCGGAGTCGACGAGATAGAGGGAACCGGCCTCAAACCGCCGGTTCGTGCGTTCGCTGGCGCGATAATGCACAACGGCACCGTTGGGGCCGAAACCCGAGATCGTCTCGAAGCTGCCGCCGCGATAACCCTCGACCTGCTTACGGCATTCGGCGAGTTTGGCGGCCGCGGAGAGTTCGTCGACCTCGATGTTGCTGCCCGGCCGGGTGGCGTGATCAAGCCAGGCGAGAAACGTCGTCAGCGCCGCGCCGTCACGGATGTGGGCCGCGCGCGTGCCGGCAATCTCGGCTTCGTTCTTGCAGGCTTTGGCCATCATGCAAGGATCGTCCCCCACAACCGGCGTGCCACCGGCCTGTTCGACACGGTTGAGGAACCAGGTCGGGGTCGAGCCGGAATCGAGCCGGATTGTGCCGCCGTCAGCACTGATGGCATCGATCATGCCCGCCATGGCCTCACGCTTCTGCACGGTGACAGTTTCGGGCAGCCAGGCACGCACGGCTGTGGTCACCTTGCGGGGGTCGGTAAAGAGCGTCACGGCGCCCGACGCTTCGACCAGCGCAAACCCCAGGCTGACCGGCGTATCGGGGATGTCGCCGCCCCGGATGTTGAGCAGCCAGGCGACGGAGGAAGGCTCGGAAAGGATGGCCGCTGCTTCACCGCTTTCGGTGAGATCGGCTGCGACATCGGCAATCTTGTCGGCGGCGCTGCGCCCGGCATGGTCCAGAGACTGGACGCGCATGGGAGAAAGCGGCGCGGGGGGCTGGTTGGACCAGATCGCATCAACGGGATTGCCCCGGACCGGCACCAGTTCACCGCCGGCCTTGTCCACGGCTTCCGTCATGCGTTTGAGGCCGGGCACCGTGTGGAGCCAGGGATCGTAACCCAGCCTGCGCTTGCCCAGATTGGCCGCGACCCAGTCGGAAGGCGGGTCCTCGATCAGGTGGCGGCGTTCGTAGTCCTCCGTTCGCACTTCGCTCTCGACCTGGAGCGTGTAACGCCCGTCGATGAAGATCGCTGCCTTGTCGGCCAGCACCACGGCGACGCCGGCGGAACCGGCAAACCCGGTCAGCCACAGCAGCCGGTCGGCGCGGGATGGCACGGATTCGCCCTGATGTTCGTCGGCACGCGGGATGATGAATCCGTCGAGTCCACGGGCGCTGAGTTCCCGGCGCAGGGCCTTCAGACGCCAGGCCGGGGCAGGCGGACCGGCATCACGTCCGTCGCTGATCTCTCCGGCCATGGTGTCTTTCAGTGCGGCAAGTTCGGCACGCAGGGCATCGTCGGCGTTCTCGACCACCATCGCCATCCAGGCCTGGGGATCGTAACTTTCCGGCGCCGCCAGAGCGCCCGCCACGATGCTGCGGACATCGGCCACGGACTTGCCGGCACGTGCAGCAGCCAGAAGACGGGCGAGGGCGGCATCGCCGGAATAGGCGCTTGGGGAAGACGTGGCAGTACTGGTCATGGCATATCCTGATGCGGGTCTGGCAAAATAGCGGGGCCGACGGAGTCATGGCAACCAAGGGACCTTACACCGATGCCCGTGCGACATCTGGTTCAGATTACCGATCTGCACATTGACGCAGACCCATACGACCGCAAGCAGGGGCGCGACACGCTCGAGACCCTGTCGCGGGTAGTCGCAGCGGTGCGCTGGCAGCATCCAGCACCGGAACTGGTGCTGGCAACCGGCGATCTGGTCGATGACGGCAGCCCGGACGCCTATGACCGCCTGAAACCGGTGCTGCTGGAGCTTGGCAGGCCGGTCAGTGCGATTCCGGGAAACCATGATCTCATGGGTCTGATGCGCGAACACCTCGCGGACGAGACCATTGCCCTGACGACCAGCCACAGCCTTGATCCCTGGCGCATCGTGATGCTCGACAGTACGGTTGAGGGCGAGACCCATGGCCATCTGGGTGCAGAACGCCTTGATAGGCTGGATGCGGCGCTCGTGGCAGCAAGCCAGGCGCATGTCCTGGTCGTCATGCACCACCAGCCGGCACCCATCGGCAGCCCGCTGGATGATGTCGGCCTCGACAACGCGCCGGACCTCTACACGGTGCTGGACCGTCACACGAATGTGCGCGGTCTGCTCTGGGGTCACATCCACCATGTTCACGACAGCACACGCAACGGCGTGCGCCTGCTGGGGACGCCCTCGACCTGTGTGCAGTTCAAGAACGATCCCGATGGTGCATTCGGCTACACCGACGAACCCCCCGCCTTTCGCCGCCTCGCACTCCACGATGATGGACGGATCGAGACCGAGGTGGTGTGGGTGGATTGAGGCGTGTGGATTGCCGCCAGACATTCGCGCAAATCCCAATAAAACACTTCCGGCTTGGCCCCACTTGATGGGGCCATCCATCTCCGAACGGTTGCCGCGGGCAAGCCGGTGGAGGCGTGTGATGTGTAGGCAACGCCTTCCTGCACACCGCTGAGGCTGCCTGGTCCTCCTGCGTTCCGAGATGGATGGCCCGGTCAGGCTGGGCCAAGTCGGGGTAGGGGGTTAGACCGGCCAGCCCATCCATTGGGCGATGGCGTCGGTGGTCTCGCCGATGGGGCGGTCGTTGGTGAAGGTGATGTCTTCCAGGCCGACACCGGTGGCCGCGGCAAGCCAGGCGGCTGCGGCGCGTTTGTCGTTGGCGCGGCCTGATGTGACGGCCTCGCCCAGACGAGCCTCGATGCGTGCCAGGGGCAGGATCAGGCGCACGACACGCAGCGGCATGGGAAGAGCCTGGCGGATAGCATCCAGTGCTGATCTGTCGGCGACAGCGCCGGAGAGCAGCAGGCGGGTGACGCCTGCACTGACATAGTTGGTGGCCACAGTCTGCAGGTTGGCGAGGAAGACCTGCTGCTGGGTCTCTGGCTCGAGACCGGCGTCGAACCACATCAACCAGTCGAGATCGATGGCGCCGTAGGCGAGGTCCGCATCCTCCAGGCGTTGGGCGAGTTCCTCGACCACCGTGGTCTTACCAGTGCCATAGGCTCCGGTCACCAAAAGCGCGTGTCCGTCCATCACGGTACCGTCGTCAGGGCCTTGTCAGGACAAGCGTGGACCAGGTCCGCAGGTCGTTACGCTCGACCAGCTTCAGGCCCGCTGCGACATGGGCCGCCGTCACCGCTTCGGCCTGATGGGCGAGCAGGCCCGACAGGATCGCGATCCCGCCGGGTTTGAGCACGGCGGCAAGGTCGGGTGCCATGGCGATCAGCGGATTGGCCAGAATGTTGGCGAGGATGAGGTCATAGGGCGCACGGCTGGTGACCTCCGGGGTCGCGTAACCGTCGCCGGCAAGTGCGGTGATGCGCTGGTGTGCACCGTTGGCTTCTGCGGCCTCGCGGGCAAAGTCGGCGGAAGCCGGGTCGATGTCGACGGCCAGAACCTCGCAGTCGTAGAGTTTGACCGCGCCGATGGCCAGGATGCCCGAACCGCAGCCCATGTCGAGCGCATTGGCGGGATGGAAACCCTTGTCGCGAAGGGCGGCGAGTGCCAGCAGGCAGCCTTCGGTGGTGGCGTGTTCGCCCGAACCGAAGGCGATGCCGGCATCGATCAGGATCGCGATACGTTCGTGATCGGGCGGGCCGACATGGCTGCCGTGAATCCAGAACGGCCCGATGGGAAGCGGTGGGAAGGCCCGCACGGTTTCGGCTATCCAGTCCCGGTCGGGCACCTGTTCGATGGTGAGCGGCATCAGTGCTCCGGTTGCCCCCAGGGACTGGGCGATGGAGGATTGCAGGCCCTCGGCCACCGGCTCGTCCTGGAACAGGGCAGTGACGGTCCAGAGACCGTCGGGCTCGACTTCGAAGGTGGTGACGGCAAGGGCGCCGGAATTCTCCAGCGCGCTGTCAGCGGCCTCGACCATGTCCTTGGCGAGCGTCAGGCTGACCTGCCACGTGTTGCTGTTGTCTGTCATGACGGGGTTATAGCAGGGCGAGGCAAGGGTTTCTCTGGCAAAGCGCGCTGATCTTCAGTCTCAGGCGCTCGTGTTAGCCCTGCCCCTTTTTTGCTTGTTCCCTCAGGCACCGGGCGTTCGCGTCCGCTTTGTCTTTTAGCCTCAAACGCCGGCACTCGCTCCGCTCGTTTGGCTTACGCGCCATACGGCGCGCCGGTGCAGTCGCACCGGTCGGCGGCCGCTGCGCTCTCGCCGCCGAATGCCTGCTCACCAGCGGTGCCGGGTGCGGGATATGGTTCTCCATGTAGGCACCTGCATGCACTGATATGTGAGCAAGACAGCCATTCTAGGTGGCAGTGAGTCACCGTCAAGAGGCACATTCTGTGCGTCAGTTTGTGCGTCACTCAGAAGCCTGTGCGTCACCCAGAAATCTTCTGGTAATGGTAAGGGTTATAGGAGG
>CALIUG010000100.1 GCA_938048755.1 uncultured Alphaproteobacteria bacterium
ATCAGAGTTGAAAGCACCCCATACAGGTCACGCGCCATGAACCGTCCGAATCTCGCGCCGCCTCTTGATCCCGGTCGCTTTGCCGAGCGTGCCGAAGACTCGTTCACGCTGCCGGCAAGCTGGTACCACGATCCCGACATCTGGCGCCTTGAGCATGGCGCGATCTTTCACAGGACATGGTGGTATCAGGGCCATGTGAGCGATCTGCCCAAGCGGGGCGATTACATCACGGGTTCGGTTGTCGATCAGAACGTCGTCATCATGCGTGGGCAGGATGATGTGATCCGGGCGTTCCACAATGTCTGCAGTCATCGTGCGCATCCGCTGCTGGAAGGTTCCGGTAACCGCAAGCTGATCACCTGCCCCTATCACCAGTGGTGTTATGGCACCGACGGCAGGTTCAGGCAGGCACGCGGGCGCGAAAGCCTGAAGGACTGGATTCCCGATAATGCCGATCTGAAGCCGGTGCGTCTGGAAAACTACGGCGGGTTCCTGTTCGTCAACATGGACCCGGATGCCACGCCGCTGATCGAACAGGCGCCGCAGTTTCTGGCCGACATGAAGGAAGCCTGCTCGCGCCTTGATGATCTTGTGCGCGCGGAGCGCTGGGAAGTCGACATTGCCGCCAACTGGAAGACGGTGATCGACAACAATCACGAATGTTACCACTGCGATGCCAACCACAAGACGCTGATGAGTCTGGTGGACTACGACGCCAAGGCGGTCTGGTCGGAGGACGGGATTACGTTCAGCCACAAGGTGGAAAAGAAGGCGCTGGATAACGGCGCCTATGCGCTGAAACCAGAAGAGGTCGAGCAGGAGGCGCTGTTTGGTTACATCTGGCCGGTGCATATCCCGCTCATGTTTCCGGGCAGCACGCACCTGGCGATGTTTCAGGTTCTGCCGACAGGCCCGGAAACCACGCGCGAACGCTGGGATTTCTACTTCACGTCACCTGAGCCCAGCGAACTGGAACAACGGTTCATCGACTTCATCAAGAACGTGCTGGTGAAGGAGGATGTGGGCCTGTGCGAGGGGGTGCAGAAAGGCCTGCACTCGCTGGGCTACAGCCAGGGCCGCTTTGTCGTGGATCGCGATCATCCCGAGTTCAGCGAACATCATGTCCACTTCTTCCAGAAGATGGTGCTGGATGCGCTGAAAGGGTCCGGTCTGACGGCTGCCTCGATGCAAACCGGTTGATCGGTGCCTCGGATTAAGCGTTCTTGCTAACCGTGAGCGTCGGTCAAGGCGCCCAGGCAACCAGGCTTCAGAGGTATGTCAAGACGCTGCGCCATGGCCCAGAAGAGAGCGGTATCGGAAGCGAGAAGCGGTTTGCCGATACGGGATTCCATGTGAGCCGTCAGTGGCAGGGTTCGCACACTGGCGCCCGTAATGACGATGGCGTCAGCGTCGGGCGCATCCTGGGCGACCTTCTCAAGGCTGGCGATGACCATTTCGCTCGATGTCGACCAGCCGTGTTCTTCGATCATGTCTGAACTTTCGGGAACGAGGTTTTGCTGGTCCATGGACTGCATGGTCAGAAGGTCAAAGCCGCAGGCGCGGATGATCGCAGACCAGTGGTCGCGCCAGTGAGGTGCGTAATAGGGCGCGGCCACGGCAATCTTCTCGGCACCGAGCGCGCGCAATCCATCGATGATGGCCATGCCTGCCATGACCACGGAGGCTCCGGCCGCAGTTTCAAGCATGGCAATCCGTGCCCTGATGGCAGGCTCGTCACTGAGCCCTGCCCACGCATAGGGCGTACCCGTTGTGCAGACAACACTGCATCCTGACTCGCCAAGAGCGCGGGCCGCCACCATGGTTTCGGGAATGGCACCGGCGATCGTATCGAGATCGAAGTTGAACTTGTGCATGGGAAGAATCGACTGCTGGGTTCGCACCGGTTCGGCACAGATGGACACAAACTCAGACGGACTGGCGTCGTACCAGCGCGGTGGGCTTATGAATCCCGCGATGGGGCTTTCGTCTGTTTCTGACATCAATCAAGTTCCTCGTGTTGGCCGAAACGGGATGTGGTGGGTTGTTTCACCCCTGAAGCGATGGGTATCCGTGTTGATCCATCAGTTAGGCTAGGCATTGCCGACGTAGGTTGCTCCGGGATCACCTGCCAGGATTTCAAACAGGTTGACCCGCCATTTCAGATAGTCGTGGGCATCGCGGACATGGATTTCGCGTTCTTCGAGATCATAAATCGCATCATGGGGTTCGCTCGCCATTTGCCCGGCCCCCTGTTCAAGATCGAACCCGGCTTGTTCCCAGCCCTGCAGCGGCGTGGTGACAATGTGGGTCTGGCGGCCAAGCTGACTGAGGTCACGGTCAAGAAGACGGGCAAATCCGATTTCATCGGACAACAGCACGACCGGCTTGTCTTCAGGCAAGCGCTGCAGATCGGATTTGAGGTTGGCGCGACCGAGGAACCAGCTTCCCCTGACATGGGCGCGTCGATACGCAACGCCGCCACGAACATCGGCGATGACAAGCTCGTCGCGGTCCATTGCTG